>NZ_CP043568.1:625627-938441 GCF_014076415.1 Comamonas testosteroni
AGCAGGCAGGCCAGGGCACCGACCCCTTCAGCCGACGCGACGGCTGGCGCATATCTGGCCGCTATGTGCGTGCCTTCGGCTTTGCCTACCGCGGCGAGGACTTCACGGCCGGCCTGGCCTACGGCCGCGGCACGCAGGCGGCGCAGACCTATCAGCTCGGCATTGGCGAGGGCGAAGGCCGCATCGATGCCACGCTGCAGTGGCGCGCACTGGCAGACGGAAGGCTGGAGCTGGGCCTGGACGGCAAGCGCACGGTGGTCGTGGTCCATGCCCAGGGCGACCAGCTGTCCATCTTCACCGAGGCGGGCAGCACCCAGATCACCGTGGTCGACCAACTGGCCCATGCGGGCGATACAGGCCATGAAGGCGGCCGCCTGACGGCGCCCATGCCCGGCAAGGTGGTGTCTTTCACCGTCAAGGCCGGCGACAAGGTCAGCAAGGGCCAGCCGCTGGCGGTGATGGAGGCCATGAAGATGGAGCACACGATTGCCGCCCCCGGCGATGGCGTGGTGCTGGAGCTGCTGTATGTGCCTGGCGACCAAGTCAGCGAAGGCGCCGAGCTGCTGCGCATCGAGGTGGCCGCCTGATCCGGCCAGGGTTGAACTGTTTAACAAAAAGAGCGGCTTGCGCTGGACCATCCATGAATTCAGTCACTTTCAATGATGAAATCAATACGGGTACAGCGCAAGAAGCTTCTTTTTTGATAGCGGTCCATTTGTCATCCGCGTCTGCAGCAGGCTTGGCAAAGCGTTAGGCTTGGCATCCATGAAAGTCTTGTTTTGCTGTGACGATACGCGGCCGGAACCCTGGCTCAAAGGTTTGCATGACGCGCTGCCGGGTGCGGAGATTGCCATCTGGGAGCCGGGCGCGCCCCAGGCCGACTATGCACTGGTCTGGGCGCCGCCCCAGCAGTTCCTCGACGAGCAGGCGGCCGGCCTGAAGGCCATGTTCAACATCGGCGCGGGCGTGGATGCCTTGCTGCCGCTGCGCATTCCCGCCGCGCTGCCCGTCTACCGTCTCGAGGATGCGGGCATGGCCGTGCAGATGGCCGAGTATGTGGCCCAGGCCGTGATCCGCTTCTTCCGTGGCCTCGACCAGTACGAGGCCGATATGGCGCAGGGCCTGTGGCAGCACCAGCGCAACCCCAGGCGGGTGGACTACCCCGTAGGCGTGATGGGCCTGGGCAAGATGGGCGAGCGCGTGGCCAGGGCGCTGACGGTGTTCGATTTCAAGGTCAATGGCTGGAGCCGCTCGCCGCGCGAGCTGCAGGGCGTCCAATGCTTCAGCGGCATGGACAGCCTGGACCGCTTTCTGTCCGAGACGCGCATTCTGGTCAACCTGCTGCCCCTGCACGACGAGACCCGCGACATCATCAACGCCCGCACGCTGGCGCTGCTGCAGCCCGGCGCCTATGTGATCAACGTGGGGCGCGGCGGCCATGTGGTCGATGCCGACCTGATTGCACAGATCGAGTCCGGCCATGTCAGCGGCGCCATGCTGGACGTGTTCCGCGAGGAGCCGCTGCCCGAGAATCATCCGTTCTGGAAGCAATCCAGAATCATCCTCACCCCCCATACCTCGGCCCGCACGCTGGCGGCGGACAGCATTGCCCAGATCGTGGGCAAGGTAGCCGCCATGAGCCGGGGTGAGCCCGTCACAGGTCGCGTCGACCTTGGCAAGGGCTATTGATACCAAGGAGACAAGAATGAAGTACCCCGCACGCGTCAAGATCATCGATGTGGGCCCGCGCGACGGCCTGCAGAACGAAAAGCAGCCTGTGCCTGCCGCCGTCAAGATCGAGCTGGTGCAGCGACTGCAGGACGCAGGCCTCAAGGAGATCGAGGTCACCAGCTATGTGTCGCCCAAATGGGTGCCGCAGATGGCGGACAACGCCGAGGTCATGGCGGGCATAGTGCGCAGAGCCGGGGTGCTGTATTCGGTGCTCACGCCGAATCTCAAGGGCTTCGAAGCCGCGCTGGCCGGCAAGCCCGACGAGATCGTGGTTTTCGGTGCGGCCAGCGAGGCCTTCAGCCAGCGCAACATCAACTGCTCGATTGCCGAGAGCATAGAGCGCTTCGCGCCTGTGGTGCAGGCGGCGCTGGAGGCCGGCATTGCCGTGCGCGGCGCCATGAGCTGCACCGTGGGCTGCCCCTACGAAGGCGAGATCGCGCCCGGGAAGGTGGGCTATCTGGCCGGGCTGATGAAGAATATCGGCGTGCAGCGCGTGGACGTGGCCGACACCATAGGCGTGGGAACGCCCGTCAAGGTGCAGAAGGCGCTGGAAGCCACGCTGGCGCACTTCGATCTCGACCAGGTGTCCGGCCATTTCCACGACACCTACGGCCAGGCCCTGAGCAACACGCTGGCGGCGCTGGATCTGGGAGTGTGGAACTTCCAGTCATCGGTCGCCGGATTGGGCGGCTGTCCCTATGCCAAGGGCGCCACGGGCAATGTGGCTACCGAAGACGTGGTCTATCTGCTGCAGGGCATGGGCATAGAGACCGGCATCGACCTCGACAAGCTGATCGATGCGGGCCAGTTCATCAGCGAGCACCTGGGTCGCCCCACGCAGTCGCGCGTGGCCAAGGCCTTGCTGACCAAGCGCGCGGGCTGAATCCCGGCTCGGCCCGGGCAGGCATGGGCGTTGTTACCATCGCCGCCATGCAAGCAAGATCAAGTTTTTCGCTGGCCCTGTGTCTGGCTGCAACTGCCCTGCTGGGCGGCTGCGCCGGCATGGACGCCCAGGAATGCCGGGACACGGACTGGGCCTATCTGGGGCAGCTCGATGCCATGGACGGCAGGCTGGACCTATCCACCCGCGCCAGACGCCATTTCAAGGCCTGCAAGGAGCAGGGCGTGCAGATGGATGCGCGGGCCTATCAGCAGGGCTGGCTGCGCGGCCTGCAGGATTTCTGCACCCCAGAGAGCGGCAAGGCCTATGCGGAAGCCGGCAGCAAGTTCCAGCCGGGCTACTGCCCGGCACCGCTGGAGGCGGCGTTTCTGCAAGGCTATTCGCCGGCGCGCGACCGCTATCAGGACAGGCAGTCGGTGCTCGAGCTGGAGCGTCGCATCGAGGCCAAGAAAAAAGAGCTGCGCGAGGCGCGTGACGCCAAGAACAGTGCCGGACATATCGCCTATGTCCAGAAAGACCTGCGTGATTTGCAGCTGGAGCTGGTGCAGCTCAGGCTCAAGCTGGCACAGTAGGGGCCGTGACGCTGCCGGATGGCGGCGCGATTTTCAGGAAAACATCATGTGTGGGTCAGAACTTCATGCGCTGCCGGAAGGCGTGCAGCGCGTCAGCCGCTTTTTGCAGGATGCCGGTCATCCGCATGCGCCGCAGATGCTGGACGGTGCGGCGCGTACCGCCCAGGAGGCCGCCGATCAACTCAGCATTCTGGTCGGGCAGGTGGCCAAGAGCATCATCTTCAAGCGCAGGAGCGATGGCGCGGCCGTGCTGGTCGTGACCTCGGGCGACAGGCGTGTCGATGAAAAAAAAGTGACGCAGCTGGTGGGCAAGGTCGGCCGCGCCGACGCGGACTTCGTCAAGTCCAGCACCGGCTTCTCGATCGGCGGCGTCAGCCCCGTGGCCCATGCAACCAAGGTCGTGACCTTGATGGATGCCGAGTTGCAGCGCTTCGATACGGTGTGGGCCGCGGCAGGCCATCCGCACGGCGTGTTTCCCGCATCGCCCGCGCAGCTGCAGGCGCTGACCGCAGCCCCCTGGTCGGACGTGGTGGAGCAGGCATGAGCACGGAACTTCTTCAGGAGCAGCAGGCACAGCAGGCTCAGCAGCTGGCGCAACTGGCCGCCAAGGCCGAGGTGGCCCTGGTCTGGGCCGAGGCCGACCAGCCCGTGGCTTCGCCCTGCATCAATGTCTGCCGCATGACGCAGGATCGCAGCCATTGCCAGGGCTGTTTCAGAACCATTGACGAGATTCGCGCCTGGTCCAAGGGCGATGCCGAGCTGCGTCTGCAGATCTGGAGCCGGCTGCTGCAGCGCGCCGGTCTCGAGGACCCGCGCAAAGCCGAGATCTGATCACTCTTTGAGGAGAGCCGACATGAAGCACATCACCTTTTATCTGGACTTTGTGTCGCCCTATGCATGGCTGGCGCTGGAGCAGATGCCCAAGGCGCTGCAAGGGCTCAGCTATCACGTGGATTACCGCCCGGTGCTGCTGGGAGCCTTGCTGCAAGGCAATGCCAACCCCGGACCGGCCGGTATTCCTGCCAAGCGCGCCTGGACCTACCGCCATGTCACATGGCTTGGTCGGTCGCTGGGCATACCGCTGCAGATGCCGGCCCGGCACCCGTTCAAGCCGTTGCCGCTGCTGCGGCTGGCGCTGGCCCATGGACGTGAAGGCAGCATCAACCGCTTTGTGGCACAGGCCGTGATGCAGCATGTCTGGCAGGGCGGCCATGAGGCCAATGATGCGCAGCGCCTGCAGCAGCTGCGCGAGCATCTGAAGGAGCAGCTGCGCCATGAGGAAGACGGCGCCGAGGTCAAGCAATGGCTGCGCGGCAATACGGAGCAGGCGCAGCAGGCCGGCGTGTTCGGCGTGCCGGCCTGGGTGGTGGACGGCCATGTGTTCTGGGGCCTGGACGGCCTGCCCATGCTGCAGGCCTATCTGCGTGGCGACGAGTGGTTTGCGCAGCAGTGGGAGGCCGCGGCCGGCGTGTCCTGGGGGCTGGAGTAGGGCGGCAGGTATTGGGGGCGGAGCGGGATCGACGCGCAGGGCGGTGCTTTCTCCCTGGGGTCAGCCATGGCGCCTAGGCGACGCCGGGCGTGGCGGGCCTTGCATAAGCTGGCGTGGTTTGAAGACCTTCAAGGAGACCGCACCATGGATACCCAGCAGATGTTTTCGCTCAAGGGCCGCACGGCTCTTGTCACCGGTGGTTCGCGCGGCATCGGCCGCATGATCGCCGAAGGCTTTGTGCGCCAGGGCGCGCGCGTGTACATCTCGGCGCGCAAGGCCGAGGCCTGCGACCAGACGGCACGCGAGCTGTCGGAGCTGGGCCACTGTGTTTCGCTGCCCGCCGACGTGTCCACCCTGGACGGCGTGAAGTCGCTGGTCGATGCCTATGCGGCGCACGAAGGCCAGCTGGGCATCCTCGTCAACAACGCGGGCGCGGCCTGGGGTGCGCCCTATGACGAATTTCCCGAAAGCGGCTGGGACAAGGTCGTGGACCTGAACATGAAGTCGCCCTTCTTCCTGACCCAGGCGCTTACGCCCATGCTGCGCAGGTCGGCGGCGGGCGCGCAACTGGCCAAGGTCATCAACATCGCCTCCATCGACGGCGTTTCGGTCAACCCCTGGGAGACCTACTCCTACGCGGCCAGCAAGGCCGGCCTGATCCACCTGACCAAGCGCATGGCCCTGCGCCTGGCGCCCGAGCGCATCGTGGTCAGCGCCATCGCGCCCGGGCCGTTCGCCTCGGAGATGAACAAGAACGCGCGCGACCATGCGGACGAGGCCGCGGGGCGCGTGCCCCTGGGGCGCATCGGCGAACCCGAGGATATGGCCGGCGCAGCCATCTTCCTGGCCTCGCGCGCCGGCGACTATGTGGTGGGTTCCACCCTGGTCGTGGACGGCGGCTGCGCCTGGGCGCGCTGAGCTCACTCGAGCGCATTCATTGCATAAAAAGATAGCTTTTACTGCTTTATGGAACAGTAAATCAGATACAAAAGTATCTGGGTTTCAATTTCAATAAGCGGGGAAAGCTATTGTTTTTGAATCTTCATTCCAGCGGAAGAAAAAGCCTTTCGGGGCCGCTCCCCTGCGCTCAGGGGTGCCACTGCGTTGCGCGCACAGGGCTGGCCGCCGGTGTGGCGGAATTGCCGGCCAGCGCATAGGACAGCTTGTTGGCCGCGGCGATCACGGTCCGGGCCAGGGCTTCGAGCCTGGCCTCGGGCAGGCGCGACGCGGGGCCCGAGATGCAGACCGATCCCATGAGCCGCCAGTGCATGCCGAACACTGGCGCCGAGACCGTTGCCACACCTTGCTCGCGCTCGCCGATGGAGCAGTGGTAGCCCTTTTGGCGGATCTGCTCGTAGATCTCGCCGGGCTCGCCCGAGAACGCGAGGATGACGCGGCCCGGCGAGCCCTTGTCCAGTGGCAGCCCCTCGCCCATGCGCGCATGGTGGCGCAGGGCCTGAGGCCCTTCCACGCGTACCAGGCAGGTCCGTACATGGCCCTCGCGGACGTAGAAGGCGGCGCTCTCGCCGCTGAGTTGGGTGAGCTCGCGCAGCGCGGGCTCCAGCACATTCTGCACATCGAAGCCCGCCTGGTAACGCGCGCCCAGCCAGCCCGAGGAAGGACCCAGCCGCCACTCCCCGTCCTCGCGCTGCACCATGTAGCCCGACCGGGCCAGCGTGCGCGCCAGCCGCAGCACCGTGGTCTTGTGCAGGCCGCAGCGCCGGCTGAGTTCGGCCAGCGAAAGATGCGATTCGCCCAGCGCAAAGGCCTCGAGCAGCTGCAGTGCGCGGGTGACGGCGATGACGCCGTCGCCGGACTTCTGTGCGGATTGGGTGGGGTTGCTCATGATGCAATGCGTTTCATTCTGCAAAACAGCATTGTATGGGTTGAAACGTTTGCCTAAAGTCGCCTCCAGTGGTCGGGGCCTCCGGCTGCACGCATCAGAACACGCTTCAAAGCGACCAACAGGAGACAAAAGATGAACTTTCGCCCGCTTTCGCGCGCCCTGCATGCCGCCGTGCTCGGCTTCGTGGCCGTAGTCACCCCCTTCGCCGGCGTGCAGGCGCAGCCCGCCTATCCGGCCAAGCCGATCCGCCTGATCGTGCCGTTCCCGCCCGGCGGCGGCACGGACATGATTGCTCGCACCGTGGCCCAGAAGATGGCCGAGCAGAACAAGTGGAGCGTGGTGGTGGACAACCGTCCCGGCGCGGGCGGCAACCTGGGCGTGGACGCTGCGGCCAAGGCCGCGCCCGACGGCTACACCCTGGTCATGGGCCAGACCAGCAATCTCGCCATCAACCCCTGGCTCTACGCCAAGCTGCCCTACGACCCGATCAAGAGCCTGGTGCCCGTGGCCCTGGTGTCCTCGGCGCCCATCGTGATGGCAGCCCCCGCCAACACGCCCTACAAGACCTTTGCAGAGCTGGTGACGGCGGCCAAGGCCAGACCCGACGGCATCACCCTGGGCTATTCGGGTAACGGCACCGTGGCCCATATGGCGGGCGAGCAGGCCCAGAAGATCTCGGGCATGAGCCTGCGCCATGTGCCCTACAAGGGAGCAGGCCAGGCCATGACGGACCTGGTGGGCGGACAGATCGACCTGTACATGTCCGCCATTCCCACGCTGCTGGGCCAGGTGCGCAACGGCAAGCTGCGGCCCATTGTCGTGACCTCGCTGGCGCGCTCCAGCCAGCTGCCCGACACGCCCACGCTGGCCGAGCTCGGCTACAAGGACTTCGAGGCCAGCTCCTGGTACGGCGTGCTGGCGCCCGCGGGCACGCCCGAGGCCATCGTGCAGCAGCTCAACAAGGCCATCAACCTGGCCCTGAAGCAGCCCGATGTGGCCGAGAAGCTGCGCTCCGAGGGCGGCGACGTGCTGGGCGGCACGCCCCAGGCCTTTGCCCAGTTGCTGCGCACCGAGGTGCCGCGCTGGGGCCGCATCGTCAAGGACTCGGGCGCCAGCCTGGACTGAGGCCGATCACGCCACCGCGCCACCGCGCCAGCAAACCACCCAACCAGTACATCAGCCGCGCCGTGCCTGGCGCTTATGTCTTGCGCACATGCCTGGCATGTGCCCTTGCGGGCAGGACGCCGTGCGCCCTGCCATTCCTGCTCCTTCATCACTTTCACCCCTGCAACCGGACCGAACCGCGGACCTAATCATCATGAGCCCACTTTCAGAAATCATCCGTGACTTCGAGCGCGTCAGCGCCGAGGTCGTCCAGAAGGCCTCGAGCTTCCAGGCCGCTATCCTGGCCGACGTGGCAGGCCGCCGCGGCACCATGAACGCACGTGTGGCGCCCGTTCACCAGGACATGAAGCTCGCCGGCCCGGCCTTCACCGTCGAGGTGCGCCCCGGAGACAATCTGATGATCCACGCCGCCATCGCCCTGGCCAAGCCCGGCGATATCCTGGTCATCGACGGCAAGGGAGACCAGACTGCGGCCCTGATGGGGACGCTGATGCTCAGCGCCTGCAAGAAGACAGGCCTTGGCGGCGTGATCGTGGATGGCGCGATCCGCGACAAGCTCGAGCTGCTGGAGCTGGGCTTTGCGGTGTTCAGCGCCGGCTTCAATCCCGCGGGTCCGACCAAGTTCGTGCCCGGTCGCATCAATCACCCCATCTGCTGCGGCGGTGCGACGGTGAACCCGGGCGATCTGGTGGTGGGTGACGCCGACGGCGTGGTCGTGATCGAGCGCGCCAAGGCGCCCGCCATGCTGGCGCTGGCCGACAGGAAAGTGGCCGACGAGGCCGCGCGCATCGAAGCCATCGCCCGCGGCGACACGGCCTCGAAGTGGCTGCCCGCCGCGCTGCGCGCGGCCGGTCTGCTCAAGGAAGGAGAGACGCTGTGAGCACCATCATCGTCACGGGCGCTGACCTGGCGCAGCAGGCCCTGGATCTGCTGCAAGACCACGACATAGTCTACGCAGGCAAGACGCCCACGGAGGAAGACCTGGTGGCCCTGTGCCGCCTGCATGATCCCGTCGCCATCATCGTGCGCTACGGCAAGGTGGGGGCTGCGGTCATGGACGCCGGACCTTCGCTCAAGGTGATTTCCAAGCACGGCAGCGGCACGGACACCATAGACAAGGCCGCAGCCGCGCAGCGCGGCATCGAGGTCGTGGCGGCAGTCGGTGCCAACGCGGCGGCCGTGGCCGAACAGGCCCTGGCCCTGCTGCTGGCCTGCGCCAAGTCGGTGGTGCAGCTGGACTCGCGCATGCACTCCGGCCATTGGGACAAGCCCACGCACAAAAGCCTGGAGCTGGCCGGGCGCACCGTGGGCCTGGTCGGCCTGGGCGCCATAGGCCTGCGCTTTGCGAAGATGGCCGATGCACTGGGCATGCGCGTGATCGGCTTCGATCCCTTTGCGGGCCAGCTGCCCGGCTACGTGCAGGCCGTGGACCTGGATACGCTGTGGCGCGAAAGCGATGCGATCTCGCTGCACTGCCCGCTGACCGACGACAACCGCAACCTGCTCGACGCCGCAACCCTGGCGTGCTGCAGGCGCGGAGTGATTGTGATCAACACCGCGCGCGGCGGTCTCATCGACGAGGCCGCGCTGCTGGCCGCCGTGCAGCAAGGCCAGGTCAGCGCCGCGGGCCTGGACAGCTTCGCCGTCGAGCCCATGGCGGCCGGCCACCCCTTCCTGCACCAGCCGGGTTTCATCCTCAGCCCGCACATCGGCGGCGTGACCTCGGATGCCTATGTGAACATGGGCGTGGGCGCGGCGCGCAACGTGCTGGCGGTGCTGGAGCGCGCCAGCGTCTCCTGAGCCGGCGCCTGTCCCGCAAGGCCGGTCGTGAGACCGGGCCTCTTTGCGATCGAGATCCTTGGCGCGTTGAGGGGCAAGGGCCCACTCAGGCTGCGGCCTGCTTGGCTGCGCCGCGATAGCGTTCCAGCCAATGGGCATAGGGAGCGGGCAGGGTCCAGTCGGGACGGGCCACGCCCAGGCTTTGTGCCAGTTGGTAGGTGTAGTGCGGATTGGCCAGATGGGCGCGGCCGATCATCACCAGATCGACCTGGCCGTCGGCCACGATGCGCTCGGCAATCTGCGGATCATCCATGCCCCAGCCTGAGGCCACGGGCAGGCCGGCGCTGCGGCTCACGCGCTGGGCAATGGGAGCGAGGAAGGCGGGCGTTCCCCAGGGAATCTTCACATCGGGAATCACGAAGTTGACGCTGACATTGAGCAGGTCCAGGCCGCGCTCGCGCATCAGGCGCGTGACGGCGATGGATTCCTCCAGGGTTTCCTCGTCGCGGCCGTCGTACTCGATGACGCCGAAACGCGCTGTCAGCGGCAGGTGCTCGGGCCAGACCTCGCGCACTTTGGCCACGGTTTCCAGCAGAAAGCGGGCACGGTTGCTGAAGCTGCCGCCATAGGCGTCGTCGCGCTGGTTGCTGTGGGCCGAGAAAAAGCTCTGCGCCAGATAGCCGTGGGCAAAGTGCAGCTCCAGCCATTCGAAGCCGGCTGCAAGGGCGCGGCGGGCAGCCGCTACAAAGTCGTCCTGTACGCGGCCGATATCCTCCAGCGTCATGGCGCGGGGGACGCGCGGCAGACCGCCGCCAAAGGCGATGGCCGATGGCGCAATCGGCTGCCAGCCGCGGGCATCGCCTTCGGCAATATGGTCGTCGCCTTCCCAGGGATTGTTGGCGCTGGCCTTGCGTCCGGCATGGCCGATCTGGATGCCGGGCACGGCGCCTGCGGCCTTGATGCCGGCGGCAATGCGCGACATGCCTTCGATCTGGCCGTCGTTCCAAAGACCGGCGCAGTCGGGCGAGATGCGGCCTTCGGGAGATACGCCCGTGGCTTCGACGATCACCAGCCCCGCGCCGCCGCGCGCCATGGAGGCGTAGTGGACCTGGTGCCAGTCATTGGTGAGGCCGTCCACGGCGCTGTACTGGCACATCGGCGGAATGGCGATGCGGTTGCGCAGAGTCAGGCTTTTGAGAGTGAAAGGGGTAAAGAGTGCAGACATGCGAAGTAGCGGTGGTGCGAATGGAAGAAGTCGGCAGTCCTGCAGCAAAGCAGGAGGTCAAAGATTTGATAGCGCCTTACGCATTTCATTGCTTGTTTTCGGCATGAAATCAAACTGAATTCCAATGAATTAAGGCGCTGGCAGCTATCAAAAAATCAGGGACAGCGAGGCTCGGAAAGCGGCGGATAAAGGCCCGGGGCAATGAGCTCGCTGATGACGAAGTTTTCGGTGGTGCCCGGCATGTAGTCGGCGGGCCAGTGAATGCTGTGCATGCAGGGCTTCTGTCGAAGGGAATGGGGAAATGATGGGGTCTGTGGTGAAATAAATCCAATCGATATTTCTGATTTATGAAATCATGCCGACTGATATCAAGAGTCTGGACCTGAATCTGCTCAAGGCCCTGGATGCGCTGCTGGACGAGCGCAGCGTGACGCGCGCTGCCGAGCGTCTGGCGCTGACCCAGCCGGCGGTCAGCGGCATGCTGACGCGGCTGCGCGAGAGCTTCGACGATCCCTTGTTCGTGCGCACGCAGCGCGGCATCGCCCCCACGCTGCGCGCGCTGGCACTGGCCGGGCCGCTCAAGGAATTGCTGTGCAATGCCGAAGCGCTGCTGCGTCCCCAGGCCTTTGATCCGGCTACGGCACATATGACGCTGCGCATTGCCGCCACGGATTACGCGCTGCAGGCGGTGGTGCTGCCGTTTCTGGCCGTGTTGCGCCAGCGCGCGCCCGGTATGTGCGTGGCTGTGGTGCCGGCCCAGCATCTGCCGCTGCACGAGCGACTGGAGCGCGGCGATATCGATCTGGCGCTGGTTACGCCGGAGCGCACGGCCCCCGATCTGCATGCGCGCCGGCTGTTCGATGAACGCTATGTCTGCGTGATGCGCCAGGGCCATCCCGGCGTGCGCCGGCGTGGCCTGTCACTGGAGCGCTTCTGCGCGCTGGACCATGCGCTGGTGTCCTATGACGGAGGCAGTTTCCATGGTGTGACGGACGAGGCGCTGGAGCGCCTGGGACGGCGGCGGCGTGTAGCGCTGTCCGTGACCAGCTTTCTGGTGCTGCCCGAAATCCTGCGCAGCAGCGATCTGATTGCCGTCGTGCCGCGGCGTCTGGTCAGGCCCGACTCGGGACTGGTGGTGCTGGAGCCGCCGCTGGAGATTCCGGGTTTCACCAAGACGGCTGCCTGGCATGCACGCACCCATCGCTCTCCCGGACACCAGTGGGCACGGGAGCTGTTGTTCGAGCTGGCGCAGGCCGGCGGGATGGACGTGGAATGAGCGCGGCCCGCAGAAACCGTTGAGGTCTCTGCGGGCCGAGGTGAGGGCAGAGTCCTGCCGGGGCCCGGCATGGCGCCGGGCCATTCACATCATCAGTGGCCGGATGCGCCTGCGGCACCCAGACCGGTTTCCGAACGCACTTGCTGCGCAGGGAACACGGCGCGCTCCTTGGCTGCCTGAGCGCTCTTGTCGAGCACGGAGAACAGCCACACGCCGAAGAAGCCGATCGCCATGGAGAACAGTGCAGGCGAGGCGTATGGGAACCAGGCCGAGCCGGCCGGATGGCCCAGAGTCGCTTCCCACACCGAGGGCGAGACGATGGTCAGACCCACGGAGGAGACCAGGCCCATGAAGCCGCCGATGACGGCGCCCTTGGTGGTGCAGTTCTTCCACAGCACCGACAGCAGCAGCGGCGGGAAGTTGGCGGAAGCCGCCACGGCAAAGGCCAGCGAGACCATGAAGGCGATGTTCTGCTTCTCGAACACAATGCCCAGCAGCACGGCCACAAAGCCCAGGCACAGCGTGGTGATGCGCGAGACCTTGAGTTCGGAGGCGCTGTCGGCCTTGCCCTTCTTGATGACGGTGGCGTAGAGGTCGTGCGAGACGGCCGAGGCGCCGGACAGGGTCAGACCTGCGACCACGGCGAGAATCGTGGCAAAGGCCACGGCCGAGATAAAGCCGTAGAACACATCGCCGCCCACGGTCTTGGCCACCAGCACGGCGGCCATATTGGCCGTGCCTGCGCCGCCGTGGATCACGCCCTTGGCCGTGTCCGCCATTTCGGGGTTGGTGAGCACCAGGGTGATGGCGCCGAAGCCGATGATGAAGATCAGCACATAGAAGTAGCCGATCCAGGTCGTGGCCCAGAACACGCTCTTGCGTGCTTCCTTGGCGTCAGGCACGGTGAAGAAGCGCATCAGGATGTGGGGCAGGCCCAGGGTGCCGAACATCAGCGCCATGCCGAAGCTGATGGCGGAGATCGGGTCCTTGATGAAGCCGCCCGGGCCCATGATGGCCAGGCCCAGTTTCTCTGCGACGGATGGCTCGGCACCGCCGTTCGCGGCGATCTGGGTGCGTACCTTCACGCCTTCGGCAAACAGTGCCTCGGGGCTGAAACCGTATTTGGACAACACCATGAAGCCCATGAAGGTCACGCCGGCCAGCAGCAGGCAGGCCTTGATGATCTGCACCCAGGTAGTGGCCGTCATGCCGCCAAACAGCACATAGATCATCATCAGGCCGCCGACCAGGACCACGGCAATCCAGTAGTCCAGACCAAACAGCAGCTTGATCAGCTGGCCTGCACCCACCATCTGGGCAATCAGATAGAAGGCCACCACTACCAGCGTGCCGCAGGAGGCAAAAATCCGGAACGGCTTTTGCTCGAAGCGGTAGCCGGCCACGTCGGCAAAAGTGAAGCGGCCCAGATTGCGCAGGCGTTCCGCCAGCAGAAAAGTCAGAATCGGCCAGCCCACCAGAAAACCGATGGAGTAGATCAGGCCGTCATAGCCGCTGGCCATGACGGAGGCCGAGATGCCGAGGAAGGAGGCGGCAGACATATAGTCGCCTGCAATCGCCAGACCGTTCTGAAAGCCGGTGATGCCGCCGCCTGCGGTATAGAAGTCGGACGCCGACTTGGTGCGGCCCGCAGCCCATTTGGTGATCCACAGGGTTGCCACCACAAAGGCGGTGAACATGATGATGGCCGTCCAGTTGGTGGCCTGCTTGGCGGCGTTGCCGACGTCGCCGCCGGCGGCCAGCACAGGAGCTGTCGCGACCAGCGCTGCGGCGCCCGCCAGCCATTGGGAATGGATGCGCTGCTTCATTGCTTGATGCCTTTGAGAATGTCGCGGGTGAGCTGATCAAACTCGTTGTTGGCGCGGCGCACATAGAGGCCGGTAATGATCACGGAAAAAATGATGACGCCCATGCCGATGGGAATGCCCAGGGTGGTCACTCCGGCGCCAATGGGGCGGGCCAGGAATTCCTTGTCGAATGCAATCAGCGCGACATAGCCGTAGTACACGATCAGCATCAGAACGGTCAGCGCCAGGCCCAGGCGATTGCGCTTGCGGCGCAGTTGCTGGTAGGCGGGGTTGCTTTGGATTGTCTCTATCACAGGGTCTCGCACAGCGTTGTCTCCTTTGAAGTTTTCCAGCCTGCCATCAGGTGCTCGGTGGCTTGCTTGCGATGCATTCTGAGAAGCCCGTCTGACCGCCTCCTTACTTACGATATCGGTGTTTGCCCCCGGTTTTTCACATCAAAAAAAAACCAATCCGGGTAAGTGCGGAGAGGGTCGGGTAATGCCCAGTCTTGAATTTTTGAGAAGCTTTTTTTTTGTAAGTTAGCGGTCAGTTGTCGCTTTGATATTGGGCAAACAGGTGAGTTGGCAGCGCCTGAAATTCCAAAACCTAGGAGACAAACATGGCCATCAATGCGACAGCACATATGGGAGGTAAATCGGCCCCAAGGCCGATGAGCCCGGAAGAGCGCAAAGTCATCTTTGCGTCTTCGCTCGGAACCGTTTTCGAGTGGTACGACTTCTATCTGTACGGATCTCTGGCAGCCATCATCGCCAAGCAGTTCTTCAGCGGTCTGGATGCAGGATCGGCCTTCATCTTCGCGTTGCTGGCCTTTGCGGCAGGCTTCATCGTGCGCCCCTTCGGCGCGCTGGTGTTCGGCCGTCTGGGCGACATGATCGGGCGCAAGTACACCTTCCTGGTGACGATCCTGATCATGGGCATGTCCACCTTCATCGTCGGCGTCTTGCCCAACTACGCCAGCATTGGCGTGGCCGCTCCCGTCATCCTGATCGCGCTGCGCATGCTGCAAGGCCTGGCCCTGGGCGGCGAGTACGGCGGCGCTGCCACCTATGTGGCAGAGCATGCGCCGCATGGCAAGCGCGGTGCTTACACCTCCTGGATTCAGACCACGGCAACGCTGGGCCTGTTCCTGTCGCTGCTGGTGATTCTGGGTGTGCGTACCTCGATGGGTGAAGAGAAGTTCGCCGACTGGGGCTGGCGTATTCCATTCCTGGTTTCCATTTTGCTGCTGGCCATCTCGGTCTGGATTCGCATGACGCTGTCCGAGTCTCCAGCCTTTCAGAAGATGAAGGCCGAGGGCAAGGTGTCCAAGGCGCCTCTGACTGAGTCGTTCGGTCAGTGGAAGAACCTCAAGATCGTGATTCTGGCGCTGGTCGGCTTGACCGCCGGTCAGGCTGTGGTCTGGTATACCGGCCAGTTCTATGCGCTGTTCTTTCTGACGCAGCAGCTCAAGGTCGATGCCGTGACGGCCAATCTGATGATTGCCGCCGCACTGCTGATCGGCACGCCTTTCTTTGTGGTCTTCGGCACGCTGTCCGACAAGATCGGCCGCAAGCCCATCATCATGCTGGGCTGCATTCTGGCCGTGTTGACCTACTTCCCGGTCTTCAAGGCGCTGACCGAAGCCGCCAACCCCGACCTGGCTGCGGCTCAAGCCAAGAACAAGGTGGTCGTCGTGGCCGATCCTGCGGAGTGCTCCTTCCAGTTCAACCCCACGGGCACGACCAAGTTCACCAGCTCCTGCGACGTGGCCAAGCAGGTGCTGGCTGCGGGTTCCGTGAGCTATGAAACCGAAGAGGCGGCTGCAGGCACCCAGGCCATGATCCGTATCGGTGCGACCGAGATTCCTTCGTTCTCGCTCAAGGGCCTGAGCCCTGAAGATGCCAAGGCCAAGGACGGTGCGTTCAAGAAGACCGTGGCTGCAGAACTGGCCAAGGATGGCTATCCCACCAAGGCCGACCCCGCCAAGATGAACAAGTTCATGATGGTCGCGATCCTGACCTATCTGGTGCTGCTGGTGACCATGGTCTACGGCCCGATTGCAGCCATGCTGGTGGAGCTGTTCCCGACACGCATCCGCTACACCTCGATGAGCTTGCCCTATCACATCGGCAATGGCTGGTTCGGCGGTCTGCTGCCCACCATGTCCTTCGCCATCGTGGCGCAGACCGGCAATATGTACAACGGCCTCTGGTATCCCATCATCATCGCTGGCGTGACGGCCGTGATCGGCACGCTGTTCGTGCCCGAAACCAAGGACCGCGACATCTACGCAGAAGACTGAGGCAAAGTGATGGTGCTGCAATTTATGCAGCATCACATCGAAGACCTGCAAGGCTTGTGCTTTGCAGGTCTTTTTTGTTTGCATCAGCACTAGTGGGTTACAGCAGTGTGGCAACAAAGCATCATTGCGTTACTTTTTTGCGATGGAAATCATGCTTTTGAGAGGGGCCAACCTAGAATCACACCTAGCCGCGAGAGGGCCAACAACCTACAAGCCAATGCGGTGCAAAAAACACTATCCCAGGATATAGGAGCATTGAATGACCAAGATGACTCGCATCGCACTGGCCGCACTGGCTGTGATGGGCGCAACCACCGCAATGGCACAGAGCAGCGTGACGCTGTACGGCCGTATCAACACCACCGTCGAACGCCAGAAGGCTGGCGGTGAATCGGTGTCCGGCCTGTACAACAATGCTTCCCGCTGGGGCATTCGCGGTACCGAAGATCTTGGTGGCGGCCTGAAGGCAGGCTTCACCCTGGAGTCCGGCTTCAACTCCGACACCGGCACCGGCTCCGCCTGGACCCACCCCACCACCGGCATGTCCTTTGCGCGTCAGAGCGAAGTGAACCTGTCCGGCGGCTTCGGCATGATCCGTCTGGGCAACTTCGTTCCCGAGTCCTACTACGCAACTGCTGACTACATCAGCATGCACAACCACGACACCGGTTCTTCTTCCGATGCGCTGTACTACGATCCCGTCTGGTTCGGCGGTCTGAGCACCAAGAACAAGATCGGCTATCGCACCCCCAACATGGGCGGCCTGACAGTGGATGCCTCCGTGTCTATGCACGAGAAGGATCCCTCGGTCGGTCCTCGCAAGAATGGCTACGATCTGGCCGCCAACTACGCCACCGGTCCTGTGCACCTGGGCGCTGGCTTCAGCAAGGTGGGCGACAACTGGCAAGCTGCCCTGCGCGGCCTGTACACATTCGGTCAAGTGACTCTGGGTGCCTACTACCAGCGTAACAAGGACGACAACCAGATCACCGGCACTGGCGCTGGTTCGCGCAACAACTTCCGTCTGTCGGCCATGTACACCATGGGCGCTTCGGAATTCCATGCCAACGTGGGTCATGCCAACAAGTGGAGCCATATTGCTGACTCCGCCGCCACTCAGTGGACTCTGGGCTACAACTACAACCTGAGCAAGCGCACCAAGGTGTATGGCTACTACACCAAGGTGAACAACAGCAAGGGTGCGAACTATGTGACTGGTAATGCCGGCGCGGACTTCAGCTCCTTCGCTCTGGGCGTGCGCCACAACTTCTAATTTGTGCACCGCGCAAGCGGTGTCTCCAGCAGCTGCAGCTGATAATGCAGACCATTACTCCAAGTTCACACCCCATGTCGCAAGGCATGGGGTTTTTTCTTATGCGCAGCCTGCCTTGCAGTAAGCCACGCGCAAACTCGGTGAGGCTCAATGCTCTTGCTGTCTGGCGCGACGCAAGCTGCCGCTCCGGCTGCCTCTGTTCATAACGACTCTGGAGACTGATATGTGGAAGCTGGCGATTGGTTTTGTGGTGTTTGCCGCCGTGGCGCTGTTTGTCATCATGAAGGCGGGGGACAAGGTGGATATGAGCGGCGAAAAACATGGTGCGGATGCGATTCATGCACCGGTGGAGTCCAAATGAAGACTGCCGCAAGCGATCAAAGCCCCGCCAGCCGGGGCTTTTTTTATTGCACTCTTCAGAGCTGCGGCAAACCTGAATGCACATGCGCAACCCAGGCTCTTGCCAGGACTGCCTAGAATGTTTGGCCTCCATAGAAAAGACCGCAGAACATGACGCAGGGCCTGATCCGTATCCGTGGTGCTCGCCAGCACAATCTTCGCAATCTGGACATCGATATCCGTACCGGTGAACTGACCGTGGTCACCGGCCCCAGCGGCTCGGGCAAGTCCAGCCTGGTGTTCGACACGCTGTACGCCGAAGGCCAGCGCCGCTATGTCGAGACCTTCTCCGCCTACGCGCGTCAGTTCCTCGATCGCATGGACAAGCCGGCTGTGGACAAGGTCGAAGGTGTGCCGCCCGCGATTGCCATCGACCAGACCAACCCGGTGCGCAACTCGCGCTCCACCGTGGGCACGATGACGGAGATCAACGATCACCTCAAGCTGCTGTTTGCGCGTGCGGCCCAGTTGTTCGACAGCAGGACGGCCCTGCCGGTGCGCCACGATACGGCGGACAGTATTTATGCCGAGCTGGCCCAGCGCTGCGAGGCCGCGGGCGACCCGCGCATTGCCATCACCTTCCCGGTGGAGCTGCCGGCCAATACCTCGGCCGAGGAGGTGGAGCAATGGCTGTCTGCCAGCGGCTTCACCAAGGTGCAGGCCGAGCGCGAAGTGGAGCGCGCGCATGCGGCCAGTGACGAGGCCGCCAAGGCCAAGAAAAAAGCCAAGCCAGCCCCCGAGAAGATCAAGGTGCTGGATGTGATTGCCGACCGCTTTCGCCTCGGCAAGGCCGAGCGTTCCCGCGCCATGGAGGCGATCGAGGTGGGCCTCAAGCGCGGCAGCGGCAGGCTCACGGTCTATGTGTTGCCCGAGAGCGGTGTCGAGGCGGCCGAGCCCGAGCTGTGGAAGTTCTCGCTGGGCCTGCACTGTCCCGAGAGCAATCTGACTTACCAGGAGCCGATTCCCTCGCTGTTTTCCTTCAACTCCGCGGTGGGCGCCTGCGATGCCTGCCGTGGTTTCGGTCGCGTCATCGGGGTCGACTGGGGACTGGTGATTCCCAATGAAAAGCTCACCTTGCGCACCGGTGTCATCAAGCCGATCCAGACGCCGGCCTGGAAGGAGATTCAGGACGATTTGATGCGCCACTCCGAGGCCGAGGGCATTCCACGCGATACGGCCTGGTCCAAGCTGACCCAGGCGCAGAAGGACTGGGTGATAGAGGGCTCGCCCAACTGGAACGGCAAGTGGAGCCAGACCTGGTATGGCATTCGCCGCTTCTTCGAGTATCTCGAAAGCAAGGCCTACAAGATGCATATCCGGGTGCTGCTGTCCAAGTACCGCAGCTATACCGAATGCCCGAGCTGCGGTGGCGCTCGCCTCAAGACCGAAAGCCTGCTCTGGCGCATTGGCGGAAAGCAGGCCGCGGATGCCGTGCTGCCGCCCGGCGACGAGAGCGGCCGATACCAGCGCTTCATGCCGCAGGCGGTGGGCTGGAGCCGCGAGCAGCTCGAGAGCCTGCCCGGCCTGTGTCTGCATGATCTGATGCGTTTGCCGATCACGCGCCTGCGTGACTTCTTTGCGCAGCTGGCGCCAGACAACGATGCCGTTAAAAATGATGGTGAAGCCCAGGCATTGAGGATGCTGCATGCAGAAGTCATGACGCGGCTGCAGTATCTGTGCGATGTGGGCATAGGCTATCTCACGCTGGACCGCCAGAGCCGCACGCTGAGCGGTGGCGAGGTGCAGCGCATCAACCTGACCACCGCTCTAGGCACTTCGCTGGTCAACACCCTGTTTGTGCTCGACGAGCCATCGATAGGTCTGCACCCGCGCGATATGGAGCGCATCACCGAAGCCATGCAGCGCCTGCGCGATGCGGGCAATACGCTGGTAGTGGTGGAGCATGACCCCGCCGTGATGTTTGCCGCCGACCGAATGATAGACATGGGGCCGGGCCCGGGTGCGCGCGGCGGCCAGATCGTGTTCGACGGCACGCCCGAGGATTTGCGCAAGGCCGATACCCTGACCGGCGCCTATCTGGGCGGGCGCAAGCAGGTGGGCTTCGGTCTCAAGCGCATGGTGACCGAGAGCACGCCGCGTCTGATTCTCGAAGGCGCGCGCGAGCACAATCTGCGCGATATCAGCGTGGACTTTCCGCTGCAGCGCCTGGTCACCATCACCGGCGTGTCGGGCTCGGGCAAATCCACGCTGATCCAGGACGTGCTGGTGCCGGCACTGATGCGCCATTTCGGCAAGCCCACCGATGCGGCGGGCGCGTTCGAGCGCCTGCTGGGCGCGGACCATCTGGCCGATGTGATGTTTGTGGACCAGTCGCCGATCGGCAAGACGGCGCGCTCCAACCCGGTCAGCTATGTGGGCGCCTGGGATGCGATCCGCGAGCTGTTCGCCGTGGCGCCGCTTTCACGCCAGCGCGGCTACACGGCTGCCAAGTTCAGCTTCAACAGCGGCGACGGCCGCTGCCCGACCTGCGGCGGCTCGGGCTTCGAGCATGTGGAGATGCAGTTCCTCTCGGACGTCTATCTGCGTTGCCCGGACTGCAACGGCACGCGTTATCGCCCCGAGATTCTGGAAGTGAAAATCGAGCGCAACGGCCAGCCGCTGAATGTGGCCGATGTGCTGGAGCTCACGGTGGCCGAAGCCGCGCTGCTGTTTGCGCAGGATCGCGACGTGATCCGCGCGCTGCAGCCCATCGTCGATGTGGGCCTGGAATATGTGAAGCTGGGCCAGCCCGTGCCCACGCTGTCGGGCGGCGAGGCACAGCGTCTCAAGCTCGCCGGCTTTCTGGCCGAGGCGGCCAAGGCGCAGTCCAAATCCAGGCAGTCGCTGGCCAAGAAAGGCACGCTGTTCCTGTTCGACGAGCCCACGACCGGCCTGCATTTCGAAGACATTGCCAAGCTCATGCGCGCATTGCGCAAGCTGCTCGAAGCGGGCCACTCGCTGATCGTCATCGAGCACAACCTGGACGTGATTCGCGCAAGCGACTGGCTGATCGATCTGGGTCCCGAAGGCGGTGACGGCGGCGGTCTGATCGTGGCCGAGGGCACGCCCGAGGAGGTGCGCCATGTGAAGGAATCGCACACGGCCCAGGCCTTGCGCGAATACGACCTGGCCATGGGCGTGGGCGGAGAGGCGGTGCGCGAAGTCGCTCCCATGCTCTACAAGCCCCAGCGCAAGGCCCAGGCCGAAAAGGCGCCGCAGGCCAAGAACGCGATCGAGATCGTCAATGCCAAGGAACACAACCTCAAGTCCCTGAGCGTGGATGTGCCGCGCGGCAAGTTCAATGTGGTGACCGGTGTCTCGGGTTCGGGCAAGTCCACGCTGGCTTTCGACATCCTGTTCAACGAAGGCCAGCGCCGCTATCTCGAATCGCTCAATGCCTATGCGCGCTCCATCGTGCAGCCAGCGGGCCGTCCCGAGGTCGATGCGGTCTATGGCATACCGCCCACTGTGGCCATCGAGCAGCGCCTGTCGCGTGGCGGTCGCAAGTCCACGGTGGGCACGACCACCGAGGTCTGGCACTTTCTGCGCCTGCTCTATGTGAAGCTGGGCGTGCAGCACTGCATACACGACGATGCCATCGTGCAGCCGCAGACCGAGGAAAGCATTGCCGCGCAGCTGATGACGAATTTCCGCGGCCAGACCATAGGCCTCTTGAGCCCGCTGGTCGTCAACCGCAAGGGCGTCTATACCGAGCTGGCCGACTGGGCCAGACCCAAGGGCTACACGCATCTGCGCGTGGACGGCGAGTTTCTGCCGACCACGGGCTTTCCGCGTATCGACCGCTTCAAGGAACACACCATCGAGCTGCCCGTGGCCAGCGTGACGGTGACCGCGGCCAACGAGAAGGAGCTGCGCGGCCATCTGCGCCAGGCGCTGGAAATCGGCAAGGGCGTGCTGCATGTGCTGTCCGGCATCGAGAACCTGGCCGACGCCATGCAGGGCGGCCGGAGCACGGCCGGCATCGGCGCGCTGCAGGTGTTCTCCACCCAGCGCGCCTGCCCGGTCTGCGCCACCAGCTATGCCGAGCTGGACCCGCGTCTGTTCTCCTACAACAGCAAGCATGGCTGGTGCCCCGATTGCGTGGGCACGGGTGTGAAGCTGACCAAGGACCAGCGCAAGGTCTATGACGACACCTTGCTGGCCGACGACAATCGGGGCCGTGAGGTGAAGTTCGAGGGACAGGAAGTGGAGGACCTGGCCGAGGTGGAATGCCCCAAGTGCCAGGGCACACGTCTGAACCCTGTGGCGCGAGCCGTGAAGTTTCACGATGAGGCAATCACCGATATTGCCCAGCTGTCGGTCAGCGATGTGCGCCAATGGATACAGAGTCTGGAGCTTACGGGCCGCGAAGCCGATATTGCGCGCGATCTGATTCCCGAGATCCAGAGCCGTCTCGAATTCCTGGAAGAGGTCGGACTCAACTATCTGACGCTGGACCGCGGCGCGCCCACGCTGAGCGGGGGCGAGGCCCAGCGCATCCGGCTGGCCGCGCAGCTGGGCAGCAATCTGCAAGGTGTCTGCTATGTGCTGGACGAACCCACCATCGGCCTGCATGCGCGCGACAACCAGATCCTGCTCAATGCCTTGCACAAGCTCGGTGACAAGGGCAACACGCTGGTGGTGGTGGAGCATGACGAAGACACGATTCGCCGCGCCGACCACGTGATCGATATCGGCCCCAGCGCCGGCATCCGCGGCGGCCGTCTGGTGGCCGAGGGCACGGTGGATGACATCATGGCGGCCAAGGACTCGGTCACGGGGCGCTATCTGCTGCACGCCATGCGCCATCCCTTCAAGCCGCGTCTGTGGGTGGGGGAGGGCGAGCCTCCGGAAAAAACGGCTGCTATCAATGCAGAAGCTTCTGACGCTGGCGATATGGAAGTTTTAGATAAGAAACCATCCAAAGCCAAGAAAAAGAAAGCGGTAGCTGCTACTGAGAATGTGGTGCCGCAAGACAGCGACGTACTGCACTGGCTGACGGTGCTGGGCGCGAATCTGCAC
The DNA here is from genome assembly GCF_014076415.1 of Comamonas testosteroni. NCBI lineage: Bacteria > Pseudomonadati > Pseudomonadota > Betaproteobacteria > Burkholderiales > Comamonadaceae > Comamonas > Comamonas testosteroni. The sequence goes on from NZ_CP043568.1 coordinate 648,373, forward strand.
AATCTGCAGAGCGTGGAGGCGCGTGTTCCGCTCAAGCGGCTGGTGGCCGTGACCGGAGTTTCCGGCTCGGGCAAGTCCACGCTGGCGCGTGATGTGCTGCTGAGCAATGTGGCGGCCTGGGTGCAGCAGCGCTCGACCAAGGCCGGCCGCGATGCCATGGATGCCGGCAAGTCGCCGGCACTCGTGGGCTGCAAGGGGCTCAAGGGCTTCGAGACCATCGACCGCGTGCTCGAAGTCGACCAGACCCCGATCGGCAAGACGCCGCGCTCCTGCCCGGCGACCTATATCGGCTTCTGGGACACGATTCGCAAACTGTTTGCCGAGACCCTGGAGGCCAAGGCCCGCGGCTATGCGGCTGGCCGCTTCTCGTTCAACACGGGCGAAGGGCGTTGCCCGGCCTGCGAGGGCCAGGGCGTGCGCACCATCGAGATGAGCTTTCTGCCCGATGTCAAAGTGCCTTGCGAAGTCTGCCACGGCGCACGCTTCAACCCCGAGACGCTGGCCGTGAGCTGGCGCGGCAAGAGCATTGGCGATGTGCTGCAGATGGAGGTCGACGAGGCCGTCGAGTTCTTCGCCTCCATGCCCTCGATTGCCCATCCGCTGCAGTTGCTCAAGGACGTGGGGCTGGGCTATCTCACCCTGGGCCAGCCATCGCCCACGCTGTCGGGCGGCGAGGCCCAGCGCATCAAGCTGGTGACCGAGCTGACCAAGGTGCGCGACGATATCGGCCGGCGCGGACAGAAGTCTCCGCACACGCTGTACGTGCTTGACGAGCCCACCGTGGGCCTGCACATGGCCGATGTGGACAAGCTCATCCATGTGCTGCACCGCCTTGTCGACGGCGGCCACAGCGTGGTGGTCATCGAGCATGACCTCGACGTGATTGCCGAGGCGGACTGGATCATCGATCTGGGCCCCGAAGGCGGCAAGGACGGCGGGCGCATCGTGGCCACGGGAACCCCCGAGGAGCTGGTGAAGATCGGCACCCACACCGGCAAGGCACTGGCGCCGGTGCTGGCGCGGTAAGAGGCGGCGCGCACCATGTCCTTCTCGCGCAGCAACTTTCCTGCACCGGCGGAGCTGGCCGCCTCGCGTGTCGCGTGGATGGCGCAGATCGCGCACCCACCGCTGCCGCCGGCGGTGCAGGCCTGGATGATGTGGGCGCGTGGCTGGAAGGATGCGCTGCCATGGCTGCAGCTTCCTGCATGGCGTGAAGGCGCGGGCAACTGGCTCGCGATGCAGCGCGCCACCGATACGGCTGGGCTGTGGTCTCAGACTGGTGAGTACCGCTTCGGCCTGGACCTCAAGGCCAGCACGCCCGGTGATCTGCGCTGGATCGATGGCGCGGTGGCGGATGGCTGGAGCCCGCACTGGCTGGTGCTGAGCCATGGCCTGGATGGCGACCCGCTGATCGGTGACATGAGCCGGCCCGAAGTGCCTGTGCTGTGGAAGTGGCATGACGAGCCGCACCGCGCGGCCAGGCCATTGTTCGCCTCGCTCGAGGAGTTGATGGCGCATGTGCAGGCCAAGGCAGCCAAAGCGCCACTGGTGCCGCTTGAAACGCGCTCTTCCACCATCTTCTACACCGTGCGCCTGCTGGAGCTGGGGCCCGACCCGGCCAGGGTCATGCTGGCGCTCAGGAAAATCTTCACGACGCTGTCTGCGCAGGAGCTGCTGAAACTCAAGACCAGGCTGCCGCTGACGCTGCTGGACGATAGCGTCAGCGCCTTGCAAAAGGACCGCCTGGTGCAGAATTTCGGGGGGCTGGGTGCGCGCGTGGAAGTGAGTGAACGTCGCTTGTAGCGCGCACGCTCATGGTGTTCATGAGTCAGCGGCACCGATTTCTGATCGAAAAAAAGGCCCCCGTGATGCACGCAGGCCTTGTGGTCCAGCACAGCCCGCTTTACTGGAATCCCTGCGTATGCGGCAGCCAGGTGGACAGTGCCAGGATGAAGGTCAGCAGGCACAGCACGACGAAGTGTGCCAGCAGGAACAGCGGCATCTCGCGCGTCAGCTCGGTGATGGACACCCGCGTGGACACGGGAACCTCCGAGGCGCTGGTCAGCATCGGCACCCACACCGGCAAGGCACTGGCGCCGGTGCTGGCCAGAGGCTGATGTCGTGGTGTGGGGCAATACTCTGTCGGGTATTGCCCCGTCTCCGGATCGACGTTCAAGCGCTTCTGTACGTGCTTGCCGGGCGAGTGTCGGGCTGGCTTTCAGCCTGCGCTTGCGGGCTGCGGCCTATGGACATGGCGCACAAGGCGGAGACCAGGCCGGCAAACAGGACGTACAGGCAGATCAGCCAGGGCGAGCCGTCACCTGCCTTGATCAGGCTGGTCGCGATGATGGGAGTGATGCCCGCCGCAAAGATGCCCGAGAACTGATAGACGAAGGAGATGCTGGTGTAGCGAACCTTGGCGTCGAAAAGGTCGCAGAAAAGCGCTGCTTCCGGACCATAGACCGATGCATAAAGCACGCCAAACGGAATGACGATGGCAGCCCAGATCAGCATCGCATTGCCGTTGCTATTCGTCATCAGCCAGAAGGCTGGAAAGGCCGAGATGGCGGTAATGAGTGAGCCCCACATGTAGGTGCGGGCACGTCCCAGTCTGTCCGACATGCGGCCAAAGAACGGGATGGTCACGCACATCACTACGGCCGCCAGCATCACGCCCATCAGCGCATCGGTGCGCGATATCTTCACAGTGTTGGTCAGGTAGCTGATGGAAAACACGCCGAAGACGTTGAAGAACACACCGTCGATATAACGGGCCCCCATGCCCTTGAGCACGTTGCCGGGATAGCGGCGCATCATGTCAAAAAAGGGAATAGCCGTTTCCGCGTTGCGCTCCTTGACGGCAGCAAATTCCGGTGTCTCCTTCACGTGCAGGCGGATGTACATGCCTACCAGTACCATCAGTCCCGATATCAGGAAGGCGATGCGCCAGCCCCAGGCCATGAACTGCTCGTCGGTGCACAGCCAGGACAGCAGTGCCACGACGCCCGATGCCATGAACAAGCCTATGGCCAGACCGATCTGAGGCAGTGAAGCGTAGAAGCCTTGCTGGTTCTTGGGCGCATATTCATAGGCCATCAACACGGCTCCGCCCCATTCTCCGCCTAGCCCTATGCCTTGCGCGATGCGCAGCAGCAACAGCAGGATTGGCGCGGCTATGCCGATTTGCGCGTAGGTCGGAGTCAGTCCGATGAGAAAGGTCGAAACGCCCATGATCATGAGGGTGATGACCAGCATGCTCTTGCGTCCGATCTTGTCGCCGAAGTGCCCGAAAATGATGCCTCCAAGAGGCCGGGTGACAAAGCCGACGGCGAATGTGCTGTAGGCCAGCAGGGTGGAGATCAGCGGATCTTCCCCAGGAAAGTAGAGCTTGCTGAACACGATGCCGGCGACTACGCCGTACAGAAAGAAGTCATACCACTCGATGGTGGCTCCGATCAGTGCGGAGGTGACTACCTTACGAACGACCTTGGGATCACTGTCTTTTGCCATGATGTCTCCTGGTGTCTTGTCGCGTGGTTTGAACCTTCAAGCAGTCATGCGACTTGAAACTGCCTTGCGTCTTCATGGATCAGGTCGGCGGCTTTTTCGGCAATCATCACGACGGGGGCATTGGTGTTGCCCGAAACCAGTGTCGGCATGATCGAACAATCAACCACACGCAGCCCTTGGATGCCGTGGACGCGCAAGCGCGCGTCCACCACAGCCATAGGGTCCTGGGCCAGGCCCATGCGACAGGTGCCGCTGGGGTGGAAGATCGTGGCGCCGTTATCGCGGCAGAACTCCAGCAACTCCTCATCACTTTGCGTCTGTGGACCGGGCTTGACTTCGCGTTTGACATATGGAGCCATGGCTGCAGATTGCGCGATCTGTCTGGCTGAGCGAATGGCGGCCACGTTGGTGCGTTGATCGAGTTCCGTGCTCAGGTAGTTGGGCTGCATGGATGGCGCGGCAAAAGGATCTGTGGAGCGAATACGCACATGGCCGCGAGACTCGGGGCGCAACTGACACACTGACATGGTGAATCCCGAGTAAGGGTGGACCTTGCCGCCGGCCATGTCCGCAGAGAGCGTGGACACATGAAACTGGATGTCTGGTGTGATGGCGACGGGGCTGCCGTCGGCATTCTTGAGGGCCCGCATGAAGCACCCGCCCTGATTGATACCGACGGCCAGGGGACCCGAGCGGTAGAAAAGCCATTCCAGCCCCAGTCGCGTCGTACCAACCCAGGAGTTCAATTGATCGTTGGTGGTGATCGGTTTGCTGCACTCGTAGCTCAGACGGATCTGCAAATGGTCTTGCAGGTTTTCACCCACGCCAGGCAGTTCGTGCACGACTGGAATTCCGAGGCTTTGCAGCAGTGTGCGAGGTCCTATGCCTGACAGCTGCAAGAGCTGGGGCGATTGAATGGCTCCGGCGGACAAGATGACCTCTGCATGGGCCATTGCCTTGCGCATCCGGCCGTTCTGGCGAAAGTCCACGCCTATGGCCCGTTTGCCACGCATGATCAGTCCGGTGGCCATGGCATCGGTCTCAATATGCAGATTGGGACGCTTGCGGGCGGGGCCCAGATAGCCCTTGGCGGTGCTGCAGCGCAAGCCCTTGCTCGTGGTGAGTTGGTAGTAGCCGGCACCTTCTTGCTGCTGCCCGTTGAAGTCACTCGTGCGTGGGACGCCGATCTGCTCGGCGCCGGCAATAAAGGCTTCAATCAGCTCATGCCTGGCCCCGATGTCCGAGACCTTGAGCGGGCCGGCTGCGCCATGGAAGTCGACCGCGCCTCTTGCATTGCCTTCTGACTTGATGAAGTAGGGCAGCACATCCTCATAGGACCAGCCTGGGTTGCCCAGCGCGGCCCAGTGATCGTAGTCCTGTGCCTGGCCTCGCACGTAGATCAGGCCGTTGATGGAACTGCTTCCACCCAAGGTCTTGCCCCTAGGCCAATAGATTCTTCGTCCGTTCATATTGGGGTCGGGGTCTGTCTCGAAACGCCAGTTGTATTGAGGGCTCCACATGGTCTTGCCATAACCGATGGGCAAGTGGATCCAGACAGATCTGTCGGGAGGCCCTGCCTCCAGCAGCAGGACCTTGTTGTCGGGGTCTTCGGAAAGTCGTGCCGCGAGAACGCATCCGGCAGAGCCGGCGCCGACGATGACGTAGTCATAACTTGCGATCGCATCTGACACAGAAAATCTCCTTTTGTTCTGCTAAGGGGAACTATTTGTTCCTTTTGGTGGAACTCTAAATGCGTGATTGCCCGCTGCAATCAGCGCTTTCCCTTGCTGGTGTAAATACCGGGACGCATGGGCTTTCAACTGGCGTATCCGCGAGCTGTGCCATCATTCCTGTCATGCCTGTAGCAATTCCACAAAGTGCTTCCGATGCCGCACAGCCCTCCCAGGAAGATCCCAGCTCAATGTCGGACCGTGCGCTCGCGGTGCTCGATTACGTGACCCAAAGCAGCGAACCTCCTGGGCTGATGGAAATTGCCAATGCGCTGCACTTTCCCAAGGCCACAGCTTCGCGTTTGTGCTCGGGATTGGAGTCGCGGCAGTGGCTGACGCGGCACGAGGGGGATCGCAGTTTTGCGCCAGGTCCGCGCTTGCTCAGTCTTGCGGTGAAAGCCCTGCAATGCGATCCGCGCCAGGCTTTGCGCCATGAGGTTTTGTCCCAGCTGGTGCAGACCTTGGGTGAGACCTGCAACCTCACGGTTCTTGATGGAACCCGTGTACGTTATCTGGACCGGGTGGAGACGCATTGGCCCTTGCGCATGCAACTGGAAGTCGGGTCCCTGGTGCCTTTGCATGCGACAGCCAGCGGCAAGCTTTTCCTCGCGCATATGGCTGATCAGCGTCGTCAGGCCGTGCTGGAAAACCTGCTGCTGACGCCTTGTACGTCACGCACCTTGCAATCAGCCGAGGCATTGGCCCAACAGGTCCAGCAGATTCAAGCGCTTGGCTATGCCTGCGACCGTGAAGAGTTCATGCTGGGAATGATTGCCGTGGCCGTACCGATCAAGGACGACAAAGGCCTGTGCCGTGCAGCGCTGGCGGTGCACGCGCCGCAGGCACGCATGTCTCTGGAGCAGGCGCTCACGGGCTTGCCGCATTTGCAGGCTGCTGCACAGCGCATGGGCAAGCTCTTGTTCTAGTGCCGGCATTGAACGCACGGGGCGCGATCCGCTGGACGCGGTCGTCGCAGCACAGGGCCACCCGGCGAAGTGTGTGGGATCGATGCCCAGGCTGAAGGCGATGGGCGCGAGAATGGGCACCAGAATCATCACGCCGGGCAACGGCTCCATGAAGATGCCGAAGACCAGCAGCAGAATGTTCATGGCACACATGAGCTGGCGCATGGCATGGTGCCATGCTCTTGAAGATCCCGCCCAAGGACCGGCCCCCTCAAGCAGGGTTATCTTCCGCACGGAAGCAGCGTCCGGTGCGATGCGCCGTGAACCTGCCCGTGGGGCAGGAACGACGCTTGCGTTCGCATGCCGCACGGCCTCAGCAGATCCCCAGGCTTGCGCAATGACAGAGCGCCGCCGACGAAGCTCAGGGCGATTTTCCATCAATGTAAGTATTGTGCAACGCAGGGGCGGGAGGCCGGCTGCGTCAGCCCCAAAACGGGTGGCCCGCTCAATAATGGCAGACTGAAAAGAGCGGCGCCACCAGGTTCGGATGCATGGTTGCTCCGGGTAAGCCGCTGATCTATGTCTGACACTGTTGTTTTGCGTGGGCCCGAGCGGCCGGACCTGCTGCGCCACGAGGTGCTGGCCGATATCTTCGAAGCGACCGCCGCAGCCCATCCCGAACAGATCGCGCTGATCGAGGGACAGGGCGAGCAGCTGCGTCAGTGCAGCTACGCGGAGCTGGACGCCGATGCCAGCCGTGCCGCGCACCGGCTGATCGAGGCCGGCATCCGCCCCGGCGACATGGTGGGCCTGTGGCTGCCGCGCGGCATGGAGCTGCTCACGCTGCAGCTGGCGATCGCCAAGACCGGCGCCGCCTGGCTGCCCTTCGATGCCGAAACGCCCACCGAACGCATCGCCACCTGCCTCGGCGATGCGAATGCCAAGGCGCTATTGATCGCGCAGCGGCAGACGCATCTGGTGCAAGCCCAGGCAGGTATTTCAGCGCAGGTATTCAGCGACACAGCATTGCTGGCGCCGTTGCCGGCGGGCACGGCGCTGCGCCGGCGCGATGGCGCGCAGCCCGGCTATCCGGCCTATGTGATCTATACCAGCGGCTCCACGGGCAAGCCCAAGGGCATCGCCATCACCCAGGGCAGCATCTGCCACTTTCTGCGCAGCGAGAACGCGCGGCTTGGGGTGCAACGGGGCGACAAGGTCTACCAGGGCTTCTCGGTGGCCTTCGACATGTCGTTTGAGGAGATCTGGATCAGCTATCTCGTGGGTGCGACGCTGTGGCTGGCGCCGAGAGAGATCGCCGGTGACCCAGAGGCCTTGCCGCGCGCGCTGGTGGAGCAGCAGGTGACGGTGCTGCATGCCGTGCCCACGCTGCTGGCGCTGTTCGCGCAGGATGTGCCGAGTTTGCGCCTCATCAATCTTGGCGGCGAGATGTGCCCCGAATCGCTGGTGGCACGCTGGGCCAGCCGGGATGGCGGTGGCCACCGGCAGATGTTCAACACCTACGGTCCCACCGAGGCCACGGTGTCGGCCAGCCTGGCCGAACTCAAGGCCGGCGAGCCGGTGACCATAGGCACGCCGCTGCCCAATTACGGCCTGGTGGTGGTGCGGGTGATCGAGGCCGACAGCTTTCCGGCCGGCACCGCGCCCGCCCTGGTGGGCTTGCCGCAGGGCGAGGTCGGCGAGCTGTGCATCACCGGCCCCGGCGTGGCTGCCGGCTATCTGGGCCGCCCCGATCTGACGGCCGAGAAATTCCTCGCCAATCCCTGGGCTCAGGGTCCGCACGATACGCGGCTGTACCGCACCGGGGATCTGGCGCGTATCGACGAGCATGGCCAGATCCACTGCCTGGGTCGGGCCGACGACCAAGTCAAGATCCGCGGTTTTCGCGTGGAACTCGGCGAGATCGAGGCCGTGCTGGCCCAGCAGCCGGGCGTGGGTACCACGGCGGTGCTGCTGCATCAGGACGAAGGCATGGATCAACTGGTCGCCTTCTACGTGCCCACCGAGATTGCCGCACCGCCCGCGCATTCCGCGCTGCGTGCCTCCCTGGCCGAGCGCCTGCCGCCCTATATGGTGCCCGCGCGCTTCGAGGCGCTGGCCGAGATGCCGCGCCTGACCTCGGGCAAGATAGACCGCAAGGCACTCAAGGTCCGACAGCTGTCCTCCGCGATGGATGCTTGCGGCTCCGACCTGCCTGAAACTCCGGCCGAGGAAGTGCTGTTCGCGGCCCTGGCCCAGCTTTTTCCGGGGCAGTCCATACGCCGCGGGCTGGATTTCTTCAGCGACCTGGGCGGGCATTCCCTGTTCGCGGCGCGGCTGACCTCGCTGCTGCGAGCCGATGCGCGCTTTGCCCGGGCCACGGTGAGCACCATCTACCAGCAGCGCCACATAGGCCTGATCGCCGATGCGCTGCAGGCCGCCCAGCTGGCCGACGATGAGGCCGCAGCCGGCGTTGCGCAGAGGCCGTTCCGCATCCATTCCGCGTGGCGGCGCTGGCGCTGCGGCGCGGCCCAGGCAGTGGCGATTCCGCTGCTGGTGCTGATCAAGATGGCACAGTGGCTGGCGCCGTTCTTCACCTATCACTTCTTCACCGGCGACGAGAACGACTCGGTCTGGTTTGCCGTGGCCATGTCGGTGCTGGCTTTCGCGATCGCCACCCTGGCCGAATTCGCGATCGCCTGGGCCGGCAAATGGCTGGTCGCCGGGCGCCTCAAGCCCGGGCGCTACCCGCTGTGGGGATGGACCTATTTCCGCTGGTGGTTTGCCGACCGGCTGGTGGAGGCCGTGCCCATCGCGATGATCACAGGCTCCTCGCTGCACCCGCTGTGGCTGCGTGCGCTGGGCGCGAAAGTGGGCCTTGAGGCCAATCTCGGCTCGATGACGGTGCGTGTTCCCGACCTGTTGGTCATAGGCGACGGCGTCAGTGTGGGCAATGCCGTGAGCCTGGAGAACGCGCGCGTCGAAGGCGGTGAACTGGTGCTGGGCCGTATCGTCATCGGCAACGAGGTTTGCATAGGCTCATATGTGGTTGTGGAAGGCAATACCCGTCTCGAAGACTGGGCCCACCTCGAGGGGCAGTCGGCGCTGGCTGACGGCATGATCCAGCCCGCGCGCAGCATCTGGGCCGGCTCGCCGGCGCGGGCCGTGGGCGAGTTCGACCCCACCAGCCTGCCGCCGCGCCAGACTGCCGGGCGGCTGCGCCAGACCCTGGAGATGCTGGTTTTCCTGGCGGGGGGGCTGCTGGTGGCCACGCTGTTCTTCATGCCGGTGTTCCCGACCTTCATGCTGATCGACGTGCTCGACATCGAGGCGATCTCGGTGCGGCCGTTGCTGGAGCAGGGCGTGGTCGATGCGGGAGGGGCCTTTGTGCTGCGCCTTCTCAAGTTCTTTGTGCTGGCCCTGCCATCCAGCCTGGTGCTGGTGGCCTGCACGGTGCTGGCGGCGGCGCTGGTGCGCTATCTGTTCCTGCCGCGTACGCGGGCCGGCACCTGGTCTGTGCACAGCGGGCGTTACCTGGGCAAATGGCTGGTCAACCAGATCCAGGAGGCGAGCCTGTCCACGCTGCACGGCATCTACGCCACGGTCTACTCCTCCACCTGGTACCGGCTGCTGGGCGCCAAGGTCGGCAAGCAGACCGAGCTGTCCACGGCGCTGGGCGTGGTGCCCGATATGCTGACGCTGGGTGACGAATGCTTTGTGGCCGATGCAGTGATGCTGGGCGACGAGCTCATTGACGGCGGCTGGATGACGGTCAAGCCCACGGTGGTGTCGCGCCGCAGCTTCATCGGCAACGGCGCCTATGTGCCCGATGGCTCGACCATCCCCGAGAATGTGCTCATAGGCGTGATGACTGCCGTGCCACGCAATGCGGACATGAAAAGCGGCGACACCTGGCTGGGGGCACCCGCGATCAATTTGCCGGCGCGGGAGGTCGCACAGGGCTATCCCGAGCACCTGACGTTTGCGCCCTCTGCGTGGCGGCGATTCGCGCGCGGATTGGTGGAGGCCGTTCGCATTGCCGTTCCACATGCGCTGGTGATTGCCGTCGGCTATGCCATTGTGCTGGACGCGATGCCTCTGGCTTCTGAAGAGCGCTGGGGGGCCGTGGTGCTGGACCTGGCCATTTCAGGGGTGGTCTTCGGGATCGTGGCGTTCTTTCTGGTGGCGCTGTTCAAATGGCTGACTATCAGGCGCTACGGCAAGACGGCTGTGCCCATGTGGACACCTTTTGTCTGGCTCTCCGAGGCCGCGACCAATATGTATGAGGGCATGGCGGTGCCCAATTTCCTGCGTTACCTGCGTGGCACGCCCTGGCTGCCACTGGCCATGAACCTGATGGGCTGCAAGATTGCTGCCAGCGTCTATCTGGACACCACCGACATCACCGAGCATGACTGCGTGACGATCGGCGCTCACAGCGAGCTCAATGCGCTGTGCTGCCCGCAGACTCATCTGTTCGAGGACCGGGTGATGAAGATAGACCATGTGTCCATAGGCAGCCGCGTGACCATGGGCGCGCGCTGCACTGTGCTCTACAGTGCCAGCGTGGGCGACGATGTTCAGCTCGGGCCGCTGACCCTGGTGATGAAGGGCGAGACCCTGCCTGCGCGCACACGCTGGGAGGGCGCGCCGGCCGCACCGGCCCGGCGCCGCACCGGGACGGCCTGATGCAGATCCGGCCCTGCCTCTTTGCCGGCGAGCGGCGGGCCGATGCGCCGCAGCTGCGATTGGTACAGGGTCTGGATGCCACAGACCGTGAGAGGGCGCGCGGCCAGGCTAGGGCGGCGCTGCGTACCTGTCTGGCACCGGAGCTGGGCTGTACCGAGGCCGAGCTTGAGGTCAGCAATCTGCGCAACCAGGCACCGCAGCTGTTGCTGCGCGGCAAGCCGCTTGCGGCGCCGCACTGTTCCATCAGCCACGCGCCGGGACTGGCACTGCTGGCATGGCATGGCCGGGCTGCAGTAGGTGTGGATATCCAGGCCGTGGACGCGACCGTGCCACGCTGCGAGCTGGAGGATGTAGTGCGCCTGTTTCTGAGTCCGGAAACCGCTCGGAAGCTTCTGGATATTGCGCCGGGTACTCTCTTCTTCGAAGCATTTGCGAGGGCATGGACGCAGCACGAAGCCCGACTTAAATGCGCAGGCCTGGGTCTGGCGGAATGGAGCGCCACGCTGCAGGCGCGGCTGACGGGCATGGACTGCGCACCGCTGGAGCCTGCAGCTGGCTATGCGGGCGCAGTGGCCTGGTATGGCGCTGCCGGCAGCGGCGGCCTGCGCTGAACAGGCCGTATATCAGTAGTCCGGTTGCCCAAAAAAAGGCTGCCGGAGGCAGCCTTGGCGGATGAGCACAGTGCTTACTGGAAGCCCAGCGTATGCGGCAGCCAGGTGGACAGCTCGGGGATAAAGGTCAGCAGGCACAGCACGACGAAGTGGGCCAGCAGGAACAGCGGCATCTCGCGCGTCAGCTCGGTGATGGACACGCGTGTGGACACGGCGGTCACGAACAGCAGGCCGCCAACGGGTGGCGTGATCATGCCCAGCGTGAGGTTGACGATCACCACCATGGCGAAGTGTGTGGGATCGATGCCCAGGCTGAAGGCGATGGGCGCGAGAATGGGCACCAGAATCATCACGCCGGGCAGCGGCTCCATGAAGATGCCGAAGACCAGCAGCAGAATGTTCACGGCAATCAGGAACATCACGGGCGAGAGTTCCCAGCTCACGATCAGCTCGGACAGATACTGCGGAATGCCTTCCACCGTGAGCACCCAGGCAAACGCTGCCGAGGTCGCCATCACCAGCAGCACCGAGGCCGTGAGCATGGCCGAGCGTGCCAGGATGCCGGGCAGGGCCGACCACTTGAGCGTGCGGTAGACCCATTTGCCGCAGACCAGGGCATAGAACACGGCCACGACGGAGGCTTCCGTGGGCGTGAAGATGCCGAAGCGGATGCCGACCACGATGAGCACGATGAGCATCAGCGCGGGGATGGCCTTGAAGCTGGTGCTCCACATCTCGCGTGCCGAGGGGCGCGGCTCGGTGCTGCGGTAGTCGCGCTTCTTGCAGACCCACCAGTTGACGGCCGCCATGGCCAGCGCGATGAGAATGCCGGGAATGAAGCCGGCCATGAACAGGCCGCCCACGGACACGTTCTCATCCTGCAGCGCATAGATGATCATGCTGACCGATGGCGGAATGATGGGGCCGACGATGGCGGTGCTGGCCGTCAGCGCGGCCGCATAGGGCCGGCTGTAGCCGGCCTTGTCCATCATCTTGACCATCATGGAGCCGGGGCCGGCCGCATCGGCCAGGGCCGAGCCCGAGATGCCCGAGAACATGGTCAGCGACAGCACATTGGCATAGCCCAGGCCGCCGCGCAGATGGCCGACGAACTGGGCGGCAAAGCGCAGCAGCACGGCAGTCAGCGCACCGCCCGACATCAGCTCTGCGGCAAGGATGAAGAAGGGCACGGCCATCAGCGGAAAGCTGTCGATGCCCGTGAACATTTCCTTGAAGACGATCAGCTGTGGATAGCGTCCGCCCACGAAGACCGCCAGGGCTGCCGAGATGGCCAGCGCAAACGCCACCGGAAAGCCCAGCGTGAGCAGGGCGATGATGGCAACAAATAAAGTGATACCCATGGTGTTTCAGTCAATCAGTGATTCATGGCGCAATGCATAAAACTGGCCTGAACCAAGCCAGGGACAGCGAGCAAGGGCCTATGCCGGCCGCGCCGCCCCGCAGCGAGGCTGTCGTCCCCCTTCCAGGGGGAAGGCGCGCAGCGACTCAGGGGGTGTTTCATATCGACGCTGCAGCGTCCGCATCCATTTCATCGGACTCGGCGAAGCTGCCTGCGGTGATGTAGCCGCGTGCGATGAACAGCAGATGGATCAGCATCAGCACAAAGCCCACGGGCATGGCGCCGTAGATGTAGGAGATCGGGATGTCCGTGGCCGCCGTGGTCTGAAAGCGCGTGGCGTACACGTACTGCGACGAGGTCACGGTCATCACGGCAAAGAAGATCGCCAGGATCAGCACGACAAAGCCGCGCATGGCCTGTGCCTTGCGGGTGCTCACGCTGCGGTGCAGATTGTCGATGGCCACATGGCCGCCAAAGCGCAGCACCAGGCCTGCGCCCAGGAAAGTGACCCAGATCATCATGTGGCGGGCCACTTCTTCGGCCCAGACGATGGAGTCGCCCGTGGTGTAGCGCAGCACCACGTTGGCAAAGACGATGCAGGCCATGGCCAGCAGCAGCAAGATCAGCAGCCAGCGATTGCCGGCCACGAGAATGCGTTCGATACGATCAAGCATAGGAGTGGGGGTGAGCAGAGGCAGCAGCGAAACTTGCCGCCAGAGCCGGCTGCGTCACAGAGTTGAGAGCTGCTTCATCATCGGCAGGAATTGGCGCAAGTCCATTCGTGCTGACCGCAGCCGGGCAAGGACCTGCCTTGCCCAGGAGGGAGAAAAATGCACGGGCCCCTCTTCGCGGAGACAGGCCCATGTCGGCAGTGCTTACTTGACGGCGGTGATGGAGTCCAGCGTCTTCTGGCCGAACTTCTTGGCGTATTCCTTGTACGCGGGCTCCAGCGCGGTGCGGAAAGCGGTCTGGTCGACCTTTTCCACGACCTTCATGCCGTTGGCCTTGGCTTCTTCGACGCCCTTCTTCTCCACGTTGTCCACAAAGGCGCGCGATGCCAGCGCGCCCTTCTTGGCGGCTTCGGTGAAGGCGGTCTTCTGGGCTGCGTTCAGCGATCCCCAGAACGAGGGCGACACGATCAGGGCCATGGGGGCGTAGACGTGGGAGGTCAGGGTCAGGTGCTTTTGCACCTGCCACAGCTTGGCCGACACCAGCACGGAGATGGGGTTCTCCTGGCCGTCAATCGTGCCTTGCTGCAGCGCACCGATGACTTCGGGCCAGGACATGGGAGTGGGCGAGGCACCCAGGGTGCGGAAGGCCGTGATGTGCACGGGGTTCTCGGTCACGCGGATCTTCAGGCCCTTGAGATCGGGCACACCATTGACGGCATGCTTGTTGTTGCTCAGATGGCGAAAGCCTTGTTCTCCCCAGGCCAGCGCGATCAGGCCGCGCTTCTGGAACTTGGCCAGCAGCTCCTGACCAAAAGCGCCGTCCATCACGGCACGTGCGTGCTGGGTGTCGCGGAACAGGAAGGGGATGTCCACTACGCCCACATCGGGCACGAAGTTGCTCAGCGCGCCGGTGGAGACGATGGCGGCTTCCACGGTGCCCAGCTGCAGGCCTTCGATCAGCTCTCGCTCGCCACCCAGGGCGGAGGCGGGGAACTGCTTGAACTTGTAGGCACCGTTGGTGCCTTTTTCCACGCCCTCGGCCCAGGCGTTGGCGGCAGCGCCGTAATGGGAATTGACGGCCAGCGCATAGCCGATCTTGACTTCCTTGCCCTGGGCAAATGCAGTGCCAGCGGTCAGGGCGGCTGTTGCTGCCACGGCCGTGGCGACGAAGGTACGGCGAATCATGCGCATGGTGTTGGTCTCTCAGAAATGTTTTGAAATGAATCAAAAATTGTAGTGAGTGCCAACCGTGGGTTTTTACGCATCCGGGGGTCGTCTTGTACGGGTGGATGCATCGTGTTTGGCGATGGATGGGCATCAAAAAAGGCCTCTGTGCCGGCAAGCACGGAGGCCTTTGAAAATGAGAGCTGCTTGCGCTTTCTGTAAAACGATTTCAGATTGTCTTGATAGTGAAATCATTAAGCAATAAGCGGTTGCAGCTACTATTTTTGTTGATCCAGCAAACGATCCACGAGCTGCACAAAACCGTCGCCGCGCTCGGCCGTGGTCACATAGCGTGGCAGATGCCTGAGCTGGGGCACGAAGCGCGCGATATTGGCCACGCCCACGCTGTGGGGCATGTGCTCGAACATCTGCTGGTCGTTGGTCGAGTCGCCGATATACACCCAGCGCGCCAGCGTGGCGTCCAGATCGATGTCGAACAGCTCGCGAGCGATCCAGCGTGCGCCTTCGAGCTTGTTGTGCTCGCCGAACCAGCCGTTGATGTGGATGGAGCTGACGGTGGCATTCATGCCGGCCGCCTTCATGATGGCCACGCATTCATCGATCTGTGTCTGGGGCATGTTCGTGAATTCGCTGTGATCCACGGCGATATCGCATTCGCGGCCGGCCGAGTCCGTGGCGCGTTTGGAGCCTGGCACGGTGGCCTCGATCTGCTCGAGTACCTGCTGCATGCGGGCAAAGTTGCGGGCACGCTCATCGGCAGATTGCTGGTAGAGCTTGTCCAGGCCGCCCTGGGCATTGCGGCGCAGGGCCACGGCACCGTTTTCGGCCACGATGGCGTCCACGGGCCAGGCCGATGCAAACGGCACGCTCCAGCCCACGGGACGGCCGGTGATGGGTACCACTTTCAGACCTGCATCCTTGAGGCGCGCAATGGCGGCCACCGCATGCTCGGGCACCACGCCGTCGGTGGTCAGCGTGTCGTCGATATCGGTCAGCACGCCCAGCAGCTTGGCAGGTGTCTGCAGTTCAGACAAAGGGCGCAGAAATTCTTGGCTCACAACAAACTCTCAATGCATTGCAAAAGACGCTTGAACCTGGCGCGGCCCATCGGCGGGACGCCGAGCAAGGGCAGCCCCTTGCGCTCAGGGCGTCGTCCCCCTCCGGCGAAGCCAGAGAGGGGGAAGGCGCGGGGCCGCCTAGGCGAAGCGCCTCAGGGGGATCGCGCTCAGTTCGCTGAGCCTAGTGCCAGGCCCGCATGCTCGCGCAGCGGGTGGAAGTGGATCTTGGGGAAGCGCTCCTGTGCCAGGCGCACGTCATAGGGGCTGGTGCACAGATAGGCCAGGGTGTCGGCCGCATCGTGCGCCAGGCGCATGGGGTAGGCGTTCTCGAACTCGCGCAGTTCGGCGGGCGAATCGGCCGTGATCCAGCGCGCCCCGGTGTACTGGCAGCCTTCCAGGCGGACGTCGCAGTCGTACTCGGTCTTCAGGCGGTGCTGCACCACTTCGAACTGCAGCTGACCCACGGCGCCCAGCAGCATGTTGCCGCCGACATCGGGCTTGAAGACCTGAATCGCGCCTTCCTCGCCCAGCTGCATCAGGCCTTGCTGCAGCTGCTTGGTACGCAGCGGGTTCTTGAGCACCACGGTCATGAACATTTCGGGCGCGAAGAAGGGCAGGCCGGTGAACTGCAGATTGGGGCCGTCGGTGATGGAGTCGCCCAGCTGCACGCCGCCGTGAATCGTGAAGCCGATGATGTCGCCCGCATAGGCCTCGTCGACGGCCTCGCGGCGCTGCGACATGAAGGTCACCACGGACGTGGGACGCAGCTCCTTGCCGGTGCGCTGCACCTTCATCTTCATGCCGGGCGTGTACTTGCCGCTGGCCACGCGCACAAAGGCGATGCGGTCGCGGTGATTGGCATCCATGTTCGCCTGCACCTTGAACACCACGCCTGCGAAGGTCTTGTCTTCGGGTTTGATGGTGACTTCTTCGCGCTGGCGGTTCACTTCGGTGAAGGCAACGCGCGGGCCGGGCGGGGGGGACATGTCGACCACGGCGTTCAGCACCTCCATCACACCGAAGTTGTTCACGCCGGAGCCGAAGAACACGGGGGTCAGCTTGCCTTCCAGAAACGCCTGGTGATCCCATTCGGCCGATGCGCCCTGGGCCAGTTCCATGCTCTCGATGGCATCGTCGTAGGCCTGGCCGAAGCGGGCGCGCAGCCTGTCGACTTCCGTCAGCGGGATGACTTCGAAGTCTTCGGGGCGCTTTTCGCTGCCGGCGGCAAACACCGTCATGCTCTGCGTCTGCAGATTGATGATGCCGCCGAAGCTCTTGCCCTGACCCACGGGCCAGGTGATGGGGCAGCAGGGCATGCCCAGTTCGCGCTCGACTTCGTCCATGATGTCCAGCGGGTCGCGCACTTCACGGTCGAACTTGTTGACGAAGGAGATGATGGGCGTGTTGCGCTGGCGGCAGACCTCGATCAGGCGGCGGGTCTGCGACTCCACGCCGTTGGCCGCGTCGATCACCATCAGCGCCGAGTCCACGGCCGTCAGCACGCGGTAGGTGTCTTCCGAGAAGTCCTTGTGGCCGGGAGTGTCGAGCAGGTTGATCACATGGTCGCGGTAGCTCATCTGCATCACCGACGAGGCCACCGAGATGCCGCGCTGCTTTTCGATTTCCATCCAGTCGGAGGTGGCATGACGCGATGCCTTGCGGCCCTTGACGGCGCCGGCAATCTGGATCGCGCCCGAGAACAGCAGCAGCTTTTCGGTCAGCGTGGTCTTACCCGCGTCCGGGTGGGAGATGATGGCGAACGTACGACGGCGCCGGGTTTCTGGGGCGTATGACACAGTATTGAGAGCTGTAAATACAGCCGGAGAACGCCGGCTGTGACAACAAAAGGTGCGGCGGTTCGTTTGCCGCACCAGGCCCGCACCCATGCAGGGCAGACCTGTGAATAAGTCTTGAGGGCGCTTATTTTAACGGCAGGGGCAATTCATGGAGATGCTCCGGCAAATGCGGGCCGGGCGACGCCATTGAGCGAGGCGGGCGGCTGTGGCTGCCGGCAGATGCACAGCACAATAGGGGCCTTGTCTCCGGTCCTCATTTTCCCGTCATGAACAGCGCCCCGCAGGATGTGAACCCATCCTTACCTGCCCAGTCTCCAGCCTTTGCCGCCCCGGTATGGATCAAGCGCGGCACGCCCGAGTACTGGCGGGTCAGCATGGCGCTGTTCCTGGCGGGGTTTGCCACCTTCTCCCTGCTGTACTGCGTGCAGCCGCTGCTGCCGGAGCTGGCCCACAGCTTTGCCGTCAGCCCGGCCCAGAGCGCGCTGGCGCTGTCGGTATCCACGGCCTGCCTGGCAGGCTCCATCGTGCTGGCAGGGGCCTTGTCCGAGGGGCTGGGGCGGCGCAAGCTGATGTTCATCTCCATGGCGCTGGCGGCGCTGTGCAATCTGCTGGCTTCGTTGATGCCGCAGTGGCATGCGCTGCTGGCTGCACGCGCGCTGGAAGGCCTGCTGCTGGGCGGCGTGCCTGCCGTGGCCATGGCCTATCTGTCCGAGGAGATCGATCCGCCGGGCCTGGGCTTTGCCATGGGCCTGTATGTGGGCGGCACGGCTCTGGGCGGCATGCTGGGCCGGGTCGGCATGAGCGCCATGACCGAGTTCTGGGGCTGGCGCCACGCCATGGCTGCGCTTTCGGTGCTTGACCTGCTGGCCGCCCTGGGCTTTGTCTGGCTGCTGCCCAGCTCGCGCAACTTCATCAGGAAGACCGGGCTGGGGGCCCGGTATCACCTGCAGGCCTGGGGCCGGCATCTGCGCCACCCGGGCCTGCCGCTGCTGTTCCTGATCGCCTTTGGCCTGATGGGCGTGTTTGTCAGCATCTACAACTATGCCGGCTTTCTGCTCGGTGCTTCGCCCTATGGTCTGAGCCAGCTGCAGATCAGCCATATCTTCTATGCCTACCTGCTGGGTACGGCGGCTTCGCCGATTGCCGGAGGGCTGGCCGACAGGCTGGGCCGCGGGCCGGTGCTGGTCGCAGGCGCTTTGCTGATGGCCGCTGGCGTGGTTCTGACCCTGTTTCAGCCCCTGGCCGTCATCGTGCTCGGCATCGTCCTGCTGACGGCCGGCTTCTTTGTCGCGCATTCGGTGGCCAGCGGCTGGGTGGGGCGGCTGGCCACGCAGTCCAAGGGGCACGCATCATCGCTATACCTCTGGGGCTATTACATGGGCTCCAGCGTGCTCGGGGCCGGGGCGGGCTGGTTCTGGTCGCGCTGGGGCTGGACGGGCGTCGGCTCCGTGGCCTTGGCTGTGCTGGCGCTGGTCATCGTGCTGGCCTTGCGCGTGCAGTGGCTGGCCGGGGTTGCGGCCGCGAATCGGACCGCTTCTTGATGCCGTCTTGATATCGGCAAGCCCAATCTCTACCCGTTCTTGACGGGCGAATTTCTACAGTTCCTCCATCGCAATCAAGCCGCGTGAACGGCTTGCGGGAGGAATGAAATGAGCATCACCTGGATCGAAGCCCTGGCCGCCCTGACGGCGCTGGGGCTGTTTGCCTATTTGGGCTATGCGCTGCTGCGCCCCGAGAAATTCTGAAGGGGCTGCCATGCAAGTGCTGCAAGACCTGATTTTTGTGAGCCTGACGGTGGTCTGCTTTGTCGGACTGCTGGGCTTTGTGCGCGCCCTGGCGCGTCTTTGAAAGGGGTACATCATGTGGTTACCCTGGATGGAATTTGCCGCCGTGCTGACTGCGGCAACCTTGCTGACCATACCCATGGGCCAGTGGCTGGCGCGCTGCTTTACCAGCGAGCGTCATGGCTGGCTGGAGCGCCTGAGCTACCGGGTCATGGGCGTGAATCCGCAGGAGCGCATGGGCTGGAAGCGCTATGGCGCCGCTCTGGCCCTGAGCAATGCGCTGATGATGCTGCTGGGTTATCTGCTGCTGCGCCTGCAGGGCGCGCTGCCGCTGAACCCGCTGGAGATTGCGGCGCAGGCGCCCGACCTGGCTTTCAACACCGCAGCTTCCTTCATCACCAATACCAACTGGCAGGCCTACGCGGGTGAGAACAGCCTGAGCAATGCGACGCAGATGGTGGTCATCACCTTCCTGATGTTTGCCGGTGCCACCACCGGTGTCGCCGCGGGCGCCGGTTTTGTGCGCGGTCTGGCGCGGTCAAGCGCACAGGATATCGGCAACTTCTGGGTCGACTTCGTGCGCGTGTTCTGGCGTGTGTTGCTGCCGTTGTCCTTCATCATGGCCCTGGTCTATGTCTGGCAGGGCATCCCGCAGACCCTGCACGCCGAAACCGTGGCGACGACGCTCGAAGGTGGCCGCCAGCAGCTGCTGATGGGACCCGTGGCCAGCCTGGAGAGCATCAAGCATCTGGGCACGAATGGCGGCGGCTTCTTCGGCATGAATGCAGCCCATCCGTTCGAGAACCCGACGCCGCTGACCAATCTGCTGCACATTCTCTCGATGCTGCTGATCCCGGCCGGCATGACCTACGCCTTTGGCTCCATGCTGCTGCGCCGCAAGCAGGGCTGGGTGCTGTTCGCGGCCTGCATGGTGATGTTCGTCGGCTTTCTGAGCCTGGTGTTTGTGGCCGAGCAAAACGGCAGCCAGCTGCTGGCGCGCGCCGGAGCCGATCAGCAATACAGCCTGACCCAGAGCGGCGGCAATATGGAGGGCAAGGAGCTGCGCTTCGGCATTGCCGATACAGCCTTGTTTGTGGCCACCACGACAGCGGCCACCACGGGTTCGGTCAACGCCATGCATGATTCGCTGACGCCGCTGGGCGGCATCACGCCGCTGGCACAGATGATGCTCAACTGCGTCTTCGGCGGTGACGGCGTGGGGCTGATCAACCTGATTCAGTACGCCATCCTCACGGTGTTTCTGGCCGGCATGATGATTGGCCGTACCCCTGAATTCCTGGGCAAGAAGATCGAGGTGCGCGAGATCAAGCTGGTCATGCTTGCGGTGCTGGTGCCGCCGGCCAGCATTCTGGGCTTCACGGCGCTGGCCGCGCTCTGGCCGGATGCTGCAGCCAGTCTCAACAACCGCGGCCCGCATGGCTTCTCGGAGATTCTCTACGCCTATGCCTCAGCCACGGCCAACAACGGCTCGGCCTTTGCAGGGCTGAATGCCAACACGCCCTTCTTCAACACCACCACGGGCCTGGCCATGCTGGCGGGGCGCTTCCTGACGCTGCTGCCCATGCTGGCCGTTGCCGGCAGCCTGGCTGCCAAGGCCACCGTGCCTGCAGGCCCGGGTACTTTCCCCACGGCCACACCGCTGTTCATGGGTCTGCTGGTGTTCGTGGTGTTGGTAGTGGGCGGTCTGACCTTTCTGCCGGCGCTGGCCCTGGGGCCCGTGATCGAGCACCTGCAAATGCTGGTGGCTCAGCTGTACGCCTAACGTTCTATCCAATCGATGCCAATGGTCTGCAGTCCATGCACGGCTGCAGACCAGGGAGCAAATCATGAAAACATCGACTCAAACTCTTTGCGCTTCCGTGCTGCCAAGCCATGCACAAGCGCAACCCGAGGCGCAATCCGCCTCCTGGCCACGTCTGCTGGGCAGCAGCGTGCGCACGGCCCTGCTGGTGATGGCAGTCTCCGGCATTGCCTATCCCTTGCTGACCACGGGTGTGGCGCAGGCACTGTTTCCCCATGCAGCCAATGGCAGCCTGATCGAGCGCCAGGGCCGGATCGTGGGCTCTGCTCTGATCGGCCAGCAATTCACCGGGCCGCAGTACTTCCATGGCCGTCCCAGCGCCACGGTCGCTCCCGATCCGAACCAGGACGGGGCAAACATGGCGGATCCCTACAACGCCGGCCTGTCTGGTGCCAGCAACCAGGGGGCAACGCACAAGGACCTGTCCGAAGCCGTGGCGCAGCGTGTCGCGCAGTACCGCGCCGATAACGGTCTGCCCGCAGACCTGGCGGTGCCGGTGGATGCGGTCACGGCGTCGGCATCGGGCCTGGACCCGCATATCTCGATGGCCAATGCCCTGCTTCAGCTAGCTCGTGTGGCGCAGGCACGTCAGCTGCCCCAGGCCAGGCTGCAGGAGCTGCTGGCCCAGGCCACGGAGAAGCGCAGCCTGGGTTTGCTGGGGGAGCCGCGCGTGAATGTGCTGCAGCTCAATCTGGCGCTGGACGCCTTGCAGCCCGCTAGCAGCGCAGTGAAGGAGTAAGCCATGAGCACAAAGAAAATGACGGCAGGCCGCAGCCTGCTCGATGCCAGGCTGGTGAAGTCGGCTCTGGGAGATGCGGTGCGCAAACTCTCGCCGCGTACGCAGTGGGCCAACCCAGTGATGTTTGTGGTGTATCTGGGCGCGATCCTGAGCAGTCTGTTGTGGTGGCAGAGCCTGATGGAGCCGGGCAGCGAGAACAGCGGCTTTGTTCTGGCGATTGCGCTGTGGCTGTGGTTCACCGTGCTGTTTGCCAACTTTGCCGAAGCATTGGCCGAGGGCCGCAGCCGCGCCCAGGCCGCCAGCCTGCGCGGCATGAAGCGCGATACCGTGGCCAAGCTGCTGCAGCAACCGCATTTCGGCAGCTCATGGATTCCCATGCGCGCCAGCGAACTGCGCAAGGGCGTGGTCATCTTCGTGGAAGCCGGCGACACGATTGCGCTTGACGGTACGGTGATAGAAGGCGTTGCTTCGGTGGACGAAAGCGCGATCACCGGCGAATCCGCACCCGTGATCCGCGAGGCCGGAGGCGACTTCTCGTCGGTGACCGGCGGCACGCGCGTGCTGTCGGACTGGCTGGTGGTGGAAGTCACGGTAAACCCCGGCGAGTCGTTTCTGGATCGCATGATCTCCATGGTCGAGTCGGCCAAGCGCCAGAAGACTCCGAACGAGATGGCTCTGACGATTTTGCTCGTAGGGCTGACGCTGGTCTTTCTGCTGGTCATCGTCACGCTGTGGCCTTTCTCGGCCTTTGCGGTGTCACAGGCCGGAACGGGCTCGGTGGTCGGTATTGCCGTGCTGATTGCGCTGCTGGTCTGCCTGATTCCGACCACCATTGGCGGCCTGCTGTCGGCCATTGGCGTGGCGGGCATGAGCCGCATGATGCAGGCCAATGTCATTGCCACTTCGGGTCGGGCCGTGGAGGCTGCCGGTGATGTGGACGTGCTGCTGCTGGACAAGACCGGCACCATCACCCTGGGAAACCGCCAGGCCTGCGAGTTTCTGCCGGCTCCCGGAATGAGCGCCGCGCAACTGGCCGAAGCCGCACAGCTGTCATCTCTGGCAGATGAAACACCTGAAGGCCGCAGCGTGGTGGCTCTGGCCAGGGAGCGCCATGGCTTGCCCGATCGCAGCAGTGCGGATTTTCCGGGCGAGTTCGTCCCCTTTACCGCACAGACGCGTATGAGTGGGGTGGATCTGCAGAGCCCGCAAGGCTTGCGCAGCTTGCGCAAGGGAGCCGCCGATGCCGTGCGCCGGCATGTCGAGGCGCTGGGAGGCAGCTTCCCGGCTCAGGTGCAACTGTCCGTGGATAACGTCTCGCGCAAGGGCAGCACGCCTTTGGTGGTGGCCGATGGCGCCAAGGTGCTGGGCGTGATCGAGCTCAAGGACATCGTCAAGCCAGGCATGCGTGACCGATTTGCCGAACTGCGCCGCATGGGCATAAAGACGGTGATGGTGACGGGCGACAACCCGCTGACGGCAGCTGCCATTGCCGCCGAGGCCGGGGTGGATGACTACCTTGCCGAAGCCAAGCCCGAAGACAAGCTGCAGCTGATCCGCTCGCACCAGGCGGCGGGCCGCCTGGTGGCAATGACGGGGGACGGAACCAACGATGCGCCGGCCCTGGCCCAGGCCGATGTGGCCGTGGCCATGAACAGCGGCACCCAGGCTGCCAAAGAGGCCGGCAACATGGTGGATCTGGACAGCAACCCCACCAAGCTGATCGAGGTGGTGGAAACCGGCAAGCAGATGCTGATGACACGCGGCGCGCTGACCACCTTCAGCATTGCCAACGATGTGGCCAAGTATTTCGCCATCATTCCGGCCGCCTTTGTGGGCACTTATCCGCAACTGGCCTCGCTCAACGTGATGCAGCTGCACAGCGCGGATTCCGCGATCCTGAGTGCCGTGATCTTCAATGCACTGATCATCATCGCCCTGGTGCCGCTGGCCTTGCGTGGTGTGCAGTATCGCGCCGTGGGTGCGGCCCTGCTGCTGCGCCGAAACCTGCTGATCTATGGCCTGGGCGGGCTGATCGTGCCGTTTGTGGGCATCAAGCTCATCGACATGCTGCTGACCGTTCTGGGCCTCGTCTAAGTCCTATCCAGGCCTTGCTCTCTCGTTTCTCTGGCTTGTCCGCGTCCCCGGCGGGCGCGGCAAGTCTGATCTGTTTGCTTCACCATCATGCGTCTTTCCCTTCCCCAAAAAACATTTCACACATCGCGTTCCTGGGTCATCAGCTCTGCGTTGTTGATGACTGCCTTGAGCTGTGCCAATTCCTCTGCTGCCGAGGAGGCAACAGCGCAATCTGCTTCTGAAACCACAGCTGCTGTGCCGGCCGAGAGCAAGTCTGCCCTGACCGGCTCGCTGAGCCTGATCAGTGACTACCGCTTTCGCGGCATCTCGCAGACCTGGCAAGGTGCGGCCGTGCAGGGCGCAGTGGAACTGGCCTTGCCCAAGGGCTTCTATCTGGGCACGTCGCTGTCCAATGTCTCTACCAACAGCTACGGCCGGGGCCAGGGGCTGGAGCACGATATCTATGGTGGCTGGCGCGGCGAGCTCGTGCCTGACTGGTTGCTGGATGCCGGGGTTTTGCAGTACCGCTATCCCGGCGCCCGCCTGGGCGCAAGCGATGGCAGCAGCAAACGCTTTGACACCACCGAGTTCTATCTGGGGACGACTCATGGTGGTCTGAGCATCAAATGGTCTGTGGCGCTGACGCCTTATTTCGGCCTGGGCGAGAGTACCGCCGACTCGGCGTTCGCCACTGCGCTGCAACCAGCGGGCAGCAGTCGCGGCAGCCAGTATCTGGATCTGAACTATCAGCATCCGCTGGGCGATCTCGCCACCTTGGGCCTGCATGGCGGCTATACCTGGGTGCGCAACTACAGCGATGTTTCCTATGCCGACTGGCGCATCTCGCTATCCAGGGCCTGGGGCCCATGGACAGCATCGCTTGCGTACGCGGGCACCTCGGCCGATGCCAGGTACTACAGCGCCGTCAACAGTCGTGGCCAATGGCGTGATCTGGCGCGCAGCGGCTGGCTGCTTGGCCTGAGTGCCGGGTTCTGACCGGGCTTGAGTGATACGCTGATCGCCTGATGCCTTCATCCACACCTTCATCCGCCGCGCAGCGCCCCGACCCCGACGCGTTGGTCGCTCAACTTCAGGCAGACCGGCAGCGCGCCCATCTCGGCAAGCTGCGCATCTACTTCGGCTCCAATGCCGGAGTGGGCAAGACCTATTCCATGCTGGCGGCCGCGCAGCGCGAGCGGCAGGCCGGGCGCAAGGTTCTGGTGGGGCTGGTGGAAACGCATGGCCGTGCCGAGACCGAGCAGCAACTGCATGACCTGGAGCTGCTGCCGCGGCGCACGCTGGCCTACCAGGGCAGGCAGCTGGACGAGTTCGATCTCGATGCAGCTCTGGCACGCCGCCCGGAGGTGCTGCTGCTCGACGAGCTGGCACACAGCAATGTGAGCGGCTCACGCCATCCCAAGCGCTGGCAGGATGTGCAGGAGCTGCTGGAGGCGGGTATCGAGGTGTGGACCACGCTCAACGTCCAGCACCTGGAAAGCCTCAATGATGTGGTGGGCGGCATTGTGGGCATACAGGTCCATGAGACCGTTCCCGACCATATCTTTGACGATGCCGACGAGGTCATCGTGGTCGACATTCCACCCGAAGAGCTGCTCAAGCGCCTCAAGTCGGGCAAGGTCTATCCGCTGGAGCAGGCCGAGCGGGCCTCGCGCAACTTCTTTCGCCAGGGCAATTTGCTGGCACTGCGCGAGCTGGCCTTGCGCCGCACGGCAGATCGTGTCGATGAAGACATGCGCGACTACCGCCGCGAGCGCTCCATCGGCGATGTCTGGCCCACGCGCGAGCGCCTGCTGGTGGGCGTCGGCGGCCGCGCCGGTGACGATGCCCTGGTGCGCCAGGTGGCACGCCTGGCAAGGCGGCTGGAGGCCGACTGGGTGGTGGTCTACGTGGATGCTCCGGAGCGCCAGCATCGGCCTCGGGCGGCGCAGGAGGCCGTGCTCAAGACCCTGGCGCTGGCTGCGCGCCTGGGCGCGGAAACGGCCACGATTCCAGGTGCCCATGTGGCCCAGGCTCTGGTGGACTTTGCGCGTGAGCGCAATGCCAGTCATCTGGTGCTGGCACGTGTGCATGAACCTTTGAGCCGCTGGCTGCGCTGGCGTGCCTCCAGCCTGTCCGAACAGATTGCGGCGCTGGATCCCGGCCTGGACGTGCTGCTGCTGTCCGTCAAGCAAAGCAAGAATGACAGCACCTTGCGATTGCCGGCGGCGCGTGAAAAGACCATTCCGTGGAAGGGCTACGCGGGCGTGACCTTGGCATGCCTGGCCGCTACGGCGGTGGCGGAGCTGCTGCTGCGGGTGTTCGACCCGGCCAATGTGGTCATGCTTTTCCTGCTGGTGGTGGTGCTGTCCGCCGTGCGCTGGGGGCGCGGCCCCGGAGCATGGGCGGCCCTGTTGTCGGTGCTGCTGTTCGATTTCTATTTTGTGCCGCCGCGCAACTCTTTCAGCGTCAACGATACGCAATACCTGTTCACCTTTAGCCTGATGCTGGGTGTGGCCCTGGTCTGCGGCCAGCTGACGGCGCGGCTGCGCCACGAGGCGCGCGTGGCCGCAGAGCGCGAACGACGTGCCGGCGCGCTGGCCAGGCTGGCGCGTGATCTGTCGGGTGCGCTGACGCAGGAGCAGGTCACGCAAATTGCGCTGGCTACGATTTCAGGCGTTTTTGATGCCCAGACCGGGCTGCTGGTGCCCGATGCCGATGAGCGCTTGCAGCTGGCGCATGGCAGCGAAGCCCAGATCGACACCAGCGTGGGTCGCTGGAGCATGGAGCATGGCCAGATGGCCGGCCACGGCACCGATACCCTGGCTGCCGCGCCGGCGCTTTATGTACCGCTGATGGCGCCCGTGCGCTCGCGCGGCGTGCTGGTGCTGCAGTTGCGTGCGCCGCAACGATTGCGCGTGCCCGAGGAGCGACGCCTGCTTGAAGCCTGTGCCAGCCAGATCGCCCTGGCATTGGAGCGTGTGCACTTTGTGGAGGTGGCGCAGCAGACCCAGATCGCCATGGAGGGCGAGCGCATGCGCAACACCTTGCTCTCAGCTGTCTCGCATGATCTGCGTACGCCGCTGACGGGCATTCTGGGTGCGGCCCAGGCGGCCTTGCCGCATGCGCCGCAAGGGCCGGCGCATCATATGCTGGTGCAGATTCGCAATCAGGCTCAGGCGCTGCAGCAACTGGTGGACAACCTGCTGGCCATGGCGCGCCTGCAGCAAGGCGGTGTGCAGCTCAAGCGCGAATGGCTGCCGGTGGACGAGCTGGTGGGTAGCGCGCTGGCGCAGATGCGCGAGCGACTGGCCGCTCATGTGCTGCAGACCTCGCTGCCGGCAGATCTGCCCTTGCTGCAGCTCGATGCCGTGCTGATGGAGCGTGTGCTGGTCAATCTGCTGGACAACGCCATCAAGTACACGCCCGAAGGCACGACGATCACCATGGGCGCCAGCGTGACCGACGGCGACTGTGTGCTGAGCGTGCAGGACGCGGGGCCGGGCCTGCCCGGGCATCTGTCGGCTGAGCAACTGTTCGAGCCGTTTACCCGTGGGCAGGCGGAGAGTGCCGTGTTTGGCATGGGGCTCGGGCTGGCTCTGGCTCAGCGCATTGTGCAAGCCCATGGCGGCAGATTGCGGGTGGCGGCGGCAGACCCCGGGCCGGGCACCATTTTCAGCGTACACCTGCCCGTGCCCGAGCAACCGGCCATGGACGAATGAGCCGACAATCTCGTGCATCAATTGAAATCCCGACATGACGAGCTCCGCCCCCCGCATTTTGCTGATTGAAGACGACGCCAGCATCCGCCGCTTTGTCCGCCTGGCACTGGAGGACGAAGGCTGGCAGGTGTTCGAGTCCGAAACCGCCAGGCGCGGCCTGATCGAGGCCGCCAGCCGACAGCCCGACGCCGTGGTGCTGGACCTGGGGCTGCCCGATGCCGATGGCAAGACCGTGATTGCCGAGCTGCGCGGCTGGAGCCAGTTGCCGATTCTGATCCTGTCCGCGCGCGAGCGGGAAGAGGAAAAGGTGGCGGCGCTGGACGCCGGTGCCGATGATTACCTGACCAAGCCCTTTGGCGTGCCCGAGCTGCTGGCCAGGTTGCGCGTGATGCTGCGCCGCCGCCAGCAGGCATCGGCGGCAGACAAGCCCGGCAACTGTGCGCGTTTCGGCGCGGTGGAGGTGGATCTGGCGGCGCACGATGTCAAGCGTGACGGAGTGGCCGTGCACCTGACGCCCATAGAGTTCCGTCTGCTGGCGACGCTGATTGCCGGCCATGGCAAGGTGCTGACGCATCGCCAGCTGCTGCTGCAGGTCTGGGGGGCGGAATATCTGGACCGCCCTCACTATCTGCGCGTGCACATGGCCAACCTGCGCCAGAAGATAGAGAGCGATCCGGCCCAGCCCCGGCATCTGGTAACCGAGTTGCAAGTCGGTTATCGCTTGGTGGGCCTGGAAGGCTGATTCCCTTATAATCGCCCTCCATCCGAGGAGCGTTGCAGCGTTCCCCAGCCAGCCATGAGCTGGTCTGCGTGGGGCGTGAGGCTCGGATTTCATCCCGCAACGACGCTCGCCCACGCTTTCTGTGCGGTGAGCCGGTTTATTCCCCCTCTGCTGCAGAACGTGGTTTTTCATTCAAGATTTGGAGAAAACCATGAACGCTGCCGTGCGCTTCAACCCCGCTGATTCGGCCATTACCGATATTTCCCTGGCTGCCTGGGGCCGCAAGGAAATCAGGATCGCCGAAACCGAAATGCCCGGTCTGATGGCCGTGCGCGAGGAGTTCGCCGCTGCCCAGCCCCTGAAGGGCGCGCGCATCACAGGCTCGCTGCACATGACCATCCAGACGGCCGTGCTGATCGAGACGCTGACGGCTCTGGGCGCACAAGTGCGCTGGGCCTCGTGCAACATCTTCTCGACCCAGGACCACGCAGCTGCCGCCATCGCCGAAACCGGCGTGCCTGTCTACGCCATCAAGGGCGAGTCGCTGGAAGACTACTGGAACTACACCCACTCCATCTTTGAATTCGGTGCTGCCGGCACCGAAGGCGAAGGCCCCAACATGATCCTGGACGACGGCGGCGATGCCACCATGCTCATGCACCTGGGCAAGCGCGCCGAGAAGGACCTGTCCGTGCTGGCCAACCCCGGCTCGGAAGAAGAGCGCATCGTCTTCGCCGCCATCAAGGCCAAGCTGGCCGTGGACCCCACCTGGTACAGCCGCAAGTCGGCCCAGATCATGGGCGTGACCGAGGAAACCACCACCGGTGTGCACCGCCTGAACGAAATGTCGGCCAAGGGCACGCTGCTGTTCCGCGCCATCAACGTCAACGACTCGGTGACCAAGTCCAAGTTCGACAACCTGTACGGCTGCCGCGAATCGCTGGTGGACGGCATCAAGCGCGCCACCGACGTGATGATCGCCGGCAAGGTGGCTTGCGTGGCCGGCTACGGCGACGTGGGCAAGGGCTCCGCCCAGGCTCTGCGCGCGCTGTCGGCCCAGGTGTGGGTGACAGAGATCGACCCCATCAACGCCCTGCAGGCCGCCATGGAAGGCTACAAGGTCGTGACCATGGAATACGCTGCCGACAAGGCCGACATCTTCGTGACCACCACCGGCAACAAGGACATCATCCGCCACGAGCACATGGTTGCCATGAAGGATCAGGCGATCGTCTGCAACATCGGTCACTTCGACAACGAAATCGATGTGGCTTCGATCGAAAAGTACAAGTGGGAAGAAGTGAAGCCCCAGGTGGACCAGATCGAGTTTCCCGACGGCAAGAAGATCACCCTGCTGGCCAAGGGCCGTCTGGTGAACCTGGGCTGCGCCACCGGCCACCCCAGCTTTGTGATGTCCAACTCCTTTGCCAACCAGACCCTGGCGCAGATCGAGCTGTTCACCCGCCCCGATGCCTACGAAGTGGGCAAGGTCTATGTGCTGCCCAAGATCCTGGACGAAAAGGTCGCCCGCCTGCACCTGAAGAAGGTCGGTGCCATGCTGACCGAGCTGAGCGACGAGCAAGCCGCTTATATCGGCGTGAGCAAGCAAGGCCCTTACAAGCCTGAAACGTATCGCTATTAACTCCCCCTGAGGCGCTTTGCGCCTTCCCCCTCTCTGGCTTCGCCGGAGGGGGACGACAGCCTCGCTGCGAGGCGGCTCTTGCTCGCTGTCCCTTGTTTGGTGTGCGCCAGTATTGGGGCTGTGTTGATTTATTTGATAGCTTATTGCGCTTGTCGTACCTTGATTTCAGATGAATTTAAATCTGAAACTAAGACAAGATAAGCGCAGGCAGCTATTAAAAAAAAGATTTTCTTGACTGCAGCGCCTGGCGCCGGTTTATTTCAAAGGAAGCGACGCTATGCGCGCAGATGTTTTTCTGGTTGAAGCAGGTCATGCTGCCACCCGTTCCCAGGCCCAGCGCCTGATCGCCTCGGGTGTGGAGTGGCGCCTGACGCCGCTGGCGCCCTGGAAGAAGGTGGCCAAGAACGGCGATGACATTCCTGCCGGTGCCGAGCTGCAGCTGCTGGACGCCGCCGAGGCCAAATACATCTCGCGCGGCGGGCTCAAGCTCGAAGGCGCGCTGGCCGCGACCGGCCTGAGCGTCAAGGGTTTGCGCTGTCTGGACGTGGGCCAGAGCACGGGCGGCTTCACCGATTGCCTGCTGCAGGCCGGTGCAACCCAGGTCATCGGCATCGACGTGGGCCACGGCCAGCTGCATGAGCGCCTGAAAAATGACGAGCGCGTGGTCTGCGTCGAGGGCTTCAACGCCCGCGCGCTGACGCCCGAGCTGCTGGAAAAAGCCTGCGACGAGGCGCTGTGCGAAGTCATCGAGGAAGAGGAGGACAACGACACCCAGCCCGTCGCTCCCTATGCCTGGATGCGCAACGGCGGTCAGGTCGATGAGGACTATGACGACAGCGACGATGCCAAGGAGCAGGATGTCGAGAGCTTCAAGGCCGAGCGCGCCGCCAAGGCCAAGGCCAGGGCCGAGGGCCTGGCTCCGGTGGAACTGCGCCGCAAGCCCGGCACCGAGAATATCGACATCAGCCCGGCCTTTGATTTCGTGACCGGAGATCTGTCCTTCATCTCGCTGACCCTGGTGCTGCCTGCCGTGGTGCAGCTGCTCAAGCCCCATGGCCAGCTGCTGATGCTGGTCAAGCCCCAGTTCGAGCTCCAGCCCGGCCAGATCGGCAAGGGCGGCATCGTGCGCGACACTGCCTTGTACGCCGAGGTCGAAAAGCGCATTCGCGACTGCCTCGGCGATCTGGGGCTGAGCGTCAAGCAGTGGCTGGACTCGCCCATAGAAGGCGGCGACGGCAATCACGAATTCTTTGTCTGGGCCCAGCAGGGCGCTGAAGTCAGGGCTCCGGCCCCGGCCGTTGCAGACGAAGCGGCTGCGGCCAGGCCTGCCGTCAAGGCGGCCGCCAAGCGCCCTTCGCGTGCCGACATCAAGGCCCAGCGCGCCAAGCAGGAGCTGTATGAAGACCCCGAGGTGGCCAGCTTCGGCCAGCCCGGCCCGGCCCGCAGCAAGCAGAAAAAGCGAAACGAGCGCTGAGCAAAAAGCGAAACGAGCGTTGAGTAGAAAGCGCAAGCAGCGCTGAGCACAAGAGCGTGGCGGGTGCCGAGTCTTCGGAGCCCGCCCATGACCCAGGATTCAGAGACATAGACCGCCATGAGCTTTCCCGTCAGCTTCGAGTTTTTTCCCACCAAGACGCCCGAAGGCGCTGCCAAGCATGTGGGCGTGCGCCAGGCCCTGTATGCGCGCAAGCCCGAGTTCTGCTCCGTGACCTATGGCGCGGGCGGCTCCACCCAGGCCGGCACCTTCACCATGGTGCGCGACATCCAGAACGAGGGTGTGGGCGCGGCCTCGCACTTTTCCTGCATCGGCGCCACGCATGAAAAAGTGCGCGCCGAGCTGAACGAACTCAAGGCCATGGGCGTCAAGCGCATCGTCGCCTTGCGCGGCGACCTGCCCAGCGGCTACGGCCTGGGCGGCGAGTTCCAGTACGCCAGCGATCTGGTGGCATTCGTGCGCCAGGAGTTCGGCGACTGGTTTCACATCGAAGTTGCCGCCTATCCCGAAACTCACCCTCAAGCAAAGTCCCCTCGCAGCGATCTGGACGCATTTGTTGCTAAAGTGCGCGCTGGTGCAGATTCCGCCATCACGCAATACTTCTACAATGCCGACGCATACATGCGCTTTGTCGATGAGGTGAGGGCTCTGGGGCTCGACGTGCCGGTCGTGCCAGGAATCATGCCGATTACCAGCTCTACACAGCTGATGCGCTTCTCGGATGCATGTGGTGCCGAGATTCCGCGCTGGATTCGTCTGCGTCTGCAGGCGTTCGGAGATGACACCGCTTCCATTCGTGCGTTCGGTCTGGATGTCGTGACTCATCTATGCGAGCAGTTGCGCAGCCAGGGTGCTCCCGGGCTGCACTTCTATACGATGAACCAGAGCGTCGCCACTCTGGAGATCTGCGACCGTCTGGGTCTGTAAGCCAAAAGCTTGCCGGCTGCGAGGCGGCCGGTCTTGGGCGGCTCTCACTTGAGCTTTCAAGGAGATTGCGCCCGTGCAACCGAAATTTTGGCGCTTGCGTTGTTGTCAGTGGATAGGTCTTGCCGTCGTTACCGCGACCATGGCCGGCTGTGCTCCACTGCAGGAAAAGCCCGAGGAGCAGCCCCCCGTCGCTCAGAGCCAGTCCCGAAAAAAGGGCGCGCAGCCCACGGTCTCGGCCCCGCTGCTGCCCGACGCCTATGCGCGCAGCAACTAT
The DNA here is from genome assembly GCF_014076415.1 of Comamonas testosteroni. Taxonomy (NCBI): domain Bacteria; kingdom Pseudomonadati; phylum Pseudomonadota; class Betaproteobacteria; order Burkholderiales; family Comamonadaceae; genus Comamonas; species Comamonas testosteroni. The sequence goes on from NZ_CP043568.1 coordinate 681,078, forward strand.
CGCGACAAAGGTCTGGGCGTCAAGGCCAACAAGCCTGCGGATGCCGACAAGGCAGACCTGCCCGAAGACAGCAACAAGTACGAGCTGAGCCCTCCGCGTGAAAGCGATCAGGCGGGTCTGGCCTCCTGGTATGGCGAGCAGTTCCACGGTCGCAAGACGGCCAGCGGCGAGCGCTTCGACAGCATGGACCTGACGGCAGCGCACAAGACCCTGCCTTTCGGGACGCGTGTTTGCGTGCGCAGCTCCGTGACCGGCAAGAGCGTGGTGGTGCGTATCAATGACCGCGGCCCTTTCGCGCCCGGTCGCGTCATCGACCTGAGCAAGGCCGCGGCCCAGGAACTGGGCATGCTGGGACTGGGCATCAAGCCCGTGGAGCTGTGGCAGCTGGACGCCGATGAAGACGAGTGCCCGGCCACGCTCAATGCGTCGAGCCGAAAGCGTCACCCCAGTGTGGCGCAGGGCGCTGCAGCCGCCAAGACGCGTGCGGCATCCGCGAATCAGCCCGCGCGCAAGGTCTCACAGACCGCCAAGCGCAAGCGCTGAACCTTATTTCCGGTTGAAGGCGCACCGCCGGCGGAGCTGGTGCGCCCGGACTGCAGAGGGGGCCGGCAAGGGCCGACCCGCAGCCGCGCAATCAGCCGCCAGACTCCAGCGTGAATCCTGCATTGCTGTCCTGACCCAGCAGCTTGACCAGCTGAGGCATGGCAGGCTTGAGCTGATCCTTGAGATTGAACGGCGGGTTGATCAGAAACATGCCGCTGGCGGGCAGGCCGCCGCGCTCCGAGGTCTTGTTGCTCTTGACCGTGAGCGTTGCATGCAGCCAGCTCTTGTCGGCCTTGGTGGCCATGGTCTTGAGGCGCTTGGGCAGGTCATGGGCTTCGGGGCGCGGGATGATGGGGTACCAGACGGCGTAAGTGCCTGTGGGAAAGCGCTTGAGGCTGTCCGCCACCATATCCAGCACGCGGCCGTAGTCGGTCTTCAGTTCGTAGCTCGGATCGCAGAGCAGCAATGCGCGGCGCGATGGCGGAGGCAGGAATTTCTTCACGCCTTTAAAACCGTCCTCGTGCAGGATGGCGACCTGGCGCCTGACTTCCAGCTGTGCCATGTTGCCGGTCAGCGAGCGCATGTCCGTGGGGTGCAGCTCAAAGGCCTTGAGACGGTCATGACCGCGCAGCAGCGCCTGGGTGATGAAGGGCGAGCCGGGATAGTTGCGGATGGCATTGCCCTGGTTGAAGCGACGCACCATCTGAAGATAGTCCTGCAGCACCGGGGCCAGCTCGGCCTCCTTGGCGGCAGCCAGGCGCAGCACGCCTTCTTCGGCCTCGCCGCTCTTGCTGGCGTAGTCGCCGTCCAGGCGGTACAGGCCGGCTCCGCCGTGGGTGTCGAGCACCGTCAGCGCAGCCTCTTTTTGCGTGAGGTATTGCACGGTGGCAATCAGAACGGTGTGCTTGAGCACATCGGCGTGATTGCCTGCATGGAAGGCGTGGCGGTAACTGAACATAGAAATGGATGGTAACCAGCAGGGCAAGAGGGGAACAGCACTTTTTACCCTGTGGTCTTTAAAGGCTGTCGGCGCCTGGGTGCAGAGGGAGAAACAGGCGCTAGGGGCTGTTTCACAACAGGCTGCTGCACGAAAACACGCAGATTCTGGCGTTTTTGTATAATGGCGGGCTTCGCAGCGATTTTATGGTTCCCGCGGCGAAGGCTTGGGCCAAGTTTAAATGGGTCCGAGTAACCCCGCCTAAGAGGCTTCCTTTAAAAGACCTGTCTTTTTCAAGAAGAAGCACCGACCGCGGAAAAGGGACCGCCAAACCCTCTTGAAAGAGAAAACTCATGTCTACATTCAGCGCAAAGCCCGCTGAGGTGCAACACGAGTGGTTTGTGATTGACGCCACCGATAAGGTGCTCGGACGTGTCGCCAGCGAAGTGGCACTCCGTCTGCGCGGCAAGCACAAGGCCATTTACACACCTCACGTTGACACCGGTGACTACATCGTCATCATCAACGCCTCCAAGCTCAAGGTCACTGGTACCAAGAACCTGGACAAGGTGTACTACCGTCACTCCGGTTTCCCCGGCGGCATCACTGCCACCAACTTCCGCGACCTGCAAGCCAAGTTCCCTGGCCGTGCTCTCGAGAAGGCCGTCAAGGGCATGCTGCCCAAGGGTCCTCTGGGCTACGCCATGATCAAGAAGCTGAAGGTTTACGGCGGTGCTGAGCACCCCCATACCGCACAGCAGCCTAAGGCTCTGGAAATCTAAGGAGACCTAGATGATTGGTGATTGGAACAATGGCACAGGCCGTCGCAAGTCCAGCGTCGCTCGCGTGTTTCTGAAGAAGGGCTCCGGCAAGATTACTGTGAATGGCAAGGACATTCAGCAGTACTTCGGCCGCGAAACCTCCATCATGATCGCAAAGCAACCCCTGGTTCTGACTGAGAACCTGGAGACTTTCGACATTCAAGTGAACGTCCATGGCGGCGGCGAATCCGGTCAAGCCGGTGCAACCCGTCACGGCATCACTCGTGCCCTGATCGACTATGACGCAGCGCTGAAGCCTGCACTGAGCCAAGCCGGCTTCGTGACTCGCGACGCTCGTGAAGTCGAACGTAAGAAGGTCGGTCTGCACTCCGCACGCCGCGCCAAGCAGTTCTCGAAGCGTTAATCCGCGTCCCCTGCAGGAAAGACTCTTCGGAGTCTTTTCAAGAAAAGCCGCCTCGAATGCAAGTTCCAGGCGGTTTTTTCATGGGCGGTGCAGCCTTGTCCAGCGCTTGCGCAAAGCCCCCACTTGCTCTGGCGACAAACAGATGCGGCCGGTATTCCCGAGCCCCTTGCTGTACCATTTCAAGCAATCAAGAAACTACGGAGTAATGCCATGAGCGCCGTTGCTGAAACCACGACCACCGAAATGCCTTCCCCCATCGTCTTCACCGACAGCGCTGCTGCCAAGGTGGCCGACCTGATTGCCGAAGAAGGCAATCCCGATCTGAAGCTGCGCGTTTTTGTGCAAGGTGGTGGCTGCTCCGGTTTCCAGTACGGTTTCACCTTCGACGAGATCACCAACGACGACGACACCACCATGACCAAGAACGGTGTCTCGCTGCTGATCGACTCGATGAGCTATCAGTATCTGGTGGGTGCCGAGATCGACTACAAGGAAGACCTGCAAGGCGCTCAGTTCGTGATCAAGAACCCCAATGCCTCGACTACCTGCGGCTGCGGCTCCAGCTTCTCGGTCTGAGTGAAATGATTGTTCGCGCGCCGGCCGCTCTGGTCTGGCGCCTGCATATTGCTTAAGCCGCTGCTTGTCAGCGGCTTTTTTGTTGCCTTGACGCCTCGTTCCGGAGCTGCCCATGGGTGAGATGCCCACCGCACACCATAGTGCCCCCCATAAAGAAAGACTGCTGTGGCTGGTGGCCATAGGCTTTTTCATGCAGTCGCTGGACGCGACCATACTCAACACGGCGTTGCCGGCCATGGCGACCGAGCTGGGCGAGAGCCCGATGAAGATGCAGTCCGTCATCGTGGCCTATGCGTTGACCACGGCCATGCTGATTCCGGCCACGGGCTGGGTGGCCGACCGCTTTGGCACGCGGCGCGTCTACGGCTGGGCGATAGGCCTGTTTGTGCTGGGCTCGGTGCTGTGCGCGCTCTCGCCCAGCCTGCCGTTTCTGATCGCGGCACGCGTGGTGCAGGGCGTGGGCGGCGCCATGATGCTGCCCGTGGGGCGGCTGGCCGTGCTGCGCACCTATCCGCGTGGCGAGTTCATTCGCGCCATGAGCTTTATCGCCATTCCCGGCCAGGTCGGGCCGCTGCTGGGGCCTACCCTGGGCGGCTGGATGGTGGAGTACGCCAGCTGGCACTGGATCTTCTGGATCAATGTGCCCGTGGGACTGATCGGGCTGTGGGCCACCTGGCGCTGGTTCCCGCGCAGCGCGCCCGTGCCCGTGCACCGCTTTGACGGCACGGGCTACGCCATGCTGGCCTTCGGCATGGTGGCCATTTCCATCGCGCTGGACGGCCTGTCCGGCATGGGGCTGGGCATGGCGCTGGTGGTGGTGCTCATGGTGTTCGGTCTGGCCAGTCTGGCCAGTTACTGGATGCATGCGCTGCGTGTGGATGAGCCGTTGTTTCCGCCGGGCCTGTTCAAGGTGCGCTCGCTGCGCGTGGGCCTGCTGGGCAATCTGTTCACCCGTTTCGGCAGCGGTGCCGCTCCGTTTCTGATTCCGTTGATGCTGCAGGTCGGTCTCAAGATGTCGCCCATGAACGCGGGTCTGATGATGCTGGCTACCGTCACCGGCAGCATGCTGGTCAAGCGCATTGCCGTGCGCACGGTGCAGCGCTTTGGCTACAAGCGCGTGCTGCAGGCCAATTCGGTGATGCTGGCGGTGATGCTGGCCTCCTTCGGGCTGGTGGTGCCGGGCACGCCGGTCTGGCTGCTGCTGGTGCAGCTGTTCATCTTCGGCGGCTTCAACTCCATGCAGTTCTCGGCCATGAATTCGGTCACGCTCAAGGACATGGAGGGCGAGTCTGCGAGCAGCGGCAACAGCCTGCTGTCCATGGTGCAGATGCTGGCCATGAGCATGGGCGTGGCCCTGGCCGGAGCCTTGCTGACGGGCTTCAGCGATATGTGGCCGGCGCACAGCGACGAGCGCATGCAGGCCATTCGCGCCACCTTTGTGACGGTGGCCTTGATGACGCTGGCGGCAACGCTGGTGTTCAGCCAGCTCGATGCCGACGAGCCTGTACGTCCGGCTCCGGATGGTGGCGATGCCTGAAAATTTGATAGCTTGCAGCGATTGTCAATAAACGATTTCAGATGGTTTTATCTATGAAATTGTTTATTGGAAGGCGCTAATAGCTATTGATAAGAGAGTGTGACTCGGTTTCCATTTCCTGGGATTTACCCGTAGGGAGCCGGGTTTTATACGGGTTCTCCCTTGATTTTGGTCACGGATATATGACGCGCTACATAGCCCCTATGAGCGCGTCTGTATGAGAAGCTGCCCATGCAGGCGTAGCCTTCGATCTTGACGAATGCTGCGTTTGGAATGCATCTTGCATGCAGGCATTCAATCTCACCCTGTCCCACGATCATGAGCACCAGTCAGAACTCTCAACCGATACGCTTCTTCCACCGCGGCGAGGTGGTGGAAGTGCAAGGCCCGCACCCCACACGCTCCGTGCTCCAATGGCTGCGCGAGGATGCCCATTGCACCGGCACCAAGGAAGGCTGCAACGAAGGCGACTGCGGTGCCTGCACGGTAGTCATCGGCGAGCTGGCCGAAGCCGGCGATACCGAGGCCATCAACGGCCTGCGCCTGCAGACCGTCAATGCCTGCATTCAGTTTCTGCCAAGCCTGCATGGCAAGGCCTTGTTCACGGTGGAAGACCTCAAGAGCCAGTGCGCGGGCAAGTCTGCCTGCGCCGGCAAGCCGGCAGGCCCGCAAAGCCTGCATCCGGTACAGCAGGCCATGGTGGAGTGCCATGGTTCGCAATGCGGCTTCTGCACGCCCGGCATCGTGATGACGCTGTGGTCGGCCTATGAGCATCACCAGCAGCAGGGCAGCGAGCCCACGCGCCAGCAACTGGCCGACGAACTCTCGGGCAATCTGTGCCGCTGCACGGGCTACCGCCCGATTCTCGATGCCGGTCAGCGCATGTTCGACCTGCCTGCGGTGCGACTGGATACGGCGCCCGTGGTGGCTGCGCTGCAAGGCCTGCAGGCCGAGGCCGGCGACGCGGGTCTGAACTATGCGGCCCCCCAGGGCCTGCGCACCGACTTCTTCCACGCTCCGCGCACGCTGGCGGAGCTGGCCGGTCTGTGCGAGGCCAAGCCCAAGGCCCGCATCGTGGCCGGCTCCACCGATGTGGGGCTCTGGGTCAACAAGCAGTTTCGCGACCTGGGCGACATGATTTATGTCGGCGACGTGGCCGAGATGAAGCGCATCGAAGTGCGGCCCGACGCCGAGGGCGGCGAGTTGTACATCGGCGCCGGTGCCTCGCTGGAATCGGCCTGGAGTGCGCTGGTGCAACGCTGGCCCAGTCTGACCGATGTCTGGCTGCGCTTTGCCTCCACGCCCATCCGCCACGCGGGGACCATGGGCGGCAATGTGGCCAATGGTTCGCCTATCGGCGATTCGCCGCCGGTGCTGATGGCGCTGGATGCCCAGATCGAGCTGCGCAAGGGCGAGCGCGTGCGCCGCATGCCGCTGACGGATTTCTATCTGGACTATATGAAGAACCAGCTGGAGGCCGGAGAGTTCGTGCAGGCCCTGGCTGTGCCGCTGGCGGCCATGCAGCGCCAGGTGCGCGGCTACAAGATCAGCAAGCGCTTCGACTGCGATATCTCGGCACTGTGCGCCGGCTTTGCCGTCGAGCTCGATGGCGATATCGTGCAATCCATCCGACTGGCTTTTGGCGGCATGGCCGCCACGGTCAGAAGAGCTGCCAACGCGGAAGCGGCCCTGCTCGGCAAGCCCTGGAGCCCGGAGAACGTGAAGGCTGCTCAGGCCGCACTGGCCCAGGATTTCAAGCCCATGAGCGATATGCGTGCCAGCGCCGATTACCGTCTCAAGGTGGCGCAGAACCTGATCCAGCGTCTGTGGCTGGAAACGCGCGCCGATCAGCCGCAGGGCACTGATGCGACCAGTGTCTGGAGCGTGATGCCCCATGTCGTTCCCGCCGCCGTGGAGCAAGGAGTCTGAAATGAACCACCCCCTTGAATTGTCGAATGAATTGGTGGCGGAAGCCTTTGCCGATTACCGCAAGAACCAGGCCTATCGCATCGACGAAGTGACCGAGGCCAAGGCCCATGATCAGGGCGCGCGCGTGGGCGTCAGCCGCAAGCATGAGTCCGCACATCTGCATGTGGCCGGCGAGGCCGCCTATATCGACGATCTGCCAGAGCTGGAGGGAACGCTGCATTGCGCCCTGGGCCTCTCCCCCGTCGCCCACGGCCGCTTGACGGCGCTGGCGCTGGAGGCGGTGCGGGCCATGCCCGAAGTGGTGGACGTGATCACGGCAGCCGACATCCCCGGCGTCAACGATTGCGGCTCCATCATTCATGACGACCCGATTCTGTGTGATGGCGAAATCCGCTACGTAGGCCAGCCCCTGTTCGCCGTGATTGCCCGCTCGCGCGATGCGGCAAGGCGTGCGGCCGCCCTGGCCAAGGCTGCGGCCACCATCAGCGAGCTGCCGCCCGTGCTGACACCGCGCAAGGCCCATGAGCTGGGCCAGTACGTGATGCCGCCCATGCACCTGGAGCGCAGCACCCGGGAAGGCGGCGCGCGCGCCGCCATGGATGCCGCGCCGCATCGCCTCAAGGGTTCCTTCGATGTGGGCGGGCAGGAGCAGTTCTATCTGGAAGGGCAGATCAGCTACGCCACGCCCAAGGAAGACGGAGCCGTGCATATTCATTGCTCCACCCAGCATCCCAGCGAGATGCAGCATCTGGTGGCTCATGCTCTGGGTGTGGCTTCGCACAGCGTGCATGTGGAATGCCGGCGCATGGGCGGCGGCTTCGGCGGCAAGGAATCGCAGTCGGCGCTGTTCGCGTGTGTGGCGGCCGTGGCGGCCACCCGGCTGCAAAAGCCGGTCAAGCTGCGTCTGGACCGCGACGACGACTTCATGATCACCGGTCGCCGTCACTGCTTCTGGTATGAGTACGAGGTGGGCTATGACGATGAAGGCCGCGTGCTGGGAGCCGAGATCTCCATGGTCTCGCGCGCCGGTCACTCTGCCGATCTGTCGGCACCGGTGATGACGCGTGCGCTCTGCCATTTCGACAATACCTACTGGCTGCCCGATGTGCTCATGCATGGCTATATGGGCAAGACCAACACCCAGAGCAATACGGCTTTCCGTGGCTTTGGCGGACCTCAGGGCGCGATTGCCATCGAGAACATCCTGGATACGGTGGCGCGCAGCCTGGGGCGCGATCCGCTCGATGTGCGGCGCGTCAACTTCTACGGCAAGGGCGAGCGCAACATCACGCCTTACGAGCAGGTCGTGACCGATAACGTGATTCACGAGCTGGTGGCCGAGCTTGAGGAGTCCAGCGACTACCGTGCGCGTCGTGCAGCCGTGAATGCCTTCAACGCCGGCAGTGCCGTGCTCAAGCGCGGCCTGGCGCTGACGCCGCTGAAGTTCGGCATCTCCTTCAATGTGGCCCACTTCAACCAGGCCGGCGCACTGGTCCATATCTATACCGATGGCTCCATTCTCGTCAACCATGGCGGTACCGAAATGGGCCAGGGCCTGAACACCAAGGTGGCGCAGGTCGTGGCGCATGAGCTGGGCGTGGCATTCGAGAATGTGCGCGTGACGGCGACGGATACCAGCAAGGTGGCCAACACCTCGGCCACGGCGGCATCGACGGGAGCCGACCTCAACGGCAAGGCCGCACAGGATGCCGCACGCCAGCTGCGCGAGCGTCTGGCTGAATGCGCCGCACGCCTGCATGGCGGCGATGCCCATGACGTGCGCTTTGCCAACAATGCGGTGCAGGTCAATGGCCAGAATGTGCCGTTTGCCGAGCTCGTGCGCGCCGCCTATCTGCAGCGTGTGCAGCTGTGGTCGGATGGCTTTTATGCCACGCCCGGCCTGCACTGGGATGGCAAGCGCATGAAGGGCCACCCCTTCTTCTACTTTGCCTATGGTGCAGCCGTCAGCGAAGTGGTCATCGACACGCTGACGGGCGAATGGAAGCTGCTGCGTGCCGATGTGCTGCATGACGTGGGCCGTTCGCTGAACCCGGCTGTCGATGTGGGCCAGGTGGAGGGTGCCTTCATTCAGGGCATGGGCTGGCTGACCACCGAAGAGCTGGTCTGGCATCCGCAAACCGGAAAGCTCACGACCCATGCGCCCAGTACCTACAAGATTCCCACGGCCAATGACTGCCCGCCGGTCTTCAATGTGCGCCTGTTCGAGGGCGACAACTATGAAGACTCCATCCACCGCAGCAAGGCCGTGGGCGAGCCCCCGCTGCTGCTGCCGTTCTCGGTGTTCTTCGCGATTCGCGATGCGGTGTCGGCCGCCGGCGAGCACCGCATGAACCCTCCACTGCAGGCGCCTGCCACGTCAGAAGCCATCCTGCGCGCAGTGGAAGCCGTTCAAGGGCACACTGGCTAGTTTTTCCTCACAGGTGTTGTCGCCTTGCGGGGCGGCAGCCATTTGAGTCATGGCTGTTTGCCGCGGGGCAAGGCCATGTGCTGCGCCGTCCATTTGGCGGCGCAGGACCGGGCGCGTTCCTCGCGTTGCGCCTCGCATGCAAAACAACACGGAGACTATGCAATGAACTGGACAGAGCGGATATTCAAACTCAGTGAGCACAAAACCGATGTGCGCACCGAACTGGTCGCAGGACTGACGACCTTTCTTTCAATGGCCTACATCATGTTCGTCAACCCCTCCATTCTGGGGGATGCGGGCATGCCAAAAGGCTCGGTCTTTGTCGCCACCTGCCTGATCGCAGCGCTGGGCTCGACCATCATGGCGCTGTATGCCAACTACCCGATTGCGCTGGCGCCGGGCATGGGGCTGAACGCCTATTTCGCCTATGTGGTGGTGCTCAAGATGGGCTATACATGGGAGGCTGCACTGGGTGCGGTGTTCGTCTCGGGATGTCTGTTCCTGATCTGCACCATGCTGGGCCTGCGTGAGCTCATCATCAAGGGCATACCGCAGTCCATACGCGTTTCCATCACCGTGGGTCTGGGTCTTTTCCTGGCGCTGATCGCGCTCAAGACCGCCGGTGTGGTTGCTGCCGACCAAAATACCTATGTGACGCTGGGCGATCTGCACAAGCCCGAGGTCATCATGGCGCTGCTGGGCTTTTTGCTGATCGTGGTGCTGGACCGCCTCAAGGTGCCGGGCGCCTTGCTGATCGGCATCCTGGCCGTGACCGTGGCCTCGTTCTTCTTCGGTGGCAATACCTTTCACGGCATCTTCTCGGCGCCTCCCTCCATCGAGCCCACCTTCATGAAGCTCGACATCAAGACGGCGCTGACCACGGGCTTCCTCAATGTGGTGCTGGTGTTCTTCCTGGTGGAGCTGTTTGATGCCACCGGCACGCTGATGGGCGTGGCGCGTCGCGCCGGCCTGCTGGTGCCCGAGCGCATGGGGCGTTTCAATCGTTCGCTGCTGGCCGATTCGGGCGCGATCTTTGTGGGCTCCATCCTGGGTACCTCCAGCACTACTGCCTATGTGGAGAGCGCTGCCGGTGTGCAGGCCGGCGGTCGTACGGGCCTGACGGCTCTCACGGTTGCCATGCTCTTCCTGGCCTGTCTGTTCATCGCGCCGCTGGCCGGTGTGGTGCCCGGCTATGCCACAGCGCCTGCGCTGCTGTTCGTGGCCTGCCTGATGCTGCGTGACCTGACGGAAGTGCAGTGGGATGAAACCACCGAAGCCATACCGGCGGTCGTCACTGCACTGATGATGCCTTTCACCTACTCCATCGCCAACGGTCTGGCCTTCGGCTTCATCACCTATGCCGTACTCAAGCTGTGCACGGGCAAGGTCAAGGAGGTGCACTGGATCATGTGGGTGATTGCTGCCCTGTTCCTGTTCAAGTTCATCTACGTCGGCGGTCACTGAGTCTTCAGGCGCTGATCGAACCCGGCATGGCTCGATGGAGCCAGCCGGGCAGGATATCCAAGATGCGAAAAGCAGTCCGGCTACTGGTGGGTCGGGCTGCTTTTTGCATTGCGTGCGGCAGGCTACCGGCAGGCCTGCCGACGGCCTGTGTTTTGCGCAAGCGTGGACTGTTCCGCAGCGGCTACCAGAGCAGCACGCTGCGCGGTCATTTCGGCTTGCCCGATCTGCCTGTGGTGCAGCACAAGGCGCAGGCGGTCGAAGTCGTGGCCTGAGCCAGCAGGCTGGCTGGCGTCTGCGCTGTCAAGCGGGGTGGATGGCGCCCAGAATGCGCGGGCCGCTGGCGCCCGTCACGCTGGCCAGATTGCCAGGCAGGCCCAACAGGCACTGGCGTGCCAGCCAGGCAAAGGCGGCGGCTTCCACTTCCAGCGGGGGCAGGCCGCGCTCTGCCGTGGAACTCACCCTCACGCCCGGTAGCAGGGCGGCCAGGCGTTGCATCAGATGGGTGTTCAGTGCACCGCCGCCGCAGACCAGCAGTTCGCGGCCGTTGCTGCCGAAGCGCTGCACGGCATGGGCGCAGCTGGCGGCCGTGAATTCGGCAAGGCTTGCCTGCACATCGACCGCGGCGGCCTGCGCCGCATGTTGCTGCAGATGCCGCTCCAGCCAGCCGGCGTGAAACAGATCGCGTCCCGTGCTCTTGGGTGGCTGCTGGGCCAGATAGGGATCGCCCAGCATGGCGGCCAGCAGCTCGGGCAGGACCTTGCCGCTGGCGGCCCACCGGCCGCTCTCGTCATAGCTCTTGCCGGTATGGCGCAGGCACCAGCCATCCATCAGTGCATTGCCGGTGCCGGTATCGAAGCCCAGCACCGAGCCGTCGGCCCCCAGCACGCTGAGATTGGCAATGCCGCCGATATTGAGCACCAGGGCTGTTTCCCCGGGCTTGCCAAACACGCTTTGATGAAATGCCGGCACCAGCGGCGCACCCTGGCCACCCGCCGCCACATCGCGGCTGCGCAGGTCCGCGACGACGGTGATGCGGGTCAGCTCGGCCAGCAGGGCGGGACTGTTGAGCTGCAGCGTATAGCCCGTGCCATCGAACATCTGCGGACGGTGGCGCACGGTCTGGCCATGGGCGCCTATGGCGGCGATCTGCCTGGCCTGGACGCCGGCTGCAGTCAGCAGTTGCTGCACCACCTGTGCATAGTGGCGCACCAGTGCATTGGCGGCCAGGGCGGCGCGATGGAGCTCGTCCTGGCCGCCAGCGGTGTTGAGGGCCAGCAACTCGGCGCGCAATGCCGCGTCGAAGCCGCAGCTGGCATGTTGCAGCACCTGGGTGCCACGGCTGAAGTCCACGAGAACCCCGTCGACGCCGTCCAGCGATGTACCGGACATCAGGCCGATATAGAGGGCGCTTTGAGCGGCTTGTTCAATGGCATTGGGCATGGCAGATCAGAGGGTTGGCGTGCGGTTTACTATCTTAGCTGTAGCGTTTGCGGCTTTCCTGGCGGTCGCTGCAAACGATCCTGATGCGCAAATGAAAAAGGGCTGCAATTTGCAGCCCTCAGGTCGTTTCGCGGCGCTGGATCAGCGCGCGCTGGCCAAGGCGAACGACTGCGTGCCGGCGTTGAGTTCGATGCGCATCTGCGCTGCCTGCTGCTCGAAGGCCGGGCGGGCGGCCTTGGAGATGGGCTGGGCCGCATCGGTGATCTGGGCAATGGTCAGCGGGTCGCGCTGCTCGCCCTTGTCGCGGAACTCGAAGTGCAGATGAGGGCCGGTGGCCCAGCCCGTGGAGCCCACGGCGCCGATGATGTCGCCCTGGTCGACGCGCTGGCCGCGCTTGACGTCGATGCGGCTCAGGTGGGCATACACAGTGGTGTGCTGGTTGGCGTGGTCGACAAAGATCACATTGCCGTAACCGTTTTGTACGCCGGCAAAGGACACGACGCCGTCGCCCACGGTGCGCACCTTGGTGCCCGTGGGTGCCGCGAAGTCGGTGCCCAGATGAGCGCGCCAGGTTTTCTGGATGGGGTGGACGCGCATGGAGAAGCCGCTGCTGATGCGCGAAAACTCCACGGGGTAGTTCAGATAGGCCTGGCGCAGGCTCTTGCCGTCCAGCGTGTAGTAGGCGCCCTTCTTGCCGGCTTCCTGGAACCACATGGCCTGGTGCGACTTGCCGTTGTTGTAGAACTCGGTGCTCAGCACGCGGCCGGCACGCAGAGGCTCGCCATCGGCTTCCAGCGATTCATAGACCACGGCAAAGCGGTCGCCCTTGCGCAGGCCGCGGCGGAAGTCCAGCTCGCCCTGGAAAATGTCTGCCATCTGCATGGAGACACTGTCGGGAATGTCGGAGGCATCCGTGGCGGCAAAGAAGGAGGAGCGAATCACGCCACCCGCGAGACGGGGGCTGGCTGTGAGCTTGCCGGTCTCGATCTTGGACTGCAGCTTGCCGTCCACGCGTTCCACGGTCAGGCGCTGAAAGCTGCCGTCTTCGCTGGGGGCCCAGCGCACGGTCAGCTGGCTCAGCTGCTGGTCGGGCGTGGTCTCTGCGGACACCAGTCGGCCGGCGCGGCCCAGCACGTTCTGGCGCACGGCTTCGTTGCTGCGCATGAAGGCGGCGGCCTGCGGGTCGGCAATGCCAAGGCGCTGCAGCAGCGACTCGGTGGTGTCGTTGCTGCGGGTGTATTCGGAACGGTAGAGGGAGAAGGACTGCAGATCCGTCAGATCGGCCAGGTCCTGGCCGGCGGCCAGGGAGGTGACGGGTTCGGTCAGTGTACGCACGGGGAGGTCGGCGGGGTCGGGGCCCAGGCTGGCCACTGCGAAGGCGCCGCTGCCACCGGTCAGCAAAACAGTCGCCAGCGCCGCCGTGGCGCGCTTGGGGTGTTTCTGCAGAGCCGATGTCAGCCGCGCAAGCAGGGCACCGCCGGCATTTTTCAAGCCAGTCATCAAAACATCAAATCCTTGGGAAAGCGTGTCGGTGGAGTTGGTATTTGTTACGACTGACACGTCTCCAGCAGCTCTACCGTGCCATAAGTCCATCCAAAGAGGTCTTTATGAGGGAGCAGTCTAGAATTGACCGTAACACCAAACCTCCAAGTATATCGGCCGCGTCCTACCTCGCCTGCCGAAAAACCCTTATGAATCAATCTGCTGTTACAAGTTTTCCCGTGACCGACAGAGTGAACCAGGCGCTGGAAGTCACTCTGCGTGGAGTCGATGAGCTGCTGCCCAAGGACGAGTGGGTCCAGAAGCTGGCCAGGTCGGAAGCCACCGGCGTGCCCCTGCGCATCAAGCTGGGTCTGGATCCGACAGCTCCCGACATTCACCTGGGCCATACCGTGGTGCTCAACAAGATGCGCCAGCTGCAGGATCTGGGCCATCAGGTGATCTTCCTGATCGGCGACTTCACCACGCTGATCGGTGACCCTTCGGGCCGCAACTCCACACGCCCGCCGCTGACGGCCGAGCAGATCAAGGTCAATGCCGAGACTTATTACACCCAGGCCGCCAAGGTGCTGGACCCGGCCAGGACCGAGGTGCGCTACAACAGCGAGTGGTGCGACCAGCTGGGCGCGCGCGGCATGATCCAGCTGTCGGCCAAGTACACGGTGGCGCGCATGATGGAGCGCAACGACTTCCATACGCGCTTCACCGACGGCAGCTCCATCAGCCTGCACGAGTTTCTCTACCCGCTGCTGCAGGGCTATGACTCGGTGGCGCTCAAGTCCGATCTGGAGCTGGGCGGCACCGATCAGAAGTTCAATCTGATGATGGGCAGGCATCTTCAGGCTGAATATGCTCAGGAGCAGCAGTGTGTGCTCACAATGCCATTGCTGGTGGGCCTGGACGGCGTGCACAAGATGTCCAAGTCCAAGAACAACTACATCGGCATCACCGAAGACGCCAACACCATGTTCGCCAAGGTGCTGTCGATCTCGGACGATCTGATGTGGGACTGGTACACCCTGCTGTCCTTCAAGAGCCTGGCCGAGATCGCCGCGCTCAAGGCCGAGATCGAGGCCGGCGGCAATCCCAAGCATGCCAAGGTGGCTCTGGCCAAGGAGATCACCGCGCGCTTCCACAGCGCCGAAGCCGCCGATGCGGCCGAGCAGGATTTCATCAACCGTTCCAAGGGCGGCATTCCCGATGACATCCCTGAAATCAGCCTGTCCGGCGCTCCGCTGGGCATTGGTGCGCTGGTCAAGCAGGCCAATCTGGCTGCATCGACCGGCGAAGCCAACCGCCTGATCGATGGCGGCGGTGTGCGCGTTGACGGCAACGTCATCAGCGACCGCGCATTGAAGCTGGATGCCGGCACCTTTGTGCTGCAGGTGGGCAAGCGCAAGTTTGCGCGTGTCACGCTGAGCTGAGCGCCCTGGGGCGCTTCGCCCCATTCGCCTCTTTGCGCTTGGCGCCACAGGGCAAGGCCTTTGCCGCTGTGGCGCTGCCTAAAGAGGTGACAGTAAAAATGAGAGCTTTTTACGCTTGATACATCTGCGTTTCAAATCACTTTGTATTTGAAACCGATGCAGGTCATGCGTGAGTAGCTCTCTTTTTTATTGGGTTGGCTCGCTCGCGCCTTGCATGGCGTCGCGCGTCTGGCGGGCTTGTTCCATCAGCCACTGACAGAAGGCCTGCACTTCGGGCCGCTCGCTGCTGCGTGGGCCTTGCAGCAGCCAGTACGACAGAGGCGACGCCAGGCGATGCTCGGGCAATACCTCGATCAGGGTGCCGGCCGCCAGCGCATCGGCCACCAGCGGCAGGCGCGCGATGGCCAGACCCTGGCCCGCCAGCGCGGCCTGCACGATCTGGTGGGCGTAGTTGAAGTACAGCCAGCGCGGCGGCTGCAGCTGGTCGCAGCCGTTGGCGGCAAACCAGCGCTGCCAGCTCAGCCACTCCAGCTGGGGCATGCGGTGCACGTCGCCGGTTTCAATCAGCGTGTAGCGGGCCGCATCGGCGGGGCTGTGCACGGCAGGGCCGCTCTTCAGCAGGGCTGGGCTTGCGACCAGCACCAGTTCTTCGCCGAACAAGGCCTTTGCGGCGGCATCGGAGACGCCGGCGCTGTAGCGTATGGCCAGGTCCACATCGGTGGTTTCCAGATCCACCACGGCGTCGCCCGTGTCTATGCGAATGTCGATATCGGGATGGTCGCGCTGGAAAGCCTCCAGGCGCGGAATCAGCCACATGGCGGCAAAGCTGGCCCAGGTGGTGATGGCCACGCTCTTGCGGCCCACGGTCTGGCGGATCTGGCGCACGGTGGCGTCGATCGATTCCAATGCAGGCTGCACGGCATGCAGCAGCTGGGCGCCGGCACCCGTCAGTTCCACGGCGCGCGAATGGCGCAGGAACAGAGGGATGCCCACCTCGTCTTCCAGCGACTGGATCTGGCGGCTGACGGCAGATTGGGTCAGTGCCAGCTCGTCCGCCGCAGCACGAAAGTTCAGGTGTCGGGCTACGGCCAGAAAGGCGCGCAGATGGCCGGCGCCGATGGCGCGGGTGCGAAGCAGCGGAGTGGGGCTGGTGGTGGCATGAGGCATGGCAGGGCAAGCATAAGGTGTTTGCGGCGACTGTTGCCTGCGCTTGCAGTTGCCGACCACGACTATGGGTCGATAATCAGGCAGTTTTCATCCCACAAATCAATATGACTGCACCTCTGGACATCGTCGTCATGGCTGCCGGCAAAGGCACCCGCATGAAAAGCCGCCATCCCAAGGTGCTGCAAAAGCTGGCCGGTCGTGCCCTGTTGCAGCATGTGCTGGATACTGCTGCGCAGCTCAAGGCGCGCTCGGCTGTCGTGGTGACTGGCCATGGTGCTGCGGAAGTGGAGGCGGCCATCGCCGCTGCCAATGGCGCGGGGGGCGGGGATGGCACCCATGTTGCAATGGACCTGAAGTTTGTGCGCCAGGAGCCCCAGCTGGGAACCGGCCATGCCGTGCAGCAGGCCGTGCCTGTGCTCAAGGACGATGGCCTGGTCGTGGTGCTGTCGGGTGATGTGCCGCTGACCCAGGCCGACACGCTGCAAGGTCTGCTCGATGCCGCAGGCAGCGACAAGATGGCGCTGCTCACCGTGACCATGGCCGATCCAACGGGTTACGGCCGCATCGTGCGCAACGATGCCGGCACGGTGCAGCGCATCGTCGAGCAAAAGGACGCCAGCGAAGCCGAACGTGCCATCACCGAGGTCTACAGCGGCATCATGGCCGTGCCAGCCAGGCATCTGACGGCCTGGCTTGCAAAGCTCGACAACAACAATGCCCAGGGCGAGTACTACCTGACCGATATCGTCGCCATGGCAGTGGCCGACGGCGTGCCCGTGGTGGGCCACCGCATTGCCGATGCGCTGCAGGTGGCGGGCGTCAACAGCCCGCTGCAACTGGCAGAGCTGGAGCGGGCTCACCAGCTGCGCCAGGCGCGTCAGTTGATGGAGCAGGGCGTGCGCATGGCTGATCCTGCGCGCTTCGATCTGCGTGACGATGCTCGCGGCACCAAGGCCAGCCTGAGCTGCGGCCAGGATGTGGAAATCGACGTGAACTGCATCTTTGCCGGCAAGGTGACGATTGGCGCTGGTGCCCGGATCGGGGCCAACTGCCATCTCAGCAATGTGAGCATTGCCGACGATGCCGTGATCCACCCCTTCACGCACATCGATGGCGAGAAGGCCGGTGTGGAGGTTGGCCAGGGCGCGCTGATCGGCCCGTTTGCCCGCCTGCGCCCCGGAGCCAGGCTGGGTCGCGAAGTGCATATCGGCAACTTCGTGGAAGTGAAGAACTCCAGCCTGGCCGACGGCGCCAAGGCCAATCACCTGGCCTATCTGGGCGATGCCACGGTGGGCGAGCGCGTGAACTATGGTGCAGGCAGCATCACTGCCAACTATGACGGCGTGAACAAGCACCGTACCGTGATCGAGGCCGATGTGCATATTGGCAGCAACTGCGTGCTGGTGGCTCCCGTGACGATTGCCGCTGGCGGCACGGTGGGCGGTGGCTCCACCGTGACCAAGAATACGGAGGCTGGTGCCTTGACGGTAGGACGTGGCAGGCAGGTCAGCATCCGCAACTGGAAGCGTCCTGAAAA
Organism: Comamonas testosteroni; assembly: GCF_014076415.1. NCBI lineage: Bacteria > Pseudomonadati > Pseudomonadota > Betaproteobacteria > Burkholderiales > Comamonadaceae > Comamonas > Comamonas testosteroni. The sequence continues at coordinate 698,745 of NZ_CP043568.1, forward strand.
GCTGCCCAAAGCCTGATGGAACAAGCGCAGCAAGCTTTGGATAGCATGGTGCCCCAGTCCCTGGACGAAGCGCTGGCGCTGCTGGCCAGGCGCGAGGCCGAACTGGCCGCCTTGCGCACGGCCCAGCAGGAATGGATGCATGCCGTCTCGCATGATTTGCGGGCGCCGCTGCGCCATCTGCTGGCGTTCAATCCCCTGGTTGCCGAGCTGCTGCAGTCCGCCAGTCCCGGTGCCGAAGACTTGGAGGAGGCGCGCAGCTTCCTCCAGACCATGGAGCAGTCCGCCCAGCGCATGGCGGCCATGTTCGACGGCTTGCTGAAGCTGAATCGCGCTCAGAGCCATGTGCTGCAGCCGCAGCCAGTGGACTTGCTGGCCTTGCTGGGCAGTCTGCGCCAGCGCCTGCAGGCAGGCGCGCAAGGCCGACACATAGAGTGGTGTCTGCCCGCTGCCGCCCCCATGTTGCAGGCAGATCCGCATCTGCTGGAACAGGCTTTGGACGCAGCTCTCGCCAATGCCGTCAAGTTCACGCGGGCCGTACCGCAGGCGCGCATCCAGGTCGATGTGCAGCGCGACGGGCAGGGCGGCTGCTTCATCACCGTGGCCGACAACGGAGCCGGCTTCGAGCAGGCGCGCGCGGGCAAGCTGTTTGGCGTCTTTCAGCGTATGCATCGCGAGGCCGAGTTCGAGGGCCTCGGTATTGGCCTGGCGCTGGTGCGCGATATCTGCCGCCGCCATGGCGGCGAGGCGGAAATTCAAGCCCGGCCCAATGTGGGATGCCAGTTGCAGATGCATTGGCCCACCTGCCTGCCCTGAGTGGTCAGACCACGTCGCGGTCCAGGCTTTTCTGCTCGGCACTCGCCGGGCTGATTCGCGTGGATCCCGGTCGCATGGGCATGGTCGAGGGGCTGTGCTGGCGCTCGGGTTGCTGCGTGGCATCCATCACCTGGTCGCGCCCGCCGCTCTTGGCGCTGTAAAGCGCACTGTCGGCCGCTTTTATCCACTCGGTCACCGAGCCAAAACCTTCATCGGCTGCCGCAACGCCGATACTCGCACTGATGTGCAACTGTGGATATTCGCGAACGCGTATCTGAGCAATTTTTTCGCAAATACGCATGGCGACCGAATATGCCTCCTTGGCCGTGGTGTGCTTGCAAAGCACGGTGAATTCATCGCCGCCGTAGCGCCCTGCAATATCGTTGCTGCGCAGGCTGTTTCTAATCGCCAGCCCGATCATTTTCAAAACATCGTCGCCCACAATATGGCCGTACAGATCATTCACGCTTTTGAAACGGTCAATGTCAATCACCAGCAGGCAGGTCTGCTCCTTTGCGGTGCGGTGCTGATGCAGCGCGGCACGGGCTTTTTTCCACCAGTAGTCGCGGCTGTATACCGTGGTCAGAGGATCGATGCGTCCCAATAGCTTGAGCTGCAGGTTCTGCCTGGCCAGGGTCTTGAGCATTCGGCTGTTGGACCAGCTGGCATAGGCGCTGTGCAGAATGATCAGTGGCAGCAGGCTGAGCTGCACCGCCAGTGGTGCGTCCCACTGCGGGGTGGGCGTTATGGCGATGCTCGTGAACAGCATGCCGCACAGCAGCGCGATCAAGGAAGGCAGCCAGCGGCGCTTCAAGCCGGTATAGAAGCGGTCGGCCACGCCGATGGCCAGAATGCAGATGCTGGGCAGCAGGCTCCAGTGCATCAGAGAAATCCAGCAGCCGACGATCAGCGCATCTATCAGAGAATTGCAATACTCCGCATGGAACTGATCCTGTTGCCGGCTCGAATGCAAAAAAGCAATATGCGGCCATAGCAGCGCACTGACCGTCGTGAATGCCCACCAGGCGAGATTGGTCGGGAGATATGACAGGCTCGCAGCCACCACCGCTCCGCCCAGTGCCATATAAGAGGCGCGCAGAGGGTAGGTCCGGCGGTGAATATCTCGATGCAAGGGCATCTGGTGGAATTGGCTTAAGTCAAGGTTGCGAGAATAATCTAATTAATACAATTTGTATCAATCATTGAGGAGCTCACGCGGCATCCGCACCACACATGGCGGTTCAAAAATCAAGGCGTGCAAGTCCCTAATGATTGGGGACGGGCAAGGGCAGTTCGGTGCTGAATTTGGCTCGCTTGATGCTGAAGAAGGCTTTGACATTGCGCACATTGGCATCCTGCGTGAACAGCTTCTGGCTCAATGCCAGATAGGCAGGCATATCGATGGTGGCAATAACGAGGATGAAGTCGGGTCCGGGAGAGACGCGCCAGCATTGCTGCACGCCGGATTCGGCCACGGCTTTGTGCTCGAATTGCAGCAGTGAGCTGCTGTCCTGCCGGTCCAGCGAGACCTCCACAATGGCCTGCAGGCCATGACCGGTGAGGCGGGCGATGTGTTCGCTGCTCAGGATGGCGACTTGTTTCTCGATCAGACCCAGCTCCTGCAGGCGCTTGACACGACGCAGGCAGGTAGGGGCAGACAGCTTGAGATGCCGGGCCAGGGCCTGGTTGCTCAGGCTGGCATCCAGCTGCAATTGCTGTAGCAGTTGCAAGTCGGTGTCGTCCAGATTGATGGAATTTTCATTCATTTATTTGAATTTTATTGAATAAATAATCAATATTCCGGTTTGATGAAATTTTCAATCATTTCGTTGTTTTTATTGATTGAAAATTTTTTATTGCAACCGTTAGCATGCTCGCTCAAACAACCTAAGGTGTACCTCTATGTGTGGCATTGTTGCTGCGGTGTCTCATCGCAATATTGTTCCGGTTCTGGTCCAGGGTCTGCAGCGGCTGGAGTATCGTGGTTATGACTCCTGTGGTGTGGCTGTACAGGCAGCGGATGCCAGCGGCTTGAGCCTGGGTTTGCAGCGTGCGCGCTCTACAGCCCGCGTGGCCGAGTTGATGGAGCAGGTCAAGACCGAGCATGTGGAAGGTTTCACCGGCATTGCCCATACCCGCTGGGCCACTCACGGCGAGCCTGCCGTGCGCAATGCCCATCCCCACTTCAGCCATGGTCCCGGCATCTCGCCCGTGGCCGATGCCGATGCGCCGGCACGCGTGGCCCTGGTGCACAACGGCATCATCGAGAACTACGAAGCCCTGCGTGCCGAGCTGCAGGCCAAGGGCTATGTATTTGCCAGCCAGACCGACACCGAGGTCATTGCTCACCTGGTGGACAGCCTCTACAACGGCGATCTTTTCGAGGCCGTGCAAGCCGCGACGGCTCGCCTGCATGGCGCCTACGCGATTGGCGTGATGCACCGGGATGAGCCCAGCCGTGTGGTGGGCGCTCGTGCCGGCTCGCCGCTGATTCTGGGTGTGGGCAAGGACGGTGCTGAACATTTCCTGGCCAGCGATGCGATGGCGCTGGCGGGTGTAACCGACCAGATCGTCTACTTGGAAGAGGGCGATCTGATCGACCTGCAGCCGGGACGCTACTGGGTCATCAGCAAGAGCGGCGAGCGTTTGACAGAGCAGCAGCGCCCGGTCAGAACCGTGATGGCGCATAGCGGCGCAGCCGAATTGGGCCCTTATCGCCACTACATGCAGAAGGAAATCTTCGAGCAGCCGCGCGCTTTGGGCGATACGCTGGAAGGCCTGAAGAACATCGCCCCCGAGCTGTTTGACGGAGTCACTTCGGAAGGCAAGACCGGCGCGGCGGCCTGGCGAGTATTCAAGGAGATCGACCGGGTCCTGATTCTGGCCTGCGGCACCAGCTATTACAGCGGCTGCACGGCCAAGTACTGGATCGAGGCGATTGCCGGCATTCCCTGCAATGTGGAAGTGGCCAGCGAGTACCGCTATCGCACCAGCGTGCCCGATCCCAAGACGCTGATCGTGACCATCAGCCAGTCGGGCGAGACGGCCGATACATTGGCGGCCCTGCGCCATGCCCAGAGCCTGGGCATGAAGCACAGCCTGACCATCTGCAATGTGGCCACCAGCGCCATGGTGCGCGAATGCGAGCTGGCCTATATCACGCGCGCCGGCGTGGAAATCGGCGTGGCATCGACCAAGGCCTTCACGACACAGCTTGCAGGCCTGTTCCTGCTGACGCTGGCGCTGGCACAGTCCAAGGGGCGTCTCACGGAAGAGAAGGAACAGCAATATCTGACGGCCATGCGTCACCTTCCCGTTGCCCTGCAATCCGTGCTGGCGCTGGAGCCGCAAATCATCAGCTGGGCTGAAGACTTTGCGAAGAAGGAAAACGCACTGTTCCTGGGTCGTGGCATTCACTACCCCATCGCTCTGGAAGGAGCGCTCAAGCTCAAGGAAATCAGCTACATCCACGCCGAGGCCTATCCCGCCGGCGAGCTCAAGCATGGCCCGCTGGCACTGGTGGACAGCCAGATGCCTGTGGTCACCGTGGCGCCCAACGACGAACTGCTGGAAAAGCTCAAGAGCAATATGCAGGAAGTGCGTGCGCGCGGCGGTGTTCTCTATGTGCTGGCCGATGCCAAGACCAATATCGAAAGCAGCGAAGGCATGCATGTGATTCGCATGCCCGAGAACTATGGTGCGCTGAGCCCCATACTGCACGTGGTGCCGCTGCAGTTGCTGGCCTATCACACGGCGGTGGCACGCGGCACCGATGTGGACAAGCCGCGCAACCTGGCCAAGTCGGTCACGGTGGAATAAGCAGACGGTCTTTGCCACGGAAAAGCTTTCCTGGCTGAAGTCGCAGTCTCAGGCGACCCGGGAAAGTTTTTTTCGATGAAATCCAGGTGGAGCTGATGTCGGCAGCATCCTCAATGCGATAAAAAGCGCTCGTTGGAGCGCTTTTTCTATGGGGCGTCGGATGCGCTCGGCAGATGATGCTTCGGCCATCGGGCCGATTCAGGAATGCATGGTGTTCTTCAATAAGTCTTAGGCATCGGCATCCGCATGTTCGTGTGCTACCGACCGGCTCTCAATCTGCGTCGATGCCTGCAACCAGCACAAAGGCAATACGAGCAGGTTTACCGGAGCGGTTGGCCCAGGCATGGTTGGTTCCACGCTGAATCAGAACATCGCCCGCTCGCAGCACGGTCTCTTCCTTATCCATGATGGCAATCAGCTCTCCTTCCAGCATGAGCGCGTAGTCCACGGAGTCCGTGCGATGCATGCCAGGATGCTCGCCGGGCTGAACATTCCGATGGGCATCGCCATACATGCGTGAAAACGTCGCATTCAAAGCAGTCTGAAGTTCCTGAGGGTCGGCGGGGTCGGCAGGAATATCCAGAATGCGCAGCACGGTACCAAGCGGCGGGGGCGCAACGCCCTGGTGCAGATGAATGGTGTCGGGTGAGCCAATGTGTGCAGGAGCCGCATCAGTTCGCCATAGATTGGTGATGCGATATCCGGGACGTTCCGGCACAAAGCGGATTGCGGGCGATGGGCCATCTTCGGCCAGATAGGAACGTCCTTGCTCATCGTTGGCAGTGACGACGCGGCGAATGGGCGCTAGGGTTGTGGAGTTGCTCATGAGCTGACGGTGATGGATGGTTTAGTTGGTACTGGCATTGCGCTTGGCTGTCTCGCCCTGCTTGCGAAACTCGGTGGTAATGCGCTTTTCCCATTGCTGACGGCTTTGGTAGTGCACGACCTGATCACCGCTTTGGGCAATGCGTTTGACCGATTCAGACTTGGTGGCTTTGGCACAGGCATCGTCAAGCTTTGCCAGTGCGACCTCAGGAACCCCACGGGGAACAAAGAGGCCTGCAAAAGAGTCTTCCTGCACATTCATGCCGAGTTCCTTGAAGGTGGGAATGTCGGGAAACGCGGGATGACGATGTTCCGAAGTAACGGCCAACAGCCGCAACTTGCCGGCACGAACCTGAGGTGCAGCAGAGGCTGCAATGCTGCTGACAAAGTCCAGGCGCCCTGCCAGCAATTCCTGGATCGAACCCGCATCACCCTTGTATGGGATGTGATTGAGTTGTAGCTTCTGGTCTCGCTCGAGCTGATCTATGGCTAGAAAGGGGGCCGAGTTGGGGCCGGGAGAGCCGTAGTTCAGTGATTTCTGTTTGGCGGCGGCAATCAACTCCGCGATCGTTTTGTAGGGGCTGTCGGCACGCACGCTCACTCCCAGAATGTTCTCGGTCACCCCGCACAGCGGTTGCACGACATCAGGACTTAGCTTGAGTCCCTTGACGTAATGCGGTTGGATGGTGATGGGCGTCATGGGGGTAAAAGCCATGGTCAAGCCGTCGGCGGGAGATTGGGCCAGCACATTCATTCCAATGACGCCGGAGCCTCCCTCACGCGAAATCACGACGATGCTTTGACCCAGCTGCTTGTGCATTTCCTCCGCCAGAGTCCTGGCCATCACATCGGTCGAGCTTCCTGCGGCCCAGGGATTGATGATGGTCAGTGGCCTATGGGGAAAATTCTCCTGAGCCTGGAGCGAGCCGACTCCCAGGCAAGTGAGCCCCATAACGAGGGAGGGTATGTGGCGCCAGATGTTCATCGTTTGTCTCCTTGTATTTTTAAATTCAGTCAGTCGACTGAATGAATATTGATGCAAAAATGAAACCTACGCAAGAGGACGATCACGTGACCCCACTATCATTCGAAGTCATGAGAAAAACTGCCTCCGATGTTCCAGTCGTATTGGGGAGAAGGGCTGCCCTGCGCCAAGCCGAACAGGCGGAAGTCACTTCTTCGGGAGTTGACGTGCCACGTGCCCAAGCAAGGCAGCGCATGCTGTGCGCGGCTGAAAAATTGTTTGCGCAGCATGGTTACGCGGGGACATCGTTAAGAGCGGTGATGGCTGAAGCAGACGTGGATACCGGGGCGATTCACTATCATTTCAAGAACAAGCTGGGCTTGCTCAAGGCTCTTTTCGAAGAGCGCGTGCAACTGGTCAATGCGCAGAGAGAAGCCTTGCTGGCGCAACTTGAACAGCGTCATGCGAACGAGCCTCCGAGCATTGAAGAGGTGCTTCGGGCGTTTATTGCTCCAGCATTGCGCACTGCATACGGCTCGGAAGAGTCCTCGTTCAACCGGGTGGCTGCCCTGTGTTCCGTGGATCCTCTGAAGGAAGTCCGAGAGATCGTATTCAAGGCGTATGACAAAACCGCTCTGAGGTTTGCTTTGCTGCTGCGTAGCGTGACACCTCATTTGAGTGAGACGGAGTTTCAGTGGCGCTTGGAGTGCATGTATGGTGCGATGATGTATATCCGCTCAGACAATGGGCGTGTCAGCCATATGCTCAACGACAAGCATCGGAGTGACCCGGTGGAAAAAGTAATTGAGCAGTTGATTGCTTTCACAGCGGCAGGGTTCGCGGGATCGCAGATGGCGTGAGATGGCGCATCGACAAGGTTGAGCGAGAGCTCAAAGCTTTGACGGCATGCGATGGAATGGATGGGAAAAGGAATGGACGTCGCATGGATCCTGGGTCTGTGCTTGCGGCACCCATTCGCCGAAATAAAAAAAGCGCTCCATGGGAGCGCTTTTTTTGTTTTGGCATGGCAGGTGGATGGCTGGCTTCAGCGCTGGCTAGACTCCTGCCGCTTTGAAGACCCGGCGCAGTACCTGCATGGGCAGAAACTTCACGCGGCGGCGTTTGAGTTCATGTCGGTAGAGGCGCTCCCTCTCAATGAAGTTGATTTTTTCTTTCATTGCGATGTGTCTGGATGGCTAACCCGACTAATCTAACAGCGTAGTGCGCATTTTTCGTAACACCCTGTCAGAGGGATTCGGCATCCACATCCCGGCGCTGAAACCTACATGTTCTGGCCTGCATGCAGCCATTCTGGTTCGCCCATGAAAAACGCCCCTTTCGGGGCGTTTGTGCAGAGCGAATTTGCTTACATATTATTGGGCAGCACGGTCACGATCTGCGGGAAGAACCACAGTATCACGAGTGCCAGCACCATCAGCAGGAAGTACGGTGCGCAGACGCGGGCCAGATAGGTGATCTGCTTGCCTGTCATGCCCTGGAGCACGAACAGGTTGAAGCCCACCGGTGGCGTGATCTGGGCGGTCTCCACCGTGATCACCAGGAAGATGCCGAACCATAGTGGGTCGATGCCTGCGGCCTGGATGATGGGCAGAACCACGCTGGAGGTCAGCACGATGGTGGAGATGCCGTCCAGAAAGCAGCCTATGAGAATGTAGAACAGGCCCAGCACTGCAATCAGCATGGCGGGCGAGAGGTTCAGGCTGCCCACGTATTCGGCCAACTGGCGCGGCAGGCCGATATAGCCCATGGACAAGGTCATGAAGGCTGCTCCGGCGAGGATCAGCGCAATCATGCAGTACAGGCGGGTGGCTCCGAACAGCGATTCCTTGAAGTTCTTCCAGGTCAGAGCTCCTTGCAGGGCCGACAGGATCAGCGCTCCCGTCACGCCTATGCCGGCCGCTTCGGTTGCGGTGGCAATGCCGCTGTAAATGCTGGCAATCACACCCGAGATCAGCAGCACGACTGGGATCAGGTGCCGCGACTCGTAGACTTTTTGCTTGAAGCTCATGGAGCTGTCGGCCTTGGGCACCTTGTCCGGGTGCATCAAGGCCCAGACCATGATCCAGCCGCTGAACATCAGTGCCAGCATGATGCCTGGCAGCACGCCTGCCATGAAGAGCTTGGAGATCGACAGCTCGGCCGACACGCCATAGACGATCAAGATGATGGAGGGCGGGATCAGCAGACCCAGTGTGGCGGGGCCGCCCAGTGAGCCGATCACCATGTTTTCGGGATAGCCGCGCTTTCGCAGCTCGGGCACATTCATCTTGCCCACGGTGGCGCAGGTGGCGGCCGAGGAGCCGGACACCGCCGCAAAAATCGTGCAGCCGATGACATTGGTGTGCAGCAGACGGCCCGGCAGCGCGTTGACCCAGGGGGCCAGACCGCGAAACATGCTCTCGGACAGATTGGTGCGGTAGAGAATCTCGCCCATCCAGACAAACAGCGGCAAAGCCGTCAAGGTCCAGCTGCTGGCAGAGCTCCAGATGGTCATGGCCATGGCATCGCCCGCAGCGCGCGCGGTGAAGAACTCCATGCCGAACCAGGCAACGCCCGCCAGCGTCAGTCCGACCCAGACGCCGCCGCCAAGCAGGACCAGCAGCACCACGATCAGTGCAATGCTTGCGGTGATTTCATTCATGAGGGGTTCCCTCCTTCTCTACCGCCTTGCGTTTGCCCAGCAGCTCCAGCACCAGTTCGTCGCAGAACGCGATGAAGAAAACAATCGTGCCCAGAGCCATGAAAATCTGCGGAATCCACAGCGGTGTGGCGTCGATGCCCACGGAGATGTCTTCGATCTCCCAGGACTGCCATACCAGGCGCGTGGAATAGAAAGCCAGAAAGGCCGAAAGAATGGTGGCGATGCCCAGGGCGGTCAGTTCCAGCGCCTTGTAGGCCTTGCCCTTGAGCGCGCCCAGCAACAGGGTGACGCGGATATGTTCACCTTTCTTCAAGGTGCTGGCCAGGGCCATGAAGCCGGCTCCGGCCATGGCGTAGCCTGCGTAGGCATCGGTGCCCGGGGCACTGAAACCGAAGAGTCGGCTGGTGATGGTCAGCAGCACCATCGCCAGCACGCCGATCATGGCGATGCCGGCAAGCCAGGCACTGCCGTCATAGAGGCCGTTGAGTAACTTGCGCATACTTGTCTTCCTGAGCGGCTGTGGTCATCGGCCGCCCGGCACCAAATGCCAGGACCGGGCGGCCAGATGCAATCTGCGCCTTACTTGCCAGCCTTGTAGCCGTCGAGAATGGCCTGGCCGTCAGCACCGGCCTTGTCCGTCCATTCCTTGATCACGGTCGCCCCGATCTTGCCCAGGTCGGCCTTGAGCTGGGCGGACGGCTGCTCGACCTGCATGCCGCCTTGCTTGAGGGCTGCAATCGAGCGCGCATCCACTTCCCTGGACTCTTTCCAGCCGCGCTGCTCGGCGGCGGCAGCGGCCTTGAGCACGGCCTCCTGCGTGCTCTTGTCCAGTGCGCCAAAGGCCTTCTTGCTCACGGTCACGGCATTCTTGGGAATCCAGGCCTGTACGTTGTAGTAGTACTTCAGGCTTTCAAACAGCTTGTTGTCGGCACCGGTTGCGCTGGAGGTGATCAGGCCATCCACCACGCCCGTAGCCAGCGCCTGGGACAGCTCGGCCTCCTGCACGGTCACGGGCTGGGCGCCGATCAGCTCGCCAATGCGGGCTGTGGTCGGGGAGTAGACGCGCCACTTCATGCCCTTGAGATCGGCCGCGGAGTTGACGGGCTTTTTGGTGTAGATCCCCTGGGGAGGCCATGCCACTGAATACAGCAGCACCTGTCCCTGCTTGTCCAGCAGCTTTTGCAGCGCGGGTTTCTGAGCCTGATAGAGCTTGTAGGCATCGTCATAGTTGCTCACCAGGAACGGGAGTCCGTCGACACCGAAGATCTGCGACTCATTCTGAAAGCTCACCAGAAAGAATTCACCCATCTGTGCATTGCCGGTCTGCACGGCACGCTTGATTTCGGGCATCTTGAACAGCGATGCACCAAAGTGCGGCGTGATCTTGAGCTTGCCGCCCGTGGCAGCATCCACATCCTTCACAAACAGTTCGTTGTTCTTGGAGTGAAAGTTTCCAGGCCCGTATGCGGTGGCGAAATCCCACTTGGTTTGTGCCATTGCATGACCGGCAATGCCGATGCCGGCGAGCAAGGTTGCGGTGGCGCAGAAAATGCGACGCTTCATGAGAACTCCTCGGATAAGAGATGCGGACGAATGAACTCAGGCAAGAGTTGTGCCAAAAGTAGCATTTGTCTCAACAAACATCCATGAGGGATTTCAACGAGTTTCAAGGAAACGTAGGGTGTTTCATTGCTTTTTTTCTATTGAAAATGGCATTTTGTTGAACAAGATCCCTCAAGGGGCTTTGATTCCCGCCTCTGCCAGACGCCGCGCATAGGCGGCCAGAATGATGCGCTCCGAATGCACCAGGTAGGCGCTGAGTTCCTGCGCCGCCTCTGCTGGCCTGCCGGCTTCGAAGATCTGCAGAATCTTCAGATTCATGCTCACATAGGGTGCATGCAGAAAATGCGGGTCGCGCAGCAGGCCGAAGGCCAGGCGCAGCTCTGCCAGCAGATGCGAGAACATCTCATTGAGGCGTTCGCTGTCGGCCAGGGCCACGATGGCTTTGTGAAACGCCATATTGGCGGTGCCCACTTCGGACCAGTCCTCGGCCTCGCTGTGCCGCTGGCCGCTTTCCACGGCCTCGCGCATCCGCGTCAGCGCCGGGTGCATGGGATAGGCCTGTGCCAGTGCCTGGCACTCGATCATGCGCCGCACGCGATAGATGTCGATGATGGACGCCATGCTGGGCACGGCCACCGATACGCCCTTGTTGGGCTCGTGTACCAGCAGACCTTCCTTGGTCAGCATGCGGAACACCTCGCGCAAGGTGTTGCGCGAAATATCCAGCGCTTCGCTGAGTGCTGCTTCGGACAGTCGCTGGCCCGGGCTCAGCACGCCCTTGACCAGCTGGCTGCGTATTTCTTCGGCGATGCGTTCGGTCAGGTTCTGGACCTCTGCTGCGACTTTCATGGCATTCCCTTTTGGCTGTCGCCAGAGTGTAGCCATCGTTCTGTTGACTCAGAGAAGTTCAAAAGAATGGTGAGACCTAGGGTTTGCTCTATTACAAAGTCTATTTGTTCTGCAAACAATTTCATTTGTGGAATCAATCTGAATTGATTGTTCAACAATTTGAGGAATCAGGCAGCTCTGAAGCAGAGCTGCCCAGCCTTCTTCAAAAGAGCTGGGCGGGGTTGCCGATAGCGTTCCCGTCTTTGGTAGAGCCCGCCGCGCAGCGGATCAGGGCGTGATTTCCGGAGGCTTCCATGCCTGTAGACGTAAACCTGTGGCCGCTGATCGGCGTGCTCATCATCATTGCCGGCTTCGCGCTGCGCTTTAACCCCATGCTGGTGGTCATCGTGACCGCCATCGGCACAGCTTTTGCGGCGGGCTTTCCGCTGGACAAGGTTCTGGCCGCCATCGGGACCGGCTTTATCAAGACCCGCAATCTGCCGCTCATCATCTTGCTGCCCCTGGCCGTGATCGGCTTGCTGGAGCGCCATGGCCTGCGTCAGCATGCGCAGAACTGGATCAGCTCCATCAAGTCGGCCACCGCGGGCCGCCTGCTGATCGTCTACCTGGCAGCACGTCAGCTGACGGCAGCCATCGGTCTGACCAGCCTCGGCGGGCATCCCCAGATGGTGCGTCCGCTGCTGGCCCCCATGGCCGAAGGCGCGACGGAAAACCGCTACGGCAAGCTGTCGGGCAAGGTGCGCGAGAAGCTGCGTGCCATGTCGGCTGCCACGGACAACGTGGGTCTGTTCTTTGGTGAGGACATCTTCGTGGCCTTCGGTGCGATCGTGCTGATGACCACTTTCCTGAAGGAGGCGGGCATCGAGGTCGAGCCGATCCATGTCGCGCTGTGGGGCATTCCCACGGCCGTCTCGGCCTTTGCCATCCATGCCTTCCGCCTGCATCGCCTGGACAAGCAGCTGGCGCGTGAAATTGCTGCGGAAAAGAAAGTTGCCCAGGGAGAACAGGCATGACCATCACCATTCAATACCTGTACTACCTCGTCGGCCTGGTGCTGGCGGTGACGGCCTTGATGACGCTGCGCGATGGCAGCAACCCGCGCCGTTTCTCGGCGGGCCTGTTCTGGGCACTGTATGCGCTGGTGTTCCTCGTCGGTGATCTGCTGCCGCCCGTATGGGTGGGGGCGGTCGCGGTCGTCATGGCCCTGATTGCCGGCTTCGGCGGCGTGATGGGCGGCAAGCACCAGCCGCGCACCGATGCGCAGTACCTGGAAAGCGCCAGGCGCCTGGGCAACAAGCTGTTCGTGCCGGCGTTGGCCATCCCGCTGATCACCATGGTGGGCACGCTGTCGGCCAAGCATCTGGTCTTTGGCGGCACTCCGCTGATAGACCCCAAGAACAGCACGCTGGTCAGTCTGGGCATCGGCTGCGTGATTGCGCTGGTGCTGGCCTGCAAGATGACGCGCGAGACGCCGGTGCAGGGCCTGCGCGAGTCGCACCGCCTGATCGATGCACTGGGCTGGGCCCTGGTGCTGCCGCAGATGCTGGGCATGCTGGGTCTGGTGTTCTCGGATGCCGGCGTGGGCAAGGCCGTGGCCTATGTGACCACCACCTACATCAACATGGATGTGCGCTTTGTGGCCGTGGCCGTGTATGTAATCGGCATGGCGCTGTTCACCGTCATCATGGGCAATGGTTTTGCAGCCTTTCCGGTGATGACGGGCGGTGTGGGCGTGCCTGTGCTGGTTGGCGTCTACCATGGTGATCCAGCCGTGATGGCGGCGGTCGGCATGCTGTCGGGCTACTGCGGCACCTTGCTGACGCCCATGGCGGCCAACTTCAACCTGGTGCCCGCGGCACTGCTGGAAATTGACAAAAATGCCGTCATCCGTGCGCAGGTTCCCACTGCCATCACGCTGCTGATCGTCAATGTGTTCCTGCTCAATTTCCTGATGTTCCGCTGATTGTTAGAGTTTTGCCATGACTGCGCCCACCGTTTCCCGCATTCTGCTCACCGGCTTCGAGCCGTTCGATCAGGACCCGATCAACCCCTCCTGGGAAGTGGCGCGAGCGCTGAATGGCGAAGTGATTGCCGGTGGCCTGGTGCACTCCGTCGAGCTGCCCTGTGTGTTTGGCGATGCCATCCTGGCGCTGGATGAAGCCCTGGCCGAATTGCAGCCGACTCTGGTGATCTGCCTGGGTTTTGCCGGGGGGCGTTCGGAGATCACGCCTGAACGCGTGGCCATCAACATTGATGACGCGCGCATTCCCGACAACGCGGGCAAACAGCCCGTGGACGAGGCCGTGGTGGCCCATGCGCCCGCGGCCTACTTTTCCACATTGCCCATCAAGGCCATGGTGCGCAACATGCGCGACCTGGGTGTCCCGGCCTTGGTTTCCAATACCGCGGGCACTTTTGTCTGCAACCATATCTTTTACGCGCTCATGCATCGCCTGCACCGCCGTGGCGCACCAGGCGTGCGTGGCGGTTTTATCCACACGCCTGTCATGCCAGGGCAAGTGGCATCGCAGCCAGGCATGGCCCTGGACCTGCAGATCAAAGGCATACGTGAAGCGATTCGCACGGCCATGACCGTGCACCAGGACCTGCGTGAAACTGCAGGCCAGCTGCATTGATGCCGACCGGGAGACGAATGATGAAAATGGATTTGAACAGCGATCTGGGAGAGAGCTTCGGCGCCTGGCGCATGGGCGACGATGCGGCCATGCTGGACATCGTCAGCAGCGCCAATGTGGCTTGCGGCTTTCATGCTGGCGACCCGGCCGGGATGCTGACCACGCTCAGGGCTGCCAAGGCGCGCGGCGTGGTCGTCGGCGCACATGTGGCCTACCGCGACCTGTCGGGTTTCGGGCGTCGCAACATGGATGTGGCCAGCGGCGATCTGGTGGCCGACGTGATCTACCAGATCGGCGCTCTGCAGGGCCTTGCGCAGGCGGCCGGCACCAGTGTCCAGTACGTCAAGCCGCACGGCGCGCTCTACAACACCATTGCCCAGGACAGGCGTCAGGCCATGGATGTGATCAATGCCATCAAGGCCATCAATCCCAAGCTGGTGCTGATGGCGCTGGCAGGTGCGCCCCTGATAGCCTGGGCCCGCGATGCGGGCCTCTGCGTAGTGGCCGAGGCCTTTGCCGATCGGGGCTATACGCCCGACGGCGCCCTGGTCTCGCGCCGCGAACCCGGCGCCGTGCTGCACGACGAAAACCTGATTGCCCAGCGCATGCTGACGCTGGTGCGTGATGGAGTGATCGAGGCCGTGGACGGCAGCCTGGTGCGTGTGCAGGCCGATTCCATCTGCGTGCACGGCGACAGTCCCGGTGCCGTGGCCATTGCGCGCAACATCCGCCAGCGTTTCGAGCAGGAGGGCGTGCAGATCACCTCCTTCGTGGAAACAGCGTCATGAGCACCATGCGCTTTTTGCCCGTCAACCGCCAGGCCATCCTGGTGGAGTTGGCCGATCTGCAGCAGACGCTGGTGCTGCTGGGTGCCTTGCAGGCCCAGCCCATAGAAGGCGTGCAGGAGCTCGTGCCTGCCGCGCGCACCATTCTTGTGCAGTTCGCGCCTCATATCATCGGCGCGGCGCAACTGGTGCGGCGCATTGCCGCCTGCGACCTGAGCGGCAGCGTGCAGCGCTCGGATGTGCTGGTGCAGATTCCCGTGCGCTATGAGGGCGAGGATCTGGCCGAAGTCGCGCAGATCCTGGGCCTCACGGCCGAGGAAGTGGTGCGCCGCCACACCGGCAGCGAATGGTCGGTGGCCTTTACCGGCTTCGCGCCGGGCTTTGCCTATCTGAGCGGTGGCGACCCCGTCTTCAACGTGCCGCGCCGTGCCACGCCGCGCACCAAGGTTCCGGCCGGTGCGGTGGCGCTGGCCGGCAGCTTCAGCGCGGTCTATCCACAGGCCAGCCCCGGCGGCTGGCAGATCATCGGCGTGACCGATGCCGCCATGTGGGATCTGGCGCGCGATCTGCCTGCCTTGCTGCAGCCCGGCTACCGCGTGCAGTTTGTCGATGCAGCTACTCAAAAAGTAGCTGCTAGCGATTTCTCTGATTCGATTTCAGATGAAAAAGTATCTGAGATCAAGAATGATCAGGCGCAAGCAGCTACGAATTTCAATGGCTGCGCCTTGCATGTGCGCGCCACGGGCCTGCTCACGCTGTTCCAGGACATGGGGCGCCACGGCCAGGCCGGGCAGGGCGTTTCGGCCTCCGGAGCCATGGATCAGGCTGCATTCAAGACGGCCAACCGGCTGGTTGGCAATGCCAGCCAACTGCCGGTGCTGGAGACGGTAGGCGGCGGCTTGTCGCTGCAAAGCGTGGGCGAGAACGTCGTTGCAGTGACGGGCGCAGATGCGCCCATCAGCATCTCCACAGCCGACGGGCGCCGCTGGTCTGCGCCGCGCCATGCCGCGATTGCGCTGGCCGATGGCGACACGCTGAGCCTGGCCCAACCCGTTGCCGGTGCCCGCTGCTATGTGGCGGTGCGTGGCGGCTATGAGGTGGCTCCCGTGCTGGGCAGTGCTTCGACGGACACCCTGGCCCATGTCGGCCCTCCCGCCCTGCACAGCGGCCAGTTGCTGACAGTGCTGCCGGCCCGCCATGCCGTGGTGGGCGAGCTGGCCCTGCCGGTGCAGGAGCTGCCGGCCCCAGACGGCGAGGTGGTGCTGGATGTGGAGCTGGGCCCGCGCACCGACTGGTTCACGCCCGAGGCCGTGGCCTTGCTGGCCGGCCAGCGCTGGCAGGTCACGCCCCAGTCCAATCGGGTGGGCTTGCGCCTTGCCGGCGAGCAGGCGCTGACGCGCGCCGTGAGCAGCGAGCTGCCCAGCGAAGGCACGCCGCTGGGGGCCATCCAGGTTCCTGCCAGCGGCCAGCCCGTGCTGTTTCTGGCCGACCACCCCTTGACCGGTGGCTATCCCGTCATCGGCTGCGTGGCACCCCATCATCTGGATCTTGCGGGGCAGATTCCCGTAGGAGCCTGGATTCGTTTTAACCCCATACGCGCCTTTGCAGAGCTGATGCCAGCAGCCGCGGAGTGAGGAGTGAGTTGATGAAAAAAGTTCTGATTGCCAACCGTGGCGAAAACTGCTGCGCAGCAGCGGTTTCACCAGATTGCCGGGCCCGCGCAGCAGGCGGCGGTCTCGCAACCCTGTCTTACGCTTCCTGAGGTGGCAACCATGATTACCAAAGTTCTGATTGCCAACCGTGGCGAAAACAGCTGCGCAGCAGTTGTTTCACCAGATTGCCGTGCCTGCGCAGCAGGCGGCGGTCTCGCATCCCTGTCTTGCGCTTCCTGAGGTGGCAACCATGATTACCAAAGTTCTGATTGCCAACCGTGGCGAGATCGCCGTACGCATCGCGCGAGCCTGCGCGGATTACGGAGTGAAGTCCGTCGCCGTCTATGCCGATGCCGATATCGATGCCCTGCACGTGCGCCGCGCCGATGAAGCCTACGGCCTCGATGGCGACAAGCCTGCCGACACCTATCTGAACATCGCCAAGCTGATTGAGATCGCCAGGCGTTCGGGCGCCGATGCCGTCCATCCCGGCTATGGCTTTCTGTCCGAGAGCGAAGCCTTTGCGCAGGCCGTGCTGGATGCGGGGCTGATCTGGATCGGTCCGCGTCCCGACACCATTGCCAAGCTGGGCGACAAGGTCGAGGCGCGCAAGATTGCACTGCAGGTCGGTGCGCCGCTGGTGGCCGGCACGCCCGATCCCGTCAAGGATGCCGACGAAGTGCTGGCCTTTGCCCAGCAGCATGGTCTGCCCATCATCATCAAGGCCGCTTTTGGCGGCGGTGGCCGTGGCATGAAGATCGCCTGGCGCATGGACGAAGTGGCCGAGCTGTATGCATCCGCCGTGCGCGAGGCCGTGACGGCTTTCGGCCGTGGCGAATGCTTTGTCGAGCAGTTCCTCGACAAGCCGCGCCATATCGAGGCGCAGGTGATTGCCGACACGCACGGCAATGTGGTGGTGCTGGGCACGCGCGACTGTTCGCTGCAGCGCCGCAACCAGAAGCTGGTGGAAGAAGCGCCGGCACCCTTCATCACCGAGGCGCAGCGTGAACGCATTCACAGTGCGGCGAAGGCTATCTGTGCGCAGGCAGGCTATATCAGCGCCGGAACCGTGGAATTTCTGCTCAGCGGCAATGGCGCCATCTCCTTCCTCGAGGTCAATACCCGCTTGCAGGTCGAGCACACCGTGACGGAGGAAACCACGGGCATCGATCTGGTGCAGGAACAGCTGCGCGTGGCCGACGGTCTGCCTCTGTCCTTCACGCAGACTCCGACGCCGCGGGCCCATTCCATCGAGTTCCGCATCAATGCCGAAGATGTGGGGCGCGGCTTTCTGCCCACACCGGGTCTGATCACGCGCTTTGCCCCGCCTTCTGGGCCGGGCGTGCGACTCGATTCCGGTGTCGAAACCGGCTCGGTGATCCCCGGCACGTTTGACTCCATGATGGCCAAGCTCATCGTCACCGGGGCCACGCGTGAGCAGGCCCTGGCCCGTGCGCGTCGCGCGCTGGCAGAGTTCCGCATCGAGGGCGTGGCTTCGGTGCTGCCCTTTCACAAGGCTGTGCTGAATCAGGCCGACTTTGTGGGGGCTAATGGCTTCAATGTCCACACCCGCTGGATCGAGACCGAGTTTGCCGAGCCGCTGGCAGCGGCTGCCCGCGCCGAACCTGTGGCCGATACCAGCCTGCTGCGCACGGCCATCGAGATCGACGGCCGCCGCGTGCAACTGGGCCTGCCCGCCATGCTGCTGCAAGGTCTGTCTGCACCGACGACTGGCGTGGCTCAGGCCGCCGCGCAGCAAAGCGTGGACCCTGACGCGGTCATCTCGCCGATTGCCGGCAATCTGCATGCCTGGAAGGTCGCCGATGGCGACGAGGTCAAGGAAGGCGATGTGATCGCCGTGATGGAAGCCATGAAAATGGAAATGCAGGTCTCGGCCCACAAGAGCGGCCGTGTCACCTTGGCCGCGCAGGCAGGCACTGCGCAGGCCTTGAGCGCCGTGATCGCTCATATCCGGTAAGCTCGGCCAGCCCCGCTCGAAGCGCGACCTCTGTGTCGCGCTTTGTTTTTTAGCTTCGCTTCACGCAGCTCATGGCCATGGCCACCAGTGCGTCGAGAAAATCGGGCGAGCGGGCCTGCTCGGGCACATCGTGGACGGCGCTGTGGATGATCTCGCGCAGGCCCTGGCCCAGCAGATAGGCCGCCAGCGGCATGTTGTTGGTTCCCACCTCCGCGACATGCATCTGCAGCAGCGGCAGCCAGGTGGTGTTGATGAATTCCTCCCGGCTGGCCTGCGGTGCATGCCACAGGCCCAGATGCAAGGCCGAGCCGTAGCGCGCATGAAAGGCGCTGCTAAGGCCATGCAGCCGCTGCTCCACGCGGATCATGTTGGCAAACACCTGCCGTAGCAATGCCTCCAGCGACAGGCCTTGCAATTGCTCGCGCATAGCAAAAAGCTGCTCGGATTCCTGGTCGAGCAGGCGTTCATACACCGCCGCAATCATGGACTCCTTGCTGGGAAAGTACTGGTAGATGGAGCCCACGGCAGCACCCGATACCTCTGCAATGCGATTGACCGTGAGAGCGTCCTCGCCTTCCTTTTCGAGAAGGCGCAAACAGGCTTCGGCAATGGCATCGACCAGCGCTCTGGAGCGTGCCTGCGTGGGTTGTTTGCGTGGCTGAGGCAGAAGGTCCTTGGGGCGTGGGGTGGTGGGCGCTTCCATGAAATGCAAGTCCTGACTCTGTCTGATCTGTTGGTGCTGATTTTCTCTTTTTCCATCAATGACTTGCGACGTCTTTGAGGGCGCTGGAATGCGAGTGGAAAAACGCACTCCCTGTGCCTAGACTTTGGATCAGGCTGCTCGCCATCCTAGCGCGAAGGAGCGGCCCGACAAAGCCTGAGGCAGACGCTGTGGAGGAGACGGAAGCGCTGCCCTCGGGCAAGACATTGCATAGAGGAGAAAGTCCATGTCATCCCCCATCTCGGTTCAGATTCTCGGCCCGCGCATCGGTGCCGAAGTGCTGAAGCTGGACCTGGCAGACCCGCTGTCTGCGCAAACCTTGCAGGAGCTGGAAGCCGCCCTGCTCAGGCACGAAGCACTGGTGCTGCATGTGCCCGATATGACGCCCGACCAGCATCTGGCGATCGCCGGGCATTTCGGCGAGGCCGAAGTCCATACTTTCTATCCCAATCTGGGGCAGGGCTATGAGCAGATCACGGTCATCGACTCCAAGCTCGGTGACCGCGCCGATATGTGGCACCACGACGAGAGCTTTCTGCCCAGTCCGCCCATAGTCACCATGACCCATGCGCGCATCCTGCCGCCCACGGGGGGCGATACCTGCTGGATCAGCATGACCAGTGCCTACGATGCGCTTTCGCCGAAGATGAAGCAGTACCTCGATGGCCTGAGTGCCTGGCATGACATGAACAGGCCCATGACGGCGGCGCTGCAGCATGGCATCTGCACGCACGAGCGCTATGTGGAGGTGGTCGCGCAGAACCGTCGCCAGTTGCACCCCATGGTGCGCGTGCATCCGCTCACGGGGCGCAAGGCGCTCTACGTCAGCCCCACCTATGTCACGCATATAGATGGCCTGCCGCAGGCCGAAAGCCATGCCATCCTGGCCTATCTGCACGCGCACTGCATGCAGGTGGAGTTTCTGTTCAAGCACCGCTGGGTACTGGGCGATATGGTGATCTGGGACAACCGCAGCGTGGTGCACAACGCCATCATGGACTACGCCCCGCACCAGCGCCGCATGCACCGTGCCTCGGTGTTTGCGCGCCAGACCGCGGCTGCCGATCCACACAACAATCAGGGGGTTGCATGCGCTACGACGGCTTGAATCAGGAGCTGCTCTCCAAATACGCACCCCGTCCCGGTCGCAAGCCTTTGCTGCCGCAACTGACCGAGCGCCAGCAGGTCGCGCTGCTGTGCCGCGTGCTCTCGCGCGAAGGCTATAACGACCATATCGCGGGCCACGTCACGCTGCGCCTGGATGACGGCAGCTATCTTGCCAACCCCTGGGAGCTGACCTGGAGCGAGCTGACGGCCTCGGACATCCTGCGGCTGGATGCACAAGGCCAGGTGATCGAGGGCGAGTGGAATATCACTCCGGCCATTCGATTGCACATGGACGTGCATGAAAAGCGCCACGATGTGCGCGTGGTCATCCACAACCATCCCGAATGGAGCTCGGTCTGGTCGGCCACGGGCAGGGTGCCGCCCGTGTATGACCAGACCTCGGCCCTGGTCGATACCGACCCCGTGGTCTATGACGAATACCGGGGTACGGTGGAGCAGCGCGAGCTGGGCAATGCTGTGGCCAGCGCATTGGGCCAGAGCAAATGGGCGCTGCTGGCCAATCATGGTGCGCTGGTGGTGGGCGAGAGCATTCGACAGGCGCATCTGCGTGCCATCACGCTGGAGTGGCGCTGCCGCCTGGCCTGGCGGGTGCAGGCGCTCGGTGGCGGCACCCCCTTGAGCGATGCCGTGAGCCAGGCCACCGGAGCGCGCACCGACCTCAACGGCTTTCCCTTTCTCTGGGAGGCCATGTGCCGTGAGGAAATCCGCCGCGATCCCTGCGTGCTGGAGTAGGTCCGGGCTCTCTTCGCGCTCGCACCGTTGGCTGCTGGCGCGAAGCGAAGACTGCATCGATCTGTCGAAAGCGCTTTCCGTCCGTCCATGATTTGCCGATACCGCTGCGTCCGCTGCTCAATACTTCAGCAGGCGCTGCGACATTGGATGTGTTCGCACATGAGCCGCAATTGTCCGAGGCTTTGGTCGACCTGCCCAATACGGCGCTGATGCCGTACATGGCAAGCTCCACCCGCAAAGGCTTGCGGGCACATGCTCGCGTAGGCCCAGGCGCATCTGGTGGAGTATTTCGGAATGCCGCAGCACACAGGCTGAAGCATTGCATGTTTGCACCATGCGGCAGAGGTTTTTGCCGAGGGCTTGACCTTTACATGATGTCAATCTCTACAGTAGCCTTCAACGTGAATGGAGAACGCGATGAATGCACTGACCAAAAGCGGAGCCTTTGAGTTGTCTGTGGAAGGAATGACCTGCGCATCCTGCGTGGGCCGGGTGGAGCGGGCGCTCAAGAAAGTGCCTGGTGTGCAGGAGGCCGTGGTCAATCTGGCCACGGAAAAAGCCAGCCTCACCGTGGCCGATCCGGCGCAGGCTGCGGCCATCCTGCCGCAGGCCGTGGCGGCGATCGAAAAGGCGGGCTACGCGGTGCCCGCGCAAAGCGTGGACCTGCAGGTGGGCGGCATGACCTGTGCGTCCTGCGTGGGCCGTGTGGAGCGTGCGCTCAAGAAAGTGCCCGGTGTCCAGAACGCCGTGGTGAATCTCGCGACCGAGCGTGCCAGCGTGCAGCTGCAGGGCGGCGTGACGGTGGGCGCTCTGATCGCGGCGATTGAAAAGGCCGGCTATGAAGCGCAGCCCGTTGCGCACAGCGCCGACGCGACTGGCGAGGACGCCACAGCCCAGCGCCAGGCGCAGGAGCGCGAGTCGCTCAAGCGTTCGCTGATCTTTGCGACCCTGTTCGCACTGCCCGTGTTTCTGCTGGAAATGGGCGGTCACATGGTGCCGGCCTTCCATCACTGGATTGCGGGCAGCATCGGCACGCAGAACAGCTGGTACATCCAGTTCGCGCTGACGGCCGTGGTGCTGTTCGGGCCGGGCCGGCGCTTCTTCGAGAAAGGCGTGCCCGCCTTGCTGCGCGCTGCGCCCGACATGAATTCTCTGGTCGCCGTGGGCACTTCGGCGGCATTCGCCTATTCGGTGGTCGCGACCTTTGTGCCGCAATGGCTGCCTGCAGGTACGGTGAATGTGTACTTTGAAGCCGCGGCCGTCATCGTCGCGCTGATCCTGCTGGGCCGCTTTCTGGAGGCGCGTGCCAAGGGCAATACCTCGGAGGCCATTCGCCGCCTGGTGCAGCTGCAGGCCAAGACTGCGCGCGTGCGCAAGGGCGGCATGGTGCAGGAAATCGACATTGCCCAGGTGCGCGCCGGCGACGTGATCGAAGTGCGCCCCGGCGAGCGCATTCCCGTCGATGGCCTGGTCATCGAAGGCCGCAGCTTTGTCGACGAATCCATGATCAGCGGCGAGCCCGTGCCGGTCGAGAAGGCTGCAGGTGCCGAAGTGGTGGGAGGCACGGTCAATCAGAATGGCGCGCTGGCTTTCAACGCTACAAAGGTGGGGGCAGACACGCTGCTGGCGCAGATCATCCGCATGGTGGAGCAGGCCCAGAGCAGCAAGCTGCCGATTCAGGCCCTGGTGGACAAGATCACCATGTGGTTTGTGCCGGCCGTCATGGCAGCGGCCCTGCTGACCTTTGTGGTCTGGCTGGTCTGGGGTCCCGATCCCGCGCTGAGCTTTGCCCTGGTCAATGCGGTGGCCGTGCTCATCATTGCCTGCCCCTGCGCCATGGGGCTGGCCACGCCGACTTCCATCATGGTGGGAACCGGCCGTGCCGCGCAAATGGGAGTGTTGCTGCGCAAGGGCGAGGCACTGCAGCAGCTCAAGGATGCCAGGGTGGTGGCGGTGGACAAGACCGGCACGCTGACCCGTGGCCGTCCCGAGCTCACCGATCTGGTGCTGGCCGATGGGTTTGAACGTGCCGTCGTTCTGGCGCAGGTAGCTGCCGTGGAAGACCGCAGCGAGCACCCGATTGCGCGCGCCATTGTCGATGCTGCCAAGTCAGAGGGACTGGAGATTCCATCCATCAGCGACTTCGCATCGGTGACCGGCTTCGGCGTGCGTGCCGTGGTGCTGGGCGATCAGGTGGAGATTGGTGCCGACCGCTTCATGCGCGAAATCGGCCTGAGTGTTGACGGCTTTGCGGCTGAGGCCGAGCGCCTGGGCAGCGAAGGCAAGACGCCTCTGTATGCCGCCATCGGCGGCAAGGTGGCGGCCATGATTGCCGTGGCCGATCCGATCAAGCCCACCACCAAGCCGGCGATCGATGCCTTGCATGCGCTGGGCCTGAAAGTGGCCATGATTACCGGCGACAACCGCCACACGGCCGAGGCGATCGCCAGGCAGCTGGGCATTGACGAGGTGGTGGCCGAGGTCCTGCCAGGCGGCAAGGTCGAAACCGTAAAGCGTCTCAAGGCCGAACATGGCACGCTGGCCTATGTGGGCGACGGCATCAACGACGCACCGGCCCTGGCCGAGGCCGATGTGGGCATCGCCATAGGCACGGGTACCGATATCGCGATCGAGGCTGCCGATGTGGTGCTGATGTCGGGCGACCTCTCGGGCGTGCCGAATGCGATCGCGCTGTCCAAGGCCACGATGAAGAACATTGGAGAGAACCTGTTCTGGGCCTTTGCCTACAACGTGGCGCTGATACCGGTGGCGGCGGGTCTGCTCTACCCATTCAACGGCATGCTGCTGTCGCCGGTGTTTGCGGCCGGAGCCATGGCACTTTCCAGCGTATTTGTGCTCTCCAACGCGCTGCGGCTCAAGCGCTTCAAAGCCGTCCTCTGAAAGCAGGGCATGGGGTGGGCGCCGGAAGATGTTCTGACGCTTGCCCCGCATCCGGGACTATGGCTTGGGCAGCTGCGGCACATCCACAAAATCGTCGAGGCTCAGGCCTTTTTCCTGCAGCAGGGCTTCGAGCACGGGCTTGAGCCGGCCCAGGCTGGCCTCCACGGTTTCGCGCACGGTATCGACCACCACCTGGGTGCTGCGTTCGATCTCGATATTGACCAGATCGCCGACCTTCTTGCCGCCGAACACCGTCATGCGCAGGGTTTCGGGAATCAGCCAGACCTCGAACCAGCCCTCCTTGCGGTTCACTTCGGCCACCGTCAGGCTGGCGCCGTTGACGGCGATATAGCCCTTGGCAAACACATAGGGGCGGAAGGCCTCGGGAATGCCGAAACGGATCTTGTGATTGGTCTCGGTCTGCATCACCTCCAGCAGCGGCGCCATGAAGTCCACATGGCCCGACAGCGGGTGGCCGCCAATCTCGGCACCGTCCCTGGCGGCGCGCTCCACATTGAGCGTGTCGCCGGCCTTGCAGCTGCCCAGCGTGGTGATGTTCAGGCTTTGCAGCATCACATCAAAGCTGGCGCTGGTGGGTGAGAGGTTTTCGGTCACCGTCAGGCAGACGCCGTCGTGCGAGACGCTGGCGCCAATGGCCAGATCCTGGCAGAAGCCTTCGGGGAACTCCATGATGAAGGTGCGCAGGCCGTCCTGGTCGCGCAGCGCGGCAATTGTTGCCACGGCCTGAATGATGCCGGTAAACACGGGGCAGACTCTCTTATCAACAGGCGGGCGCCAGGCGCTGGCCTTGGGTCAAAAAAGCTATTTTGCCTGTGTTCTGCGTAGCGGGCAGAACGTCTGCTGCACTGTGAGAAGGGCCGCTTGCTCAGGGACGCCGAGGAAGGGCCTGGCCGGCCGCGCCGCCCCGCACCGAGGGTGTCGTCCCCCTTCGGCGTAGCCAGAGAGGGGGAGGGCGGGGCCGCCCAGGCGCGCAGCGCCTCAGGGGGTGAGCGCCGCATTTTCCCAGAAGCCGCTGATCAGCGCCTCGGGCTTTTTCAGTGCACGCACCCAGGCGCAGTCGGGCCAGGCCTGCATCTGCACATTCATGCCGGCAAAAACGCCGTAGCCCGGGCCGGCCGCGATCTCGCCATCGGCCTGCAGGGTCTCGCCGCTGCGGATGCTGCAGGCCGCGCGGATATCGCCCTGGGCCTTGATGCCCCAGCCGGCCTGAATATGGTTGCCGCACAGGATGTCGTCGTTGCCGGCAATGCCATGACCTACATCGAGCAGGCCCTGCACCTCGATGGCGCCACCCGCTTTCAGGCCCTTGCCGCAGTGCATATCGCCTTGCACCTGCACTTGCTGGCCGATATGGGCATTGCCTTTGAGCTTCACGTGGCTGCCGACGCTCAGCTCCCAGCCGCAGCGCAAGTCTTCGGCGCGCAGCTCGCCTTCGACTTCCACGCTCCAGGCCGCCTTGATGCTGCCGCCGGCCTGCAGCAGTTCAGCCGCGAAGATGGCGCCGCCGCATTGAATGTCCTCGCCCGCTTCCAGCTTGCCCGCCCGTATGCCGCCGCCCGCCTGCAGGCTGCGGCCCACCAGCAACTGGCCGGGCACGCGCACATCGCCATGCACTATCAGCGTGCCGGCATAGACGAAGTTGTCGGCCTCCAGGTGCTCGAGCTCCAGCACGCTGTTGGTGGAGCCGAAGTTCTCCAGCAGCCAGCGTGCATCTTCCACGCGGCCTGCGGCCACCTGGGTGTCCATGGCTGCCTGGTAGTCGCCGCCGGCCAGGTTGTTGCGTACAAACCAGCGATAACCCATGGCACAGGGATTTTTGCCGCGCAAGAAATTTTGAGTGAGTTCCATGTCCATGGCTGACCTCCGGATCGTCCTTTGAGCAAGATGCGGTGCGCGTGACAGTACGGACGCCGAAGATGTGGACGTACCTCTCCCATGCACCAGGGAAATGCTGTTTGGGAAGGCCGTGCGGAGGATGTGAGCTGTGTGCTTCAAGCCATCCGCACGGCGGCGGAAAGCATGGCCGTGACACCGCTCAGGCTCACGAATGCAGTGGGAATGCCATGGCGGCGTGTGTGCAGCGCACGCAGCACGCAGGCACGCGCGGGCAGCTCTGCGGCGAGGGCAGAGCGGCGCAGGCGGGCGGCGGTGGACAGGTGCAGGCAGGCCATGGCAGAGAAGATGTCTGAGCCCCGATTATGCCGCGCAGCCCGGGCCGGTGCAGCCGGGCTCCTGTATCTCCGTGCTTTCATGGCGCTGTGCATGGTTTGGCGCCGCGCAAGGGCCGCACCGCAGCGTCTTTGCCGTCCCCTCCGGCGAAGCCAGAGAGGGGGAAGACGCGAAGCGGCACAGGGTGCCTTATCTCAGCGGCTTTGCGCTGCGGCCCGGCACAGGCGTTCCACGGCCTGCGCGATCTGCGGCACCTCGGGCGCGGCAAACGACATGCGCAGCGTGTGCAGGTCGGGGTCGGCCGGATAGAAGGCCTTGCCTGGCACATAGACCACGCCCTGGGCCACGGCGGCGTCGAAGAGCTTCTGCGGGTCGATGCGGTGGTCCAGCTCGGCCCAGACGAACATGCCGCCCGTGGGGCGCGAGCAGCGTATGCCGCTGTCCGGCGCCGCGTCCAGGCCCTGGACCAGTGCCAGCATGCGGCGCTGGTATTCCTGGCGCGCGCGCTGCACGGTGGCCGGGTAGCGGCCGCTGGCCAGATAGCAGGCGGCCACCGACTGCGTCAGCGGCGAGGTGCACAGGTCGGCTGTCTGCTTGGCCACCGTGCAGCGGCGCAGCAGCGGCGCGTCGGCCAGCATCCAGCCCACGCGCAGCGCGGGGGCCACGGTCTTGGACAGGCTGGACAGATAGATGACGGGGTTGGTGCCGGGCCCGGCCAGGCGCTCGCCCGCGGCGCGCACAGTGCCTGGCATGGCCTGGGGGACGTCGCCGGGCTCGTCGAAGCGCAGCTCGCCATAGGGATCGTCCTCGACTACCCAGAAGCCGTGCTGCCTGGCCAGTTGCACCAGGGTTTCGCGGCGCTCCTGCGCCAGCAGCGTGCCACGCGGGTTGGAGAAGTTCGGCACGGTGTAGAGCAGCTTGGGGCGCTGGTCGGCGGGCAGCGCGGCCAGCACATCGGCCAGGGCTTCGGTCTGCAGGCCTTGTTCGTCCATGGGGATGGGCAGGATGCGTGCCTGCGCCAGGCGCAGGGCCTGCAGCGTGGCGGGATAGGCCGGCACCTCGACCAGCACCGTGTCGCCGGGCTCCACGAGCACGCGCACCAGCAGGTCAAAGGCCTGCTGCGATCCGGTGGTCACGAGGATGTCGGCGGCCGTCGCCTGCATGCCGCGCTCGTGCGCCTGCTGCGCCAGGGCCTCGCGCAGCTCGCCCATGCCTTCGGTGGCGCCATATTGCAGCGCGCCCGGGCCCTGGGCCATGGCCTGCGCAGCGGCCAGGGCCAGGCCCTCGGCATCGAAGAGGCTGGGCGATGGATAGCCGCCGGCCAGCGAGATCATGCAGGGACGCGAGAGATAGGGAAACAGCTCGCGTATCGGAGATCCCGCAGGCTCGGCAAACACGGCGGCAAAGGGAGCCAGTGCGCTGTCCTGACTCATGCCGCAGCTCCCGCCAGCATCCCGAGAACCTGGGCCCTGGATTGCTGCTCGGAGGCCTCGTACAAGGCGATTTCGTCATGCACGCTTGCGCCCAGCGCGTTCTCGAAGACCTGCTGCGCGGCATGGGCCTGGTATTGCTTTTGCTCCTCGCCGCCGAGGTTGGACTGGAAGATGCCGGCCGCGCTCACGGGCAGAAAATCCTCATAGGTAATCGGCTCGGCCTGCACCAGTCCCTTGCCGATCAGCGCTTCCAGGTCTGCCTCGGCAGCGTCCTGGGGCAACTGGGCCTGAGCCTGTTCGGTCAGGCGGTAGCGGTAGAAAGCCAGGCCCTGGCGGCGCAATTGCTCGTGCGTGTCTGGAAACTGCGTGAAGACCTGTTGCAGGCGGTGTGCATAGTCGGGCGCGGCGCTGCCCGCGCTGTCTATGCCGCGCACCAGGCCCAGGAGCTCGTCGTACAGGGCGCGGCCCTTGCGTGTCAGCGCTACGCCGCGCTGCTCGATCTCGCCAAAGCGGGCGGTATGGGCGCCGGCACTGTCCGCGTTGGCGTCGGCATCGGTAAAGCGCACGGCCTCCTTGAGCGCCTTGAAGCTGGTCTGGCGCAGCAAGATAGGGCAGGCGCGCTGTGGCGGGCCTTCGACCACGTCCTTGGCATCCATGCCGCGCGTGGGCATATCGGCCTGGGCCATGTCTATGTCCAGCGTGCGTGGCGTCAGATGGTTGATGTGCGGGCCCTTGAAGCACACCACATCGGCGACCAGGCGGTGGGCTTTTTGCAGGGCGTTGTAGGTGGCGGCGTCCACGGTGGCATCGCTGTGCCAGCGGAAGGTCTCCAGGGTCTGCTGCACAAAGGCGTCTGCGTCGCTGCTGTCCAGGCCTCCGTCACGCTCGGCCTGGGCAATGAGCTCCAGCGCGCGCGGCGTGAAGATGCGACGGCGCTGGAGGATTTCGGCAGCCTGCGCGCGCAGTGCCTCATCGGCAATCAGCTCCAGGCGCAGCAGCGAGGTGAAGACGCGAAACGGGTTGGCCAGCAGCGCCTCGTCGTGTACGGGGCGAAAGGCCGTGGAGTGCACGGGAACGCCGGCCACCGAGAGGTCGTAATAGCCCACGGGCTCCATGCCCATCACGGCGAACAGGCGGCGCAGCGTGGCCAGTTCCTCGGCCGTGCCCACGCGGATGGCGCCATGGCGCTCCACATCCAGGCGCTCGAGCTCGCCGCTTTTGCTCATGCGCTGGCGCAACTCGGGGTCGGCCTGCAGGGCCAGGGCGTTGATATCGGCCACCAGGTCGATCAGGGTCCCGTACTGGGGCACTTCCTTGCGATACATCTCGGACATGGCCCGCGAGAAGCGCGTGCGGATCTCGTTGGAGGAGACAAAACGGGCAGCGGTGGAGGAGGCGTGGGGCGTGGCGCTCATGACGAAACAGAAGGGTCTTGGGTTCGTGGGATGGCTACGCCGCTGGCGTGGCCGCAGGAATATCCAGGATGTTGTGCGCCGTCATGACTTTGGTCAAACGATAATCCTGCCTTCAGGTCATACCTAAATGGAATGAACCTGCTGGCAGTCCCACACTTACCGGTTCCTTCCATGCAGCTATCCCGTCGCTTTCTGCCCCCCATGTCCCTGCTCTGCGCCTTCGAGGCCTCGGCGCGGCATCAGAGCTTTACTGCGGCCGCCGCCGAGCTGCATCTCACGCAAAGCGCCGTCAGCCGCCAGATCCGCGCGCTGGAGGAGCGGCTGGGCACGGAGCTGTTCGTGCGCGAGCGCCAGACCGTGCGCCTGAGCGCTGCGGGCCAGGCCTATGCGCAGGAGATCCGCGCCGCCCTTGCGCGCATCTCCAATGCCACGCTGGGCTTTCGCACCAATCCGCAGGGCGGGAGCCTGAACCTGGCGATCCTGCCGACCTTCGGCACGCGCTGGCTGGCGCCGCGGCTGCCGCAGTTCTTCAGCGCCCATCCTGGCATCACCATCAATCTGACGACGCGGCTTTCGCAGTTCGATTTCCAGCTCGAAGCCGTGGATGCAGCCATTCATTTCGGTCTGCCGAACTGGCCGGGCGCGGAGCTGGAGTTTCTGATGAGCGAGACCGTGGTGCCGGCCTGCAGTCCCGATGTGGCGGCCCGCCATGGTTTTGCCCGGCCACAGGATCTGCTGCGCGCGCCACTGCTGCATCTGGCGTCGCGTCCCGACGCATGGCAGCGCTGGTTCGGCAGCCAGGGTTGCCAGGGCGGCGATATGCAGGGCATGCTGTTCGATCAGTTCGCCACGGCGGCGCAGGCGGCGATTGCCGGCGTGGGCGTGGCGCTGCTGCCCAAGTTTCTGATCCTGCGCGAGCTGCAGGCCGGCGATCTGGTCCAGGCCCTGCCGCAGCTGCCCGAGGTGCAAAGCGCCGAGCGCTACTACCTGGCCTGGCCGACCAGCCGCTCGGCCTATCCGCCGCTGCAGGCCTTCCAGGGCTGGCTCAAGCAGGTTGCGCAGGAGTTCGCTTCCTCTGCACCGCTGTAATGGAAAAAAGGAGCTGCCAGCGCAGCTCCTTCAAGGGATTCAGCCATGAATATGCCTGAAGTGATTTATCAACAGGCGCAACCAGCTATCAATAAAGCATGGCTTCAAGCACAGGCCAGTGGTTGCTTCAGCTGTTGTAGGCTTCCAGTGGCTTGTCATTGGGCGCTTGCAGCAGCTGCTTGAGCGTCTCGCTCATGGGCAGGTTCAGCGGCATTTCCTTGGGCGGAATGGGCTGCATAAACCATTTGTCGTAGATCTTCGCCACCTCGCCGGACTTCATCATGCGCACCAGGGCATCGTCCACGGCCTTCTTGAAGCCGGGATCGTCCTTGCGCATCAGCAGCGCGATGGGCTCCGATCCCAGCGCCTCGCCCACGATCTTGTAGCCTCTGGGGTCCTTGGAGTTGGCGATCACGCCGGCCAGCAGATTGTCGTCAAGCACGAAAGCGTCAGCGCGGCCGGACTCCAGCATCAGAAAGCTCTCGAAATGGTCCTTGCCCAGCTGGGTCGGCAGCTTCACATTGTTGTCATGACTGTATTTGCGCAGCAGCTGCACGGCGGTGGTACCTGCCGAAGCTGCCACGGTCTTGCCGTCCAGCTGCTTGAACGAGGTCACGGGCGAGTCCGCACGCACGGCCATGCGCACCTGGCTGACATAGGTAGTGACGGCAAACGAGACCTGCTTCTGGCGGCTGAGGTTGTTGGTCGTGGGGCCGCAGCCCAGATCCACCGTGCCGTTCTGCACCAGCGGCATGGTGTTCTGCGCGGTGATGGCCATGTATTCGATCTTGGCACTGGGCGCGATCTGGGCCAGAACCTTCTCGCACAGCTCCACGTGGTAGCCGGTGAAGCGGTGGTTGGCGCCTATGGCATAGGCCATGGGGGCCGAGCTTTCGCGCACGCCGATGACCACCTTGCCGGTCTTCTGCAGTTTTTCCAGCGTGCTGCCGGAAGTGGTCTGGGCCTGGACGCCAGCGGCGGCCATGGCGGCTACAAGGGCGGTACATGCCAGCGTTATGTTCGCGGTCATCAGGCGCATGGGGGAGGTCTCCTCGGAAAGTGGGCGTATGGAAAACGCAATGCAGTTGTTGTTCGGTCGTTCCTGGTGCCGCGCATTGCTGCAGCCCTTGAACCGGCAGGACCTGTGGCCGCAACGGCCTGTGTGTCAATGTCCTGCAGCAACTATCCGGCAAATGGCGGCGGCTTCATAACGATGAAACGGAAGAAGGTCATGCTTGCGGCGTATGACCCGGCAGCGCGCGTTCCGGCGCGGCAGCCGGAGCGGCAAAGCCATAGCGGGAGGGCAGATCGGGCTTTTTGGGTAATATCTGCGCCTGTTGCACAGGCCCGCGCGCATTCTGCATTCGTTTGCGACGCGTCCAGCCTTGTATCGCCAGGGCCGGCCGTGCTGCTGCCGCCTTGTCAGGCTCCGTTTTCGGTTCGCGCAGCCCAGCCCGCAAGGGCGCCACAGAATGGTTGTGCGTGCGTGAACCCGTTTTGAGACAGACTCCATGACTGCCAATACCCCCCCCTCATTCCTGAGCCGCATCGCCATCGCGATCGGCAGTTTCTTTGCCATCCTCGGTAACGGCCGTCTGGCCGCCGACGTGAACCGTGTGCGCGCCGGTGAGGCCTTTGCCGCCGACGTTGCGCCCAAGGAAGTGCGCGTGGAAGTGCCGGTCGAGAAGATCGTCGAGGTCCGTGTCGAAGTGCCGGTCGAGAAAATCGTGGAAAAGACCGTCGAGAAGTGCGTCGAGGTTCCGGTCGAGAAGCTGATCGAAAAAACCGTCGAGGTGGAAAAACTCGTCGCCACCGACAGCGCCGCCCTGCAACTGCTGGGACTGATGCAGCGCGAGGCCCGCTTTGTGGACTTCATCCAGGAAGACGTCGCCCCCTATACCGATGCCGAAATCGGTGCCGCCGCGCGCGTGGTGCATGAAGGCTGCCGCAAGGTGCTGCGCGAGCATTTCACGCTCTCCCCTGTGTGCAGCGAAGCCGAAGGCTCGCGCATCACATTGCCGGCCGGCTTTGACGCCGCTGCCGTGCGCCTGACGGGCAATGTGCTCGGCCAGCCACCGTTCACCGGCACGCTGTCCCACCGCGGCTGGCTGGTGACGGAGGTCAGGCTGCCCCAGCTCATCGACATTCAGGCCGCCAAGGTCATCGCCCAGGCCGAAGTGGAGCTGTGAGCCATGAACATGTTTGCCTCCATCGCCGCATCGGGTGCGGCCAGTCAAGCTGCGAGCACTCCTGATTCCGTGGCTGCTGCCGCTCAGCTGCAAGGCCCAGCAGGCCAGGCCCAAGCCCAGTCTGCCGGCGCCAGCTACAGCATCGGCATCGATCTGGGCACCACCCACTGCGCGCTGTCCTATGTGAACAAGACCGCCAGCGATGGCGAGAAGGTGGTGCAGGGCGTGCTGGACATTCCCCAGCTCACGGCTCCCGGCAGTGTCGAGGCCAGGCCCCTGCTGCCGTCCTTTCTCTATCTGCCGCACGAGAGCGAGCTGACCGAGGCCGAGCGCAGCCTGCCCGGCGCGCCCGGCGACTTCATCACTGGTGAATTCGCTCGCAGCCGTGGCGCGGCCACGCCCATCCGCCTGGTGAGCAGCGCCAAGAGCTGGCTCTGCCACCCCGGCGTCGATCGCCGTGCCGGCATTCTGCCCGCCGATGCTCCCGAGGAAGTCAGCCGCATTTCGCCGCTGACCGCTTCCACCCGCTATCTCGAGCATCTGCGTCGCGCCTGGGAGCAGGCCCACCCCGAGGCCCCGTTTGCCCAGCAGGACATCACCGTCACCATCCCGGCATCGTTCGACCCCGCCGCGCGCGAGTTGACGGCCGAGGCCTGCAAGGCCGCGGGCTTTGCCAGGCTGACGCTGCTCGAAGAACCCCAGGCCGCGCTGTACAGCTGGATCCAGGCCAGCGGCGGTCAGTGGCGCAAGCAGGTCAAGCATGGCGACATCATCCTCGTCGTGGACGTGGGTGGCGGCACCACCGACCTGTCGCTGATCGCCGTGCTGGAGCGCGAAGGCAATCTGGAGCTGCAGCGCATTGCCGTGGGCGAACACATTCTGCTGGGCGGCGACAACATGGACCTGGCCCTGGCCTATGGCGTGGCACGCAAGCTTGCGGCCGAGGGCAAGCAGCTCGATGCCTGGCAAACCCGCGCGCTGGCCCATGGCTGCCGCGCCGCCAAGGAGCAGTTGCTGGCAGATAGCAGCCTGCAGGCCGTGCCTGTGGTCGTCCCCAGCCGGGGCAGCAAGCTCATCGGCGGCAGCATCCGTACCGAGGTGACACGCGACGAAGTGCTGGCCATGCTGGTCGAAGGCTTTTTCCCCAAGGTGGCCGTCAGCGACAAGCCCAAGACCCGTGCGCGCGGCGCGCTCACGCAGCTGGGCCTGCCCTATGCGCAGGATGCCGCCGTCACGCGCCATCTGGCGGCCTTCCTGAGCCGCCAGGTCAATGCGCTGGCCGAGATTGACGGTCTGAACGGTGAGCAGATCGACGGCTCCACCTTTCTGCACCCCACGGCCATTCTGTTCAATGGCGGCGTGCTCAAGGCGCCCCAGATCGAGCAGCGCATCCTGGAAGTCATCAACGGCTGGCTGGACGACGAGGCCTGCGAGCCCGCGCGTCTGCTGGACGGTGCCAACCTCGATCTGGCCGTGGCGCGCGGAGCGGCCTATTACGGCCATATCGCCACCAGCGGTCGCGGCGTGCGCATTCGCGGCGGCACCGCCCAGTCCTATTACGTGGGCGTGGAGAGCAATATGCCCGCCATCCCCGGCATGGAGCCGCCCTTGTCCGCCCTGTGCCTGGCACCGTTCGGCATGGAAGAGGGCACCGAAGTCGCTCTGCCTGACGAAGAGTTCGGCCTGGTCGTGGGCGAGCCCGTGCGTCTGCGCTTCTTCGGCTCGTCCGTGCGCCGCAGCGATCAGGTCGGCACCATGCTGGACTTCTGGTCGCCTGAAGAACTGGTGGAGCTGCAGGAGATCGAGCTGAATCTGCCCGCCGCCGGCCGCGCGGCCGGTGAGGTGGTGCCCGTGACCCTGGCGGCGCGCGTGACCGATATCGGCACCCTGGAGCTCAATGCCGTGCCTGTGGGCGGAAGCGAGCGCTGGAAGGTGGAATTCGATGTGCGCGCAGAAACCTCTGCGGAGGCCGCCGAGTAAGGCCGCTGAGTTGCTGGACTGCGACAGCCCGCTGGCCGATTGGTTGGCGGGCTTTTTTGTTCTCTCTTTTGTTCTCTCTTTTGCGGCTGCACGTCCGGCCGAGACCCGCCCGCTGTCCGTGGCAAAGGCATGTCACAAAAAGGTTCAGGCCCAATCACGCCAGGAGCAAGATCATCAAGCTCTTCTTTTGAGCAGCATGGCGCGCGCCACGCCCACCAGCAACATGGAGCGCGCCCGCCAATCAAGCAGAGGTCTAGAACGCGTGGCGCAGACCGACGCTCAGGCTGCTGGCATCCTGCCCATAGCCCACGCCGCCCTTGAAGTTATAGCCATAGGCCACGCCGGACCCGTTGTCGATGCGCGTGTAGGCAGCATAGAGCTTGGTGCGTTTGCTCAGGTGGTGGTTGTAGCCGAGAATCCACTGGCGCGCGCTGCTGCCGGGCACATGGCTCCATCGGCTCGCCCAGCCGTAGCCCAGGGCAAGCTCCGAAGCGCCGACCCGGTAGACCGCAGTCACGCGCGCAGCGTCACGCGTGCCGCAACCGGCACCGCCATTGCTGCACAGCGAGCCCGAGCCGTTGTCCGAGCGCTGGTAGTAGGCACCGACCTGCAGCGCATTCCAGAGGTAGTGGCCGCGCAGGGCAAACTGCTTGTCGTCACCCAGCTGGGTAAAGCCCGCGCCCAGGGCCAATGGGCCGCGTTCCCAATTGGCATAGAGGTCGTAGCCGTTCTTTTGCACGGCGCCTGTTGTCTTCTCGTGTAGCGATGCCTGAGCTTCCAATGTCAGACCAGCCATCACAGGGCTGCGATAGGCGATCTTGTTGGTGTTGCGCATCACGTAGTCATAGAGCGCATCGGCGATGGAGCCGGTGTCGTGGTTGGGCTCATCCAGTGCACCATAGTCTGCAATGCCGAAATAGGTGGCAGCACCAAAACGGCCCAGACGCAGCTTGCCAAGACTGCCCGAGAGGTTGACTTCGCTTTGACGCTGAAAGGCCAGGGCGCCGTTGCTGCCGGTACCGGCGCCGGTATCGGATTCGAAGCCGGATTCGAGCTGGAAGCCGGCCTTGAGGCCACCGCCCAGGTCTTCGCTGCCCACAAAGCCAAAGCGCGAGTTGTTGTTGAAGAGCCCGGTCAGGCTGCTGCTTCCAACCTTCTGATGTTCGACCGAGGTATTGAGGCGGCCGTAGATCTGAACGCTGCTTTGTGCCAAAGCGGCGGAAGCTCCGGCGGTGGCCAGAGCAGCGAGGAGGACACGAGACACAGTTGTTGTTTTGACTGGCATGTAGCGACTAGCCTTCGATCTTTGCTATGAAACTGGCGCGAACCTGCGCGCTTGTTACAAGGCAAATCCCGTGCCAGCCAACGTGCACTGCTTTGGACAGTTGTCGTTGCGGCTGCAGCTCATCCCGGCAGGCGGTTCGGGCATCCGGCTCTTGTTACGATCGGCGACAGAGTTTTACGCGTCTTCGTCTCAGCCCATGCATCCATCTCGCCCCACCCACGCCGTCGGCATAGACCTGGGCACCAGCCACACAGTCGTGGCAAGCGTTGCGCTGGACGGTGCGACGGGTGATATCGCGCTGCTCGATATTCCGCAGCGCAGCACGGCAGGCGAGGTCGTGGCCCAGCCTCTGCTGCCTTCGGTACGTTACCAGGCAGCAAAGGGCGAGCTGGGCGAGGCCTGGCAGCAGCCCTGGCCACCGCAGGGCGCGGATGAAGCTGCGCCTGCCGTCATAGGCCGCTGGGCGCGAGATCTGGGGGCTGCCGTGCCGGGGCGGCTGGTGGCCAGTGCCAAAAGCTGGCTCTCGCACACCGGCGTGGATCGCACGGCTGCCATCCTGCCCTGGGGGGCAGGCGAGGACGTGACCAAGGTATCGCCGCTGGCGGCATCCAGCTCCTATCTGGCCCATGTGAAAGCAGCATGGGACAAAGCCCATCCCGAAGCGCCACTGCACCAGCAAAGCGTGGTGCTGACGGTGCCCGCTTCATTTGACGAGGGTGCACGTGCGTTGACGCTGGAGGCCGCGCAGATGGCAGGTCTGCCGCGCGTGCAACTGCTGGAGGAGCCCAAGGCCGCGTTTCACGACTGGCTGGTGCTGCAGGGTGATGAGCTGGCCGCGCAACTGGCGGACAGCCGGCTGGTGCTGGTGGTGGATGTGGGCGGGGGAACTACCGATCTGACGCTGATCCGCGTGGATGCATCGGCCGACGGCGGCCTGCCCACGCTGACGCGCACGGCTGTCGGCGAACACCTGATGCTGGGCGGCGACAACATGGATCTGGCGCTGGCCCATCAGCTTGAGACTGCGTTTGCGGGCAAAGCGGGAGACCAGGGCCAGAGGCTGTCCGTCCAGCGCTTTGCCCAACTGGTGCAGCGCTGCCGCATGGCCAAGGAGCAGTTGCTGGCGCAGAACGCGCCAGAGCAGATCGGCATCACCTTGCTCGGGGGCGGCAGCAAGCTGCTGGCGGCGACTCAAAGCGTCACGTTGACCCGCGAGCAGGTGCGGCAGTCGGTGGTCGACGGCTTTTTGCCGGTCGTGCAGATCAGCGATATGCCCGCCAGGCGGCAGGGCGCGCTGCGCGGCTTTGGTCTGCCCTATCCGGCCGATGCGGCCATCAGTCGTCATCTGGCGCAATTTCTCGCCCAGCATGCAAGCGGGGGGCTGCCCGATACCGTGTTGCTCAACGGCGGCGTGTTCCACGCCCATGCCATGGTGCAGCGTCTGACGGAATTGCTGGGCCGCTGGCGCGGCAGGCCGGTGCGCGTGCTGCACAACCCGCACCCGGACTGGGCCGTGGCGCGCGGTGCGGCGGCCTATGGGCTGGCCCGCCATCAGGCAGAGCTGGCGGCGACTCAGGTTGCCGCACCCAACCCGCCCGAAGCACGGGCCGGGCAGGCATCAGCAGCGATCAAAACCATGGTGCCGCGCATTGGCGGCGGTTCGGCACGCAGCTACTGGTTGCTGCTGCCGGGCAAGAGAGGCGAGGCTCCGCAAGGCCTGTGCCTGCTGCCGCGTGGCACGGAAGAGGGCGTGCGCATGGTGCTCTCTGGCCGGCGCTTTGCGCTCAAGCTGGGCCAGGCCGTGCGCTTCAGTTTGCTGGCCAACAGCCAGAGCCATGTGCCTGCGCAGCCCGGCCAGATTGCACCTTTGAGCGGTGAGGGCTGGGTAGAGCTGCCGCCCTTGGTCACGGTGCTGCCCGCGCCCGAAGGTCGGGCTGCGGCCCAGGTCGAGGTGCAGCTGCAAGCCTGCATGAGCGAGGTCGGCACGCTGGAAGTGCGCTGCGTGGCCGTGCCGGATGCAGGCCGGTCCTGGTTGCTGTCTTTTGCCGTGCGTGGTGCTGCAGCTTCCGAATCAATAGCTGACAACGTAGATGCGCAAAGCGCTGAGGACCGGAAATCTTCAAATTCTTTGATGGCCAGGCTGCCCGAAGCCGTGGCCCTGGTGGATCGCATCTTCGGCACGCAGGCGCAGGAGGTGACGGCCCGGGAAGTGCGCCAGCTGCGCCAGTCGCTCGAGAGAGTCCTCGGCCCGCGCGAGGGCTGGGAGCTGGGCCTGCTGCGTGCTTTGTTCGATGCGCTGCTGGCCCGTTCCAGGCGCCGCCGCCGCACGGCCGACCATGAGCGCGTCTGGTTCAATCTCGCAGGCTGGTGTCTGCGCCCCGGCGTGGGTGCAGAACTCGATGGCTGGCGCATAGACCAGGTCTGGTCCTTGTATGGCCAGGGCCTGGGTCATGCCAAAGAGGCCGCCAACTGGACGGAGTGGTGGGTGTTCTGGCGTCGCGTGGCGGCGGGTCTGAACGAGACCCGGCAGATGGAGCTGCTCGAAGACGTGGCCGGCCATATGCACAAGGCCGTGCAGCAGAACACGCGCGGCAAATCCAGCCATGGCAGCTATGACGACATGCTGCGCCTGTTCGCGGCCATGGAGGCCGTGCCCTGGCAGTACCGCCAGGAAATGGGGCAGTGGATGCTGCAGCGCCTCAGGCGCGAGGATGAAACCGTGCAGACCTGGTGGGCCATAGGCCGCCTGGCGGCACGCCAATCGCTGGCCGCCAACGCCCATCTGGTGATGCCGCCCGAGGCGGCTCTGGAGTTTGTGAGCGCCACGCTGGCCCAGGACTGGCGCAGGAACGAAACCGCGATGTTTGCCGCCGTACAGATGGCCCGCATGACGGGTGACCGCGCGCGCGACCTGCCCGATGCCATCAGAGCGCAGGTGCTGGAGAAGATGCGCAGCAGCGGTGCGCCCGAGCGCTGGATGACCATGGTCGAGCAGGTGGTGCAGATGGAGGCCGAGGACCAGAAGCGCAGCCTCGGCGACAGCCTGCCGCCGGGCCTGGTGCTGCTTTGATGAGGTCGATCCGCCGCAGCCAGGCTTGGGGTCACTGCATTTGCAGGAGGCTGCCCCTGCCAAACGCGATGGCTGAACAGTGAGCGCTGTTCAGGCCCTCCGGTCAGCGATGCAAGAATGGCCTGTTGCATGGGACGACAGGCCAGCATGGAGGGCTGGCAGCATCCATGTCCACCACCACAGGAAATGATTGCCATGAAGTTTGAAGAAGCTGCGCGCACCGAGATGGCGCGAAACGCTGTTTTTATCTCCGGAAACCAACGCCGCTCGCTGCTGCTTGCGGCGGTGGCTGCCGTGGTGGCGGCTCCTCTGACGCAAGCATTGGCGCAGGGCGGCAACTGGCCTGCCAAGCCGATTACCTTTGTCGTGCCTCAGGCACCGGGCGGTGCCAACGATGTGATTGCGCGAGCCGTGGCGCAGGGGCTGGAGAATTCGCTGGGCCAGCCCGTCATCGTGGAAAACCGCGCCGGTGCCAACGGCAATCTGGGCACGGGCCAGGTGGCGCGCAGCGCGGCCGACGGCTACACCTTTCTGGTGACGGCGCAAAGCGCCTACACCATCAATCCGGCGCTTTATTCCAGGGTGCCGTTCGATCCCATCAAGGATTTCACCCCCGTAATGCAGCTGGCCGTCGCGCCTTATCTGCTGGTGGTGAACCCGAACTTTCCGGCCAAAAATCTGGACGAGCTGGTGGCCTATGCCAAGGCGCATCCGGGCAAGGTGGAATACGCCTCTGCCGGCAACGGCACGCTCAACCATCTGCTGGGCGAGATGCTGAAAAAACAGAAGAACGTGAGCCTGCTGCATGTGCCTTACAAGGGGGCATCGGCCGCCGCCACCGATGTGGTGGCCGGCCAGTTGCCGGTGACCTTTGGCAGCTTTCCGGGCGTGATGCCTTTTGTCAGCAGCGGCAAGCTGCGCGTGCTGGGCGTGGCGTCCGACAGGCCGACCTCGCTGGCACCCGAGATCCCCGTGCTGGGCAAGGGCCTGGCCGTGACCAGCTGGTACGGCTTGTTCGCACCGGCCGGTACGCCGCAGCCGGTGGTGGACAAGCTTTATCAGGCCGTGAAGACCGTGCTGGCAAGGCCCGAGATGGCCGAACGCCTCAAGACTCTGGGCGCCGAGCGCGTGGAGTCCACGCCGCAAAGCTTCAAGGACATGCTGCCGGCCGAGCTGGCGTACTGGAAGCAGGTGGTCAAGGACTCCGGCGCGCATATCGACTAAAGGGGACGCAGCTTGTTGATTCATCTGGCCGCTGCCGGACCCTTTCGTCGCTCACGGATGGTGTTGACCCTGCTCATTGCGGCGGTCATCGCCATCGGGCTGGCCTCGCGCCGGGGCTACGTGCCCTTTCCCGTCGTGCTGGGCAACTATCCGGGCGATGCGCTCTGGGCCTGGGTGCTGCTGCTGTGCGTGGCCTGGCTGCGGCCGACCATCACGCGCGGCAGGCTCATGGCCTGGTCACTGGTCATCGCCTTTGCCATCGAGTTCCTGCAGCTCTATCAGGCCCCCTGGATGCAGGCCCTGCGTGCCAACAAGCTGGCCTATCTGGTGCTGGGCAACGGCTTCGATCCCCTGGATCTGCTGGCCTATGTCGTGGGAATCGGTGCGGGCGCCATGGTGGACCGGCTCTGGGAGAAGCGGCAGCGTCGCCTTGCCTGAGATGGCATGAATCGTGCTGATCGTCCATGGCATCAACATGACGACAAGCACTACCCCATGAAAACGCCTCTGCACTATCTGGTGGCTGCAAGGCAAAGCGAGATTGCCGAGCTGGAGCAGATCAGCCGCGCCAGCAGCCTGGTGGCGAGCGTGTCCGAGCTCGTCCATGCGCTGCAAAAAGAGCGCGGTCTCTCGAATATCTTTCTGGTCAGCGGCGGAGCACAGGCGCAGCAGAGCCTGCTCGACCATGGCCTGCATGTGGACCGGGTCATGGAGCGGGTCTGCCTCGCGCTTGAAGAGCTGGGCGCGCGGGCGCCGGGTGCGCATGGCGCTCGCCTGTTCAATGCGATCGCCAATGCGCTGCAAGGCTTTGAAGCCCTGCCGCTGCTGCGCCGCCGGCGCGATGCGCTGCAGCTCAGTGCCGAGGACTGCACTCAGGCGTTGATCCGCATGATTGCGGCCTGCCTGACCGTGGTGTTCGAGGCGGCGGACAGTGCTTGCGATCCCGATATCGCGAAATTGCTGGTGGCGCTGTTTCATTTCATGCAGGGCAAGGAGCTGGCGGGCCAGGAGCGTGCCACGGGGGTTGCGGCGTTTACCGCAGGGGTAGGCAGGACGGAGCGTCAGCGCCATTGGCTGCATCTGATCGAGTCGCAGGAGCGTTGCTTTCAGGTGTTTGCAGACTTCGCCAGTCCCTCGGGGATGGAGCGCTGGCAGCAGCAATGCGGGGCCTGCCTCGATATGACGGTGATCGAGCGGCTGCGTCGAATGGGCTGCACGGCCGGTGACGGCCTGCCGCTGGACCGCAGCCTGAGCTCGCCGTGGTTCGAAGCCTGTTCCAGCCGGCTCGACGCCATGCACCAGATTGAGGCATTCCTGGCCGATGAGCTGCAGGCTCAATGTCTGCGCAAGCTGGAGCAGGCCGGCGCCGCGCTCTGCCAGCAACTGGCGCTGCTGGAGATGCAGCCGCAGCCGGGGACTCGCGCCGAAGCGGCTGCAGCCTTTCTGGGGGCCACGCAGTCAGCCGCCTCCTTTCCAGCGGAGGGTGCGTACGGGTTGCAGCTCGAGAAAAGCATTGTCTTGCTGGTGCAGGAGCAATCCATGCGGCTGCAGGACATGCAGACCGAAATCGACAAGGCACGCGCCACGCTCAAGGAGCGCAAGACCATAGAGCGGGCCAAGGGCGTGTTGATGAACTACCGCCAGCTCAGCGAGGGCGATGCCTACAAACTGATCCGGCAGACGGCCATGAACCAGAACCGGCGCATGCTGGATGTGGCCGAGGCGATTCTGGCCACGGTGGACCTGCTGCCGGGCAGCACCAATTCATAGCCTTGGCTGCGCTGTGTTTGTTGCGCTGCACCAAATATGGGCCAAAACTGGAGGTGCAAAGCCTGCTCCGCCTCTGATCAAGGCCTGGCATGGTTTGTGCATGACTGTTGATGTCAAGCAGACCAAAGGCGGTCGCGCTTAAAGCGTTATTACGAGTGACCTGGGACAACGGCGTCCTTTTCTCCTCACACCCGAGGAGGGAAGGGCGCCTTTTTGTTTTCCGGATCGCCTTCACCACGATTCTTGATGGAGTTTTCTCATGAGCCAGCGCCTTCCTTCGTCTACTGTTCCTGCGCCCGAGCCCGTATCTGCCGGTGGCCGGCGTGAGTTTCTGCGCGTGGCCGGTGCTGCTGCCCTCTATGGCACGCTGGGCCACCATGGCGCCTGGGCCGCAGGCTCCGACGCGCCGGAGAAGAAGGAGGTCAGGATCGGGTTCATCCCGCTGACCGATTGCGCCAGCGTGGTCATGGCCTCGGTGCTGGGCTTCGATCAGAAATACGGCGTGAAGATCGTCCCCAGCAAGGAGGCAAGCTGGGCCGGCGTGCGCGACAAGCTGGTCAACGGCGAGCTGGACTTCGCCCATGTGCTCTATGGCCTAGTCTACGGCCTGCATCTGGGTGTGGGCGGCCCCAGGAAGGACATGGCCGTGCTCATGAGCCTGAACAACAACGGCCAGGCGATAACGCTCTCCAAGGCCCTGGCCGACAAGGGCGCGGT
Organism: Comamonas testosteroni; assembly: GCF_014076415.1. NCBI lineage: Bacteria > Pseudomonadati > Pseudomonadota > Betaproteobacteria > Burkholderiales > Comamonadaceae > Comamonas > Comamonas testosteroni. Next base: position 741,135 of record NZ_CP043568.1, read on the forward strand.
GGACGGAGCCAGCCTGGCCAAGGTGATGGCCAGGGAAAAACGCGAATACACGTTTGCCGGCACTTTCCCCACAGGCACCCATGCCATGTGGATGCATTACTGGCTGGCGGCTGCGGGCATCAACCCTTTGTCCGAGGCCAAGCTGATCACCGTGCCACCGCCCCAGATGGTGGCCAATATGCGCGTGGGCAATATGGATGGCTTCTGCGTGGGCGAGCCCTGGAATCACCGCGCCATCATGGACGGCATAGGCATTACGGCCAATACCACGCAGGATATCTGGAAGGATCACCCCGAGAAAGTGCTGGGCACCACGGGCGAGTTCGCACAGAAGAATCCCAACACTTGCCGCGCCGTGATGATGGCGATTCTCGAGGCCGGCCGCTGGATCGACGCCAGCCTGCAGAACAAGACCAAGATGGCCGAGACCGTGGCCCAGAAGTCCTATATCAACACCAGCGTGGACGCCATCAACCAGCGCATTCTGGGGCGCTACCAGAACGGACTGGGCAAGACCTGGGACGACCCCAACCACATGAAGTTCTTCAACGACGGGGCCGTGAACTTCCCCTATCTCTCGGACGGCATGTGGTTTCTTACCCAGCACAAGCGCTGGGGCCTGCTCAAGGCTCATCCCGACTATCTGGCCGTGGCCAGGCAGATCAATCGCATCGACCTCTACCAGCAGGCGGCAAGCCAGCTCAAGGTCAGCGTGCCCAAGGATGTGCTGCGCAGCAGCAAGCTGATCGACGGCGTGGTCTGGGACGGCAAGAACCCTGCCCAGTACGCCGACAGCTTCAAGATCAAGGCCTGAGGCCGCCACCCGACAGGAGAACCATCATGGTCAGTGCCGTACTTCACGCGCCGCTCGAACTCGACCCCCCGCACGATCCGCAACTGGCAGCCCAGGCGGCCAATGATGCGCTGCTCGAAACTTCAAAAGAGATAGCTTCTGGCGCAGAACTTGTAAAGGCTGAAGTGCAAAAAGATATCAAACCCAAAGCGATGGTCACGGCTGCGGTTGCGGTGGCACCCAGCCGCTTGCGCCAATGGGCTGAACAGCTATTTGGTCAGGCCCTGCCGCCGCTGCTGGGGCTGGCGCTGCTGGTTGGCCTGTGGTCGCTGGTATCGAGCAGCACCGGCAAGAGCATTCCTACCCCGGCGGAGACCTGGGAGCAGGCCTTGCAGGTGTTCAGCGATCCCTTCTACCGCAACGGACCGAATGACCAGGGCGTGGGCTGGAATGTGCTGTCCTCGTTGCAGCGCGTGGCCCTGGGTTTCGGTCTGGCGGCACTGGTCGGCATCCCTTTGGGCTTCGCGATCGGACGCTTCAGCTTTCTGTCGCGCATGTTCAACCCCTTGATCAGCCTGCTGCGTCCGGTATCGCCGCTGGCCTGGCTGCCTATCGGCCTGCTGGTGTTCAAGGGCGCCAATCCGGCAGCCATCTGGACCATCTTCATCTGCTCGATCTGGCCCATGGTCATCAACACCGCCGTGGGCGTGCAGCGTGTGCCCCAGGACTATATGAATGTGGCGCGCGTGCTCAATCTGTCGGAGTGGAAGATCGCCACCACCATTCTGTTTCCTGCCGTGCTGCCCTATATGTTGACCGGCGTGCGCCTGGCCGTGGGCACGGCCTGGCTGGTGATCGTGGCCGCCGAGATGCTGACGGGCGGCGTGGGCATAGGTTTCTGGGTCTGGGACGAGTGGAACAACCTCAACGTCAAGAACATCATCATCGCCATCTTCGTGATCGGCATCGTGGGCCTGGTGCTGGAGTGGGCCCTGGTCAAGCTGGCTTCGGCCTTTACGTTTGAAGAGGTCAAGACTTAACCCACCCCTGAGCCGCGCCCTCGGGCGCGTCACCCCCTCAAGGGGGCACCACCGGTGGCCCGGCAAAGCCGGCGCCACGGTGGCCTCGGAAAAAAGCAAGGAGTACCTCATGCATACATCTCTCAGCACCAAGTACATCGAGATCCACGGGGTGGAGCAGACCTTCAAGACCGCCAAGGGCCTGTTTCCCGCGCTGCGCGACATCAATCTGAACATTGCCAAGGGCGAGTTCGTCAGTCTCATCGGGCATTCGGGCTGCGGCAAGTCGACGCTGCTCAATCTGATTGCCGGCCTGACCATTCCCACGGGCGGTGCATTGCTGTGCGCCAACAAGGAGATCAAGGGCCCCGGCCCCGAGCGTGCGGTGGTCTTCCAGAACCACTCGCTGCTGCCCTGGCTGAGCTGCTGGGGCAATGTGCACCTGGCCGTGGAGCGTGTCTTCGGCAAGCGCGAAAGCAAGGCACAACTGGCGCAGCGCACCGATGCGGCGCTGGCCATGGTGGGCCTCAGCCATGCGGCGCAAAAGCGTCCCGGCGAAATCTCGGGCGGCATGAAGCAGCGCGTGGGCATTGCCCGCGCCCTGTCCATGGAGCCCCAGGTGCTGCTCATGGACGAGCCCTTCGGCGCCCTCGATGCCCTGACGCGTGCCAAGCTGCAGGACGAGTTGCTGGAGATCGTGGCACGCACCCAGAGCACCGTGGTGATGGTCACGCACGATGTGGACGAGGCTGTGCTGCTGTCCGACAAGATCGTGATGATGACCAACGGTCCCGCTGCCACGATTGGCGAGGTGCTGCATGTGGCACTGCCACGCCCGCGCAGCCGGGTGGAGCTGGCCGAGGATGCCCAGTATCAAAGCTACCGCAAGGCGGTGATCGACTTTCTCTACACGCGCCAGGGCCATGTGGAAAAAGCGGCCTGAGCCTCGCCTCGATGTCTGTTGCATGGCGCCCTGGGGCGCCATGTTTGTTTGGTGCACAGCAAAGCGGCGCACAGGCACAAGGATGGTGCATCTCTTTCTTGCCTGCTGCATTCCACGAGACGGCAGAGCTGGCATGGCAATTGCATGTTCCCTGTCGTGGCCAAGGTGGGCCACAGGGTGATGGTGCAAGGCTGGATCAGAACCCAAAAGACAAAGACGTCTACATGCTCATGCAAGTCATGAAGCATGCAGACGTCTTTTTTTGTTGCCGGGCCGTCTCAGGACACAGGCGCTTCTTCGGAGGTGTTGCTGCCAAGCGCAGGGGTTCTGCGCGGGAGGCCTTTTTCGCAAGCCCACGGGGACTCAGATGAAAAAATCCAAACTGGTCATGATTGGTAACGGAATGGCAGGCGTGCGCGCGCTGGAAGAGTTGCTGGCCATTGCTCCCGATCTGTACGACATCACGGTCTTCGGCGCCGAGCCGCATCCCAACTACAACCGCATTCTGCTGTCGCCCGTGCTCGCCGGCGAGCAGACGCTCGGCGATATCGTGCTCAACGACTGGTCCTGGTACCAGGATCACCATATCCTGCTGCACGCCGGCTATACCGTGACGGCCGTGGACCGGGCCCGGCGCACGGTACATGCGGTCAATGCCCTGGGCGAGACCGCCAGCGCCGAGTACGACCGGCTGATCATGGCGACGGGCTCCAAGCCCTTCATCCTGCCCATCCCCGGCAAGGACCTGGAGGGTGTGCTGGCCTACCGTGACATTGCCGACACCGAGGCCATGATCGAAGCGGCCAAGACACTCAGGCATGCGGTGGTGATCGGCGGTGGCCTGCTGGGACTGGAAGCGGCCAACGGCCTCATGAAGCGCGGCATGCAGGTCACCGTGGTGCATGTCGGCGACTGGCTGATGGAGCGCCAGCTCGACGATCAGGCGGGCCGCATGCTGCAGAAATCGCTGGCCGAGCGCGGCATGCAGTTCCGCATGCAGGCGCAGACGCAGGAACTGCTGGGCGACGAAGACGCAGGACGCAGCGGCCGCGTGCGCGCCGTGCGCTTCAAGGACGGCAGCGAGATACCCGCCGAACTGGTGGTGATGGCCGTGGGCATTCGTCCCAGCACCGAACTGGCCGAGTCCATGCATCTGCATGTGAGTCGCGGCATCGTGGTCAGCGATACGCTGCAGACCGTGACCGATCCGCGCATCTATGCCGTGGGCGAATGCGCGGCACACCGAGGCATTGCCTACGGACTGGTGGCGCCCCTGTTCGAGCAGGGCAAGGTGCTGGCCAACCATCTGGCCGAGTTCGGCATCGGCCGCTATCTGGGTTCCCTGACCTCGACCAAGCTCAAGGTCACGGGCATCGATCTGTTTTCCGCAGGCGATTTCCAGGGCGGCGGCGATACCGAGGAAATTCTCATGAGCGACCCCTACGCGGGGGTCTACAAAAAGCTGGTCATCAAGGACGACAAGCTGGTCGGTGCCTGTCTGTACGGCGACACGGTGGACGGCAGCTGGTACTTCAAGCTGCTGCGCGAGGGCCGCAGCGTGGCTGATATCCGCGACAAGCTGATGTTCGGCGAATCCAATCTCGGCGATACCGGCCACCAGGGGCAGAGCAAGGCCGCGGCCATGGCCGACGGCGACGAGGTCTGCGGCTGCAACGGCGTGACCAAGGGCGCGATCTGCAAGGCCATCAAGGACAAGGGCCTGTTCACGCTCGACGATGTGCGCAAGCACACCAAGGCCAGTGCCAGCTGTGGCTCCTGCACGGGACTGGTGGAGCAGATCATCATGTTCACGGCCGGCGGCGACTACTCGGCGGCCCCCAAGACCAAGGCCATGTGCGGCTGCACCGACCACGGGCACCAGGCCGTGCGCGATGCGATCCGCGATCACAAGCTGCTGAGCACCGATGCGGTGTTCCGCTTCATGGAGTGGCGCACGCCCAATGGCTGTGCCTCCTGCCGCCCGGCCGTCAACTATTACCTGATCAGCACCTGGCCCAAGGAAGCCAGGGACGACCCGCAAAGCCGCTTCATCAACGAACGCAGCCACGCCAATATCCAGAAGGACGGAACGTACAGCGTGATTCCGCGCATGTGGGGCGGCGAGACCACGGCCTCCGAGCTGCGCCGCATTGCCGATGTGGTGGACAAGTACCAGATCCCCACCGTGAAGGTCACGGGCGGCCAGCGCATCGATTTGCTGGGCGTGAAAAAGGAGGATCTGCAGGCCGTCTGGAACGATATCGGCATGCCCTGCGGCCATGCCTATGCCAAGGCGCTGCGCACGGTCAAGACCTGTGTGGGCAGCGAATGGTGCCGCATGGGCACGCAGGACAGCACCCAGATGGGCAAGGACCTGGAGCGCGCCATGTGGCGCATGTACGCACCGCACAAGGTGAAGTTCGCGGTCAGCGGCTGCCCGCGCAACTGCGCGGAGTCCGGCATCAAGGATGTGGGAATCATCGGCGTGGACTCGGGCTGGGAGATGTATATGGGCGGCAACGGCGGCATCAAGACCGAGGTCGCGCATTTCTTCACCAAGCTCAAGACCGCCGAAGAGGTGATGGAGTACACGGGCGCCTTCATGCAGCTGTACCGGCTGGAAGGCTGGTATCTGGAGCGCACGGTGCACTACATCAATCGCGTGGGTCTGGACTATGTCAAGCGACGCATTCTCGACGATGCCGAGGGCCGCAGGGCGCTGTGGGAGCAGCTGCAGTTTGCACTGGACGGCGAGCCCGATCCCTGGTTCGAGACCGACAAGGCGGCCGTGGACACGCGGCAATTCCAGGCTTTGCCCGCTGATGTGTCAGCTATTGCCTGAAACCGAGAACCTCTTTCAATTTTTCAGCAGTTTACGAACCTGGCGCGGCATAGCCAAGGGACGGTGAGCAAGGGCCTGGGCGGCCCCGCCGCCCCGTAGCGAGGCCGTCGCTCCCCTCCCGCAAAGCGAGAGAGGGGGAAGTCGCAAGGCGGCTCAGGGGAGCTTAGGAGATGCAAATGAGCGAATGGATTTCTATCTGCACGATGGACGACATCCCCGTGCTGGGAGCGCGCCGCGTGGCGCGCGCACAAGGGCTGGATGTGGCCGTGTTCCGCAATGCCGACGACGAGGTGTTTGCGCTGCTGGATCGCTGCCCGCACAAGGGCGGCCCGCTTTCGCAAGGCATTGTGTTCGGTCGCAGCGTGGCCTGCCCGCTGCACAACTGGACGATTGCACTGAGCAGCGGCGAGGCGGCTGCGCCCGACGAGGGCTGCACGCCCTATTTCAGCGTGCGTGTGCAGGACGGCGAGGTGCAGCTGCGCGCCGACGAGCTGGCCAACCGCGCCCTGGAGCAGACCCGCCCGCATGCCGGTCCTGCGCATTGCGCGGGCAAATCCGGCTGTGCCACGGCCTAGTGTCTATGTTGATATGAAATGAATAGCTGCATGCGCTTGTTCAGAAAGCGTTACAGCATGATTTCACTGAAAGTCTGCCATGCATGAGACTCGATCCACCTGTCCCTATTGCGGTGTCGGCTGCGGACTCGCCTTCGGCGGTCCGCGTAGCGGTGAACATGAACGCCGCCGCCTCTCTCTGGTGACGCCATGAAAGAAACCAAGTCCACCTGTCCCTATTGCGGTGTCGGCTGCGGACTCGCCTTCGGCGGTCCGCGTTGCGGTGACCATGGGCGCCGCAGCTTCTCTTCGGTGACGCCATGAAAGAAACCAAGTCCACTTGCCCCTATTGCGGTGTCGGCTGCGGCGTGGTCATCGAGTCCGATGGCCTGCAGATTACCGGCGTGCGTGGCGATCCCGAGCATCCTGCCAACTTGGGCCGTCTGTGCACCAAGGGCAGCACCCTGCATCTGACGGCCGCGCCCGCCTATGCCCAGCAGGCCCGCCTGCTGCAGCCCATGCGCAGGCTGGAGCGGACATCCGCGCCGCAGGCCGCGAGCTGGGATCAGGCCCTGGATGAACTGGCGGCGCGCATTGCCGGCATTCGCGCCGCCCATGGGCCCGATGCACTGGGTTTCTATCTCAGTGGCCAGCTGCTGACCGAGGACTACTACGTCTTCAACAAGCTGGTCAAAGGCCTGCTGGGCACCAACAATCTCGACACCAATTCGCGCCTGTGCATGAGCAGCGCCGTGGCCGGCTACAAGGCCACGCTGGGCGCCGATGCACCGCCGGCCTGCTATGAGGACATAGACCTGGCCGGCTGCATGTTCATCACGGGCAGCAATATGGCCTGGGCGCACCCCATTCTGTTCAGGCGTGTGGAAGAGGCCAGGGCGCGCAGTCCGCAACTCAGGATCATCGTGGCCGATCCGCGCCGTACCGAGACGGCAGAGCTGGCCGATCTCTATCTGCCGCTGCAGCCGGGCAGCGATGTGATGCTGTTTCACGGTCTGCTGCACATCATGCTGTGGGAGGGCTGGACGGACAGCGCCTTCATCGCGCAGCACACCAGCGGCTTTGCACAGCTCAAGGAACTGGTGCGCGAAGCCACGCCCGAGAAGGTCGCTGCCATCTGCGGCCTGCCCGTGCCGGACCTGTACCTGGCGGCGCGCTGGATGGCGCTGGGCGGTGCCGAGGAGCCGGCGGACGCGCGTCGTCCCACGCTCAGCCTCTACTGCCAGGGTCTGAACCAGAGCCGCAGTGGCACGGCCAATAATGCGGCGCTGATCAATCTGCATCTGGCGACGGGCCAGATCGGCAGGCCTGGCGCCGGGCCCCTGTCACTGACGGGCCAGCCCAATGCCATGGGCGGGCGCGAGGTGGGCGGACTGTCCAATCTGCTGAGCGCGCATCGTGATCTTTCGAACGCAGGGCACAGGGCAGAAGTGGCACGGCTATGGGGTGTGGAGTCGATTCCGCAGAAGCCCGGAAAGTCAGCGCTGGAGATGTTCGAGGCCGCTGCCGACGGCCAGATCAAGGCCTTGTGGATTGCCTGCACCAACCCCGCGCAGAGCATGCCCGAACAGGCCATGGTGCGCAGGGCGCTGGAGCGCGCCGAGCTGGTGGTGGTGCAGGAGGCCTTTGCAGCGACCGAGACCACGGCCTATGCCGACTGGTTGCTGCCAGCCTCCACCTGGGGCGAGAAGCTGGGCACGGTCACGAACAGCGAGCGGCGCATCTCGCGGGTGCGCGCCGCCGTGGTCGCGCCGGGGGCGGCACGCCATGACTGGCAGATAGGCGTGCAGCTGGCGCGGCGCCTGGAGCAGCATCTGCGGCCCTCGCTGCCAAGCTTGTTTCCCTATGACACTGCGAATGCCGACGCGGGTGCAGAAGCCATCTGGAACGAGCATCGCGAGTCCACACGAGGGCGCGATCTGGATATCACGGGTCTGAGCTGGGCGATGCTCGAGGTCGAGGGACCCCAGCAATGGCCCATGCCTCAAGGCGCTAGCCAGGGCCGGCAGCGTCTGTATGGCGATGCGGTGTTTGCGACCGAGGATGGGCGTGCACGCTTTGATGCACAGCCCTGGCAGACGCCGGCCGTGCCGCGCGATGCACGGCATCCGTTCAGTCTCAACACCGGCCGCCTGCGCGATCAATGGCATGGCATGACGCGCACTGGCCAGTTGGGGCGTCTGTTCGCCCATGCCAGCGAACCTCAGCTGCAGGTCAGTCCCCAGGACATGCAGAGGCAGCAGCTGCAGGACGGCGATCTGGTCCATCTGTCCAACCGCTATGGCGCCATCGTGCTGCCCGTGCAGGCGGACCCTGGCTTGCAGCCCGCACAGCTCTATCTGCCCATGCACTGGGGCAGCATGTACCTGAGCGGCATGGGCTCCAAGGGGCAGCGGCTTGCGGGCGTCAATGCCCTGACCACCCCCGAGCGCTGCCCGCGCTCCAAGCAGCCCGAGCTCAAGCATGTGGCCGTCAGGCTGCTCAAGGCCGAGCTGCCCTGGACCTGTCTGGGCATGGCCTGGCTTGATGACCAGCAGGTGCAGTCGGTTCGGCAGGCCCTGAGCGAACTGATGGCCGAGTTCGACTTTGCCAGCTGCGTGCTGTTTGGACGCGCCGTGCCGCTGGAGAAAGCGGATCAGGGCCGCACCGGCGTGCAGTTCCGCGCTGCAGCCTATGCGCAGCCCGGCGCCGAGGTGCTGGCGCGGCTGCACAGCCTGCTGCGGCTCGATGGCCCGCAGGCCATGCGCTATGCCGACGCGCGTCGCCAATGCAGCCGCGCCATGGCGATAGGCCGGCAGACCGATGAGCCCAGGCTCGATGCCTTTTTGCTCTGTGGCGATGCCAGCGCCGGTCGCTGGCTGGGGCCGGTACTGCGCGACGAGCAATCGGTGCAAAGCTATGGGCGTCTGCTGCTGTCCTCGGGGGCCAGGCCGCCAGCCGCCATGCCTGCCCGGTCGCCACAGATCTGTGCCTGCATGAATGTGGATGAGGCCAGCATCAACTCGGCACTGACCGCGTGCGAGGGCTCCGCCGACGAGCGGATCGCGCAGCTCAAGTCTTCCCTGGGATGCGGCACGCGCTGCGGCTCCTGCATTCCCAGGATCAAACAACTGGTGCATGCGACGCCTGCGCCGCAGTCGGCAAGCCTGTCGGTTGCCGCCTAGATGTCGATGTCCGGCAATGCATATGAAAGGCCAGCCATGACAAACAGCCATGCCACTTCCCTGCTGCCCGCGGGCCGCTGCTATCTGGTCGGTGCCGGCCCCGGCGATCCGGAGCTGCTCACGCTCAAGGCGCTGAGGCTGATCCAGTCCGCCACGCTGCTGCTGGCCGACGACCTGGTGTCTGCCGACATCGTGAAGCTTGCCAGCGCAAGCGCCCGCATCGTGCATGTGGGCAAGCGCGGCGGGCGCGAGAGCACCTCGCAGGAGTTCATTGAAAAACTCATGATCATGGCGGCTCGCCAAGGTGAGCTGGTGGTGCGCCTCAAGGGTGGCGATCCCTTCATCTTCGGCCGTGGCGGCGAAGAGGTCGAGCATCTGCGCCGGGCCGGGATCGCCGTGGAAGTGGTCAACGGCATCACCGCCGGGCTGGCCGCAGCCACCAGCCTGGGCGTTTCGCTGACCCATCGCGACCATGCCCATGGCGTGGTATTCATCACTGGTCATGCCAAGCCAGGCAGTGCCGGCCATGACTGGCAACTGCTGGCCGGCACGGCCCGGATGCTGGGGCTGACGCTGGTGATCTACATGGGTGTTGCCACTGCCGCCGTCATCCAGCAGCAGCTGCTGGCTGGCGGGCTGCCGGCTTCTACTCCGGTGGCTCTGGTCCAGAACGCCAGTCTGCCGGCACAGCAGCAAGTGGTGACCGAGCTGGGGCAGATGACGCAGGCGCTGGCTCGCAGCGGACTGGGCAGCCCCTGCGTGTTCGTGGTGGGCGAGGTGGTCAGGCTGGCCGCATCGTCCGCCGGGGGGCTGGGCGGGCTGATGGAGCAGGTGGAGCGACGCCTGGCCGTGGGCGCATGAGGTCGATTGCTGACAGCTGTCCCCCTTTTGTCTGAGTGCCGAGCCCGCATGACTAGAATTTGTTCGGTAACCCCTGAACATTTGTCACACCCGGTCGCGCCAGTCTGCAGGGGGATAGCGGCGGCCGACACCTATGAGTCATGCGATGAGCACTGCATATCCTGATACCCAGCTTTTGATCGACGGTCAGTGGCAGGACGCTGCCAGCAGCAAGAAAATTGATGTGCGCAACCCGGCAAGCGGCGAGGTGATTGGCCGCGTGGCCCATGCCGATATTGCCGACCTGGATCGCGCCCTGGCGGCGGCCGACAAGGGCTTTCAGGTCTGGCGCAAGGTGTCTGCCCATGAGCGCGGTGCCATCATGCGCCGTGCCGCAGCCCTGTTGAAAGAACGTGCCGACGAGATCGCCGCGCTGCTGACGCAGGAGCAGGGCAAGCCGCTGGCCGAGGCCAAGGTGGAAATCATTGCCGGCGCCGGCATCATCGAATGGTTTGCCGACGAGGCGCTGCGTGTCTATGGCCGCATCGTGCCTTCGCGTCGCCCCGAGCAGCAGCAACTGGTGATCAAGGAGCCCGTGGGCCCGGTCGCTGCCTTCACGCCCTGGAACTTCCCCGTCAACCAGATCGTGCGCAAGATCGGCGCGGCCCTGGCTTCGGGCTGCTCCTTCCTGGTCAAGGCACCCGAGGAAACTCCGGCCTCCCCCGCAGCCCTGCTCAAGTGCTTTGTCGATGCCGGAATTCCTGCCGGTGTCGTGGGTCTGGTCTATGGCAACCCCGCGCAGATTTCCGAATATCTGATTGCCCACCCCGTGATCCGCAAGGTGACCTTCACCGGCTCCACGGCCGTGGGCAAGCAGCTGGCGGCGCTGGCCGGCCAGCACATGAAGCGCTCCACCATGGAACTCGGCGGCCATGCTCCCGTGATCGTGGCCGAGGATGCCGATGTGCAGCTGGCCGTCAAGGCTGCGGGCGCGGCCAAGTTCCGCAACGCAGGCCAGGTCTGCATCTCGCCCACGCGCTTTCTGGTGCACAACAGCGTGCGCGAGGAGTTCACGCGCGCCATGGTCGCCCATGCCGAGGCATTGAAGGTCGGCAACGGCCTGGAGCAGGGCACGCAGATGGGCCCGCTGGCCAATCCGCGTCGCGTGACCGCGCTGACCCAGCTGATCCAGAACGCCGAACAAAGCGGTGCCAAGCTGATGACGGGCGGCGCATCCTTTGGCTCCGCCGGCAACTTCTTTGCCCCCACGGTGCTGGCCGACGTGCCTTTGACGGCCGACATCTTCAACCAGGAGCCTTTCGGTCCCGTGGCGGCGATTCGCGGCTTCGACAGGATCGAAGACGCCATTCAGGAGGCCAATCGCCTGTCCTATGGTCTGGCGGCCTACGCCTTCACGCGCTCGCTCAAGACGACGCACCAGCTGTCGCAGGATGTGGAAGCCGGCATGTTGTGGATCAACCAGCCTGCCCTGCCATCGGCCGAGCTGCCCTTTGGCGGCATCAAGGACTCTGGCTACGGCTCCGAAGGCGGCCCGGAGGCGCTGGAAGCCTATCTGGTGGCCAAGGCCGTGGCGATCAGCTGCGTTTGAATCTGCGAGGCATTTGATGCAAGGCCACCCTCGGGTGGCCTTTTTCATGGGTGATGTATGCCGTGCGGCTTATGGAGACTGTTTGTTGATCGTTATTCCATAAATGAATAGCGGTGGCTAGAATCGACATTTTTTACATTCGACAACAAATTCCAGCCCGCGCCATGCCATTGCACTTCACGGTTTCCCAGATCCATCCTCCGAGTCTTGTTCTTCGCCGCAGCTGGTTGTGGGGCGCGCTGGCCATCGCGCCCATGGGTGCGGTCTGGGCCCAGGCCGCGGCCGAAGCTGCCAGTCAGACTTTCACGCTGGGTACGGTGGAGGTCAGTGCGCGGCGCGAGGCCGAAGAGCTCGGGGCCGGCGACATGCAGCGCGTCGGCAGTGCCGAGATGGAGCGCATCAATGCCGGCACCGTGGCCGATGCCGTGCGCAATCTCCCCGGCGTGAGCCTGTCGCGCAACAACCGCAACGAGGAAATGATCAGTCTGCGGGGCTTTGACTCGCGCCAGGTGCCCATCTTTGTGGACGGCGTGCCGCTGTATGTGCCCTATGACGGCTATGTGGATCTGGGCCGTTTCACCACCTTCGACCTGGCCGAGATCAATGTGGCCAAGGCCGGTGCCTCGCTGCTGTACGGCCCCAATACGCTGGGCGGTGCCGTCAATCTGGTCACGCGAAAACCGGCCAAGCCCTTCGAGGGCGACGTGCGCCTGGGTGTGGGCAGCGGTGGCGAGCGCAGGGCGAGCTTCAACCTGGGGGGCAACCAGGGCAACTGGTACTACCAGTTGGGCGCCTCCTACCTGGATGCCGACAGTTTTCCTCTGCCCCGGGGCTTCAGGGATTACAAAAAGCAGCCCACCGATACCGGCAGCAAGCGCGAGAACGCGGACCGTACCGACAAGCGCCTGTCCTTCAAGCTGGGACTCACGCCCAATGCCACGGACGAATACGCCATTGGCTATGTGCGTCAGGAAGGCGAGAAGGGCAATCCCGTCTACACCGGCCAGTCCACGCAGAAGAACGCCGTGCGTTACTGGCGCTGGCCCTATTGGGACAAGGACAGCCTGTACTTCCTGAGCACCACCCGTCTGAACAGCAGCAATGTGCTCAAGACCCGCCTGTACCACGATACCTACAAAAACGGTCTCGACATGTACAAGGACGCCAGCTACACGGCCCACGATCCGACCAGCAGCTACAAGGATGTGAGCAAGGGGGCCAGCCTGGAGTGGGTCAACTACGCCTTCTCCGGTCATGAGCTGCATGCGGCCTTCCACTACAAGCAGGACGAGCACACCGACGCGGCCTCGGGCAAGGACCCGCAGAAGCACTACCGCGATGTGACCACCTCGCTGGTGCTCGAGGATCACATCGCCCTGGCCGAGCGTTGGCGCCTGACGCTGGGCCTGAGTCACGACCAGCGCGATGCCAAGCAGGTCTACCAGTGGCCCACGGGCTCCACCAGCGCCACCAACGGTCTGGCACGCCTGAGCTATGCGCTCACGGCCCAGGGCGACGAGGTCTATCTGATTGCCTCGCACAAGACCCGCTTTGCGACCATCAAGGACCGCTATTCGGCACGCATGGGAACGGCCCTGGCCAACCCCGACCTCAAGCCCGAGGTGGCCAACCACCTGGAGCTGGGCCTGAGCGGCAAGCCCTGGCAGGGCGGCAAGGGGCAGGCGGCCGTGTTCTACAGCCGGGTGCGCGACCAGATCCAGACCATGGTCCTGGACTCCACGGCCTGCGGCGGCAAGACATGCAACCAGGCGCAGAACGTGGGACGCACGCGCAATGTCGGTCTTGAGGTGTCTCTGGCGCAGCAACTGTCGGCCCAATGGGCTCTGCATGCGGGCTACACCTATCTGAGCCGCACCAATCTCAGCGACCGCAGCATCACCTTGACTGACACGCCGCGTCAGCGTCTGACTGCCGCCCTGCAATGGAGTCCGCAAGCCCAGTGGCAGCTGCGTGCCGAGCTGGAGGCAGAACAGGGCCGCAAGGTACCGCTGTCGGCCAGCGGCCAGGCACAGGTCTATCAGATGGCCGGCTACGGCGTGGCCAATCTGCGCGCGCGCTATCTGCCGCGTCCGGACACCACGCTGGACTTCGGCGTGGCCAATCTGGGCGACAAGTGGTATCAGCTGGCAGACGGTCTGCCCATGCCTGGCCGCAGCTGGTACATGAACCTGGGCTACCGGTTCTGATGGCCATGGAACACCTGCTTCAGACATCGCTGGCAAGGCGTGACTGGCTGCGGAGTCTGGCTGCCCTGGGCATGGCCGGTGGCCCGGCCCTGGCGGCGGGAGCAAAACCCGCTGCGAGCACAGGCGTACAGGTGGCAGCCGTGGGCGGACTCGTGCTGTGCGGCGTGTGGCCGCGCGTGGCCGAACAGGCCAGCCAGGCCCTGGCCATGCCGGTCACCACCGTGGCGGCCGCGCCCAAGGAGGGCGTGGTGCCCGCCTTCGCGCGCGGCCAGGCGCAGATGCTGCTGATTCACGCCAGCGACGAAGCCATGGCACTGGAGGCCAGCGGCATGGCGGGTGCTGCGCGCGTCTGGGGCTGGAACCAGCATGTCATTGCCGGCCCCGCTCATGACCCCGCCGGCGTGCGTTCGGTCGCTGACGGCACGCAGGCGCTGCGGCGCATTGCCGAAACCGGCGCCCCCTTTATCGCGCTGCGCGATCCCGGCAGCTATACCGTGGTGCAGCGTCTGTGGCGGCGCGGCGGCATACGCCCCGATGCGCGCTGGCTGCGCGCCGACACCGGCCCGCGCCCGCAGGCCGTGCTGGAGCTGGCGGCGCGCGAGCAGGCCTATGCCGTGGTCGGCCATATTCCCCTGGCTTTCGGCAAGATGGGCGCTCCCGGCATAGAGCTGCTGCTGCATGGCGATCCGCTGATGCGCAGACCCTATGTGCTGCTCACGCCCGGCCCGCGCCATCCGGCCACGCCGGAGCAGCGTCGGACGGTGAACCTGCTGGCCGAGTATCTGCTGTCGGCGGCCGGCCAGCATGTACTCGAAGCCGCCAGCGGCGCAGGCGGCCCCTGGGTGTTTGCGCGCGACAGCGTACCCGCCGGCATGAACACCGGCGCCGATGGACAGACATGATCGAAGGAGCTGCATGAGCCCCTATCCTGACCGGCCGCCGCTGGCGGCAGTGATCTTTCCCGATGACCGGCACGATATCGAAGCCATGCTGGAGAGCGTGGCGCGGCGGCTGCAGCAGTCGGGGCGCTGCGTGGGCGGGCTGGTGCACCGGCAGAGCCGCTATGCCAATGGCAACAAGTGCATGCGCCTCGTGGATCTGCGCAGCGGCCAGCAATTCGAGATGACCGAGGATCTGGGGGCGGCTTCGCGGGCCTGCAGCCTTAACCCTCAGGCCCTGGCCCGGGCCAGCGTGGTGCTGCGCCAGGCGCTGGCCGATGGCGTGGAGTTGGCCGTCGTCAACTGCTTTGGCCAGCTCGAAGCCGCAGGCGGCGGTTTTGTCCAGGAGATCGCTGCTTTTGTCGAGGCCGGCATTCCCATGATCACGGCGGTCGCCGCCCGGCATGAAGCCGGCTGGCAGGAATTTACCGGTGGCGCCTTTGTCGGCCTGCCGGTCGATGAGCAAGCGCTGCTGCAGTGGTGCCGGCAGCAGCTGGAGCGCGAAGACCAGGGAGACAGGTCATGCTGACGCGTCGCCAATGGCTGCAGGCCTCTGCGGGAGCGCTGGCCCTGGGCGTTCAGCCAGGAGCGGCCTGGGCGCAGGATGATCGCTCCGTCATTGCCGCCCGCTTTGGCTCGCTGCCGGCACGGCCGGGCCGGGTCTTCGCTTCGGGGCCGCCGGCCGGCGTGCTGCTGGCAGCGCTGGCGCCGCAGCAGTTGCTGGGTTGGCCCATGCAGCTTGGCGATGCAGCGCGCGCCCATCTGGGTGCGCCACTGCAGGCCTTGCCCTATCTTGGGCGCCTGTCGGGCCGTGGCAGCACGCTGCCGCTCGAAAAGCTGCTGGCTCTGCAACCCGATCTGGTACTGGACTCCGGGACTTCCGACGCCACCCATGTCTCAGCCGCAGAGCGCCTGGCGCGCCAGACGGGCCTGGCCTGCGTGCTGGTACAAGGCAGCCTGGGCGACCATGCGCGCCAGCTGCGCGAGGTGGGAGCTTTGCTGGGTGCGGCCGGGCGTGGCGAGACCCTGGCCCGCCATGCGGACGAGGTCGCGGGTCTGGTGCGAGCCGTGACTGCCGGTCTCGATGAGCAGGCCCGGCCGCGCGTCTATCTGGGGCGGGGCACCAACGGTCTGGAAACCGGGCTGGCCGGCTCCATCAATGTCGAGGTGATCGACTATGCGGGCGGCCGCAATGTGGCGGCCCAGGCAGGGGCGGACTCACGCGCGTCTCCATGGAGCAGATCCTGGCCTGGGACCCCGAAGTCATACTGACCCAGGAGGCGGGCTTTGCCGAGCGCGTGCGCCAGGACCCCTTGTGGCGTGGCGTCAGCGCCGTGCGCAGCGGCCGTGTGCACTGCGCGCCTGTGCTGCCCTTTGGCTGGCTGGACGGCCCGCCCAGCGTGAACCGGCTGATCGGAGTGCGCTGGCTGGCTGAGAAGTTGCATCCGGGCCGGCTCGCGCGGCAGGGCGCCAAGCCCCTGGAGCAGGCGGTGCGCGAGTTCTATGCGTTGTTCTATGGCGTCCAGCTGTCGTCGGCACAGTTGCAAGCGCTGCTGGAAGTCGCGCGCTGAGTGTCTCTGGTTTTATGAAGCTATTCGGCGCTAGCCCAGACAGGGTAATCGGTGACAGCTCTATTTTGAGGAGCAAGGCAAGCCGCAGCCATCAACGCGGCCATGTTCGTAGCAGCACGGCCTGGGGCTGGCCTTTGGCCCTGCTCTTGCTGGCTATGGTGCTGCTGTGGGCGTTGTGCTCGGGCCAGTTTGCGCTCGCGCCGGCACAGCTGGCCGAAGCATTGTGGGCTCGGGCCACGGGGGCGGCTTCGCCGCTGCCGCCAGCGGCCGAAACCGTGCTCTGGAATATCAGGCTGCCGCGCATCGCAGCCGGCATGGCGGTCGGTGCGATGCTGGCTGCAGCCGGTGCGGCCTACCAGGGCATGTTTCGCAACCCGCTGGTATCGCCTGACATTCTGGGCGTTTCGGCCGGTGCCGGCCTGGGCGCCGTCGTCGCCATCTATCTGGGCCTGTCGATGTTTGCCGTGCAGTGGCTGGCCTTTGGCGGCGGACTGGTCGCCGTGGCTGTCGTGGTGCTCATCAGCGCCTGCGTGCGCAGGCACGATCCGGTGCTGGTGTTGGTACTGGCCGGTATTGCGCTGGGCGCTTTGCTGGGTGCCGGCATCGCCCTGATCAAGACCCTGGCAGACCCGAACACCCAGCTGCCGTCCATCACCTTCTGGCTCATGGGCGGACTGTCGGCCGTGACGCTGCAGGAAGTGGCCGCCACGGCACCCGTGATGCTGGCGGCCTTGCTGCCTTTGCTGCTGCTGCGCTGGCGCATCAATCTGCTGGCTCTGCCCGATGAGGAAGCGCGGGCTCTGGGCGTGCCGGTCGGGCGGCTGCGCCTGGTGCTGGTGGTTGGCGCCACGTTGGGCACGGCGGCGGCCGTGTCGCTGGCCGGCATCATCGGCTGGGTCGGACTGGTGGTTCCGCATGTGGCGCGCCTGCTGGTCGGTCCTGATTTCGTGCGCCTGCTGCCGGCTTCGGCCCTGCTGGGCGCGGGCTTTGTGGTGGCTGCCGATACGCTGGCCCGCACCATGGCGCGTATCGAGCTGCCACTGGGCATTCTGACGGCCCTGGTCGGTGCACCATTCTTTCTGTATCTGCTGGCCCGCACGGGTCGCCGTGAAGGAGATGCCTGATGGCGGTGCTGGACTTGCAGGGTCTGAGCACCGGCCATGGCCGCAGCGTGGTCAGCGAATCCGTGGATCTGTCGATTGCTACGGGCGAGGTGCTGTGTCTGCTCGGCCCCAACGGCTGTGGCAAGACCACGCTGTTTCGCACGGTGCTGGGCCTGCTGCCGCCGCTGGCGGGTCGGGTGCTGGTGCAGGGCCAGCCGGTACAGCACTGGCCGCGCGCGGAGTTTGCGCGCCGCGTCGGCTATGTGCCTCAGGCCCAGGCCGGGGTGTTTGCCTTCGAGGCGCTGGACATGGTGCTCATGGGCCGCGCTGCGCGCCTGCCCCTGCTGGCCAGACCCTCCGGCGCAGACCGTGCCATGGCACTGGCCTGCATGGAACGGCTGCAGATCGCCCATCTGGCCGCACGCCGCTACACCGAGCTCAGCGGCGGCGAGCGGCAGTTGGTGCTGATTGCACGCGCGCTGGCGCAGGAGCCGGCGCTGCTGGTCATGGACGAGCCCACGGCCAGCCTGGACTTCGGTAACCAGATTCGCGTGCTGGAGCAGATCGAGGCGCTGAGCGCCCAGGGCATGGCCATGCTGTTGTCCACCCACCAGCCCGAGCATGGCTTGCGTGTGGCCAGCCGGATCGCCCTGCTGGGCCATGGGCGGCTGCTGGGCGTGGGCGAGCCGCGCGCCGTGGCCATGCCCGCAGCGCTGGCTGAGCTCTATGGTGTCAGCGAGGCGGCGATTGCCGCCCATCTATCGGGCGGCCGCTGAAGCGGTCAGCGCAACGCGGCGCTGGAGGCAAAGAAGGCCGGGTGCTCGCTGATGTCCTGGGCGGCCAGCCGCAATTGCAGCGCCTGCTCGGGCTGGCGCTGTTGTATGCGCCGGGCCAGGGCTTGCAGCAGCGGCACGGCCCTGGCGGGAGCGCTGGGCAGTTGCTGCAGTCTCTGCAGCGCGCTGCGCACACCGCGCAAGCTGCTTTCGGACAGGAGTACATCCGCCTGCAACTGGTGCAGGATCAGCACGGCCTTGCCCACCCGCAGCGCGGCCAGACCGCAGTCGGCCGCGTCCTGCACTGCGGGGGCGCTGACTTTTTCGGAGGCGCGCACCAGGCGCAGCAGGCGGTGGTAGAGGCGGGCGCGCCACACGCGCACGTCGCGGGCGTGCACGGGGGCGGAGGCCATGTCCTGCAGCTCATGAACCATCATGGCGCGCAGGCCGTTGAGCCTGCCTTGCGCGGTGACGGGCAGGATGAAGCGATAGGCGGCCCAGCCGGCCAGCGGGCCGGTGACGATGGCAAAAGCCATGGACAGCGAGTGGCCCACATCGAGCTGATAGGGGAAATGCGGCGACAGCGCCAGCAGGATCACCATATTGCAGTCAAAGCCGTACAGCGTGGTGCGGCGGTGGCTGAGAAGCAGGGCGCCAAGGAAGATGAAGGGCAGCATCATCAGCACCATCTGCAACTGGCTGTTGGCAAACGGCCAGGCAAACCACTGGCAGGCCAGCGCCACGCCCGCGCCCATGGCCTGGCCCAGAATCACAAAGCGCATGGTGAAGGCCGGGTTCTCGAACGAGGAGAACACGGTGATCATCACCGACAGGCCCAGCAACATATAGGCGCCGCCATGCCAGCCAGTGAGTACCCAGATCAGGCCGACCAGAAAGATGGAGCTGAAGGCCCGCAGCATGGCCCTGCGCGCACCCACCCAGTCGCTGTGCAGGACCACGGGCAACTGGCGTGCGCGATGGTGGGCCGGCAGAGTCAGGTCGCTGGCGGCCACGAAATGGGCCTGCAGGGCCAGGCCGATATTGCCCAGGATTTCCTCGGCATGACCCCAGCCCGCTGCGGCGCTGCGGGCCGTGGCGATGGCGTCGATGGCGGCCAGCGGGGCGGGCTGGGTTTCCAGCAGCTTGGCGGCCTGCTCCAGTGCAGCCGTCATGGCCTGGGCTTGGTCGGGCGAGAACTCGGGAGTGATGGTCTTGCCCGTGCTGTCGCGCAGCCAGAGCAGGGCCGAGATCTGGGTATTGATCAGGCGGCGCAGCGCCCGCACGGCGCGGCGCGAGCGCTGCGAGCCGGCGGCATGCGGGTCCAGTCCTTCCTCGATGGCAGCCATCACGGCCAGTCGCTCGGCCAGGTCCCTGGGGCTGAGGGCGCTATGCCCGTTGGCCGTGGCCTGTGCCGCATCGGCGATATCGCGCAGCAGACGCGCGCAGAGTCGTCGTACCCTGCCGTCGCCGGGGATTTCGGCGCCCACGGGCGTGAACAGCCAGCCCACGACGAGGGCGGCGGCCACGCCGGTCAGCGCCGTGAACAAACGATCCCAGCCCAGCGCGTAGACATGGGTGGGGTTGCCGTTGTCCAGCAAGGCCACCATGGAGGCCGAATAGCCGGCCAGCATGGTGCCGTAGGAGGCAAAGCTGCGCTGCAGATTGCCCAGGCCCGCGCATATGCCTATCCACACCGCCAGTCCCGTGACTAGCCAGAGCAGATCGCCATTCGCCACCAGTACCAGCACCACGCCGGCGGCCGTGCCGGCCAGCGTGCCCGTGGTGCGGAAAAAGCTTTTCTCCAGCAACTGGCCGCGCAGCGGCTGGGAGGCGGCCCAGACCGTCATGCCCGCCCATTGCGGGTGTTCCAGCCCCAGGGCCCAGGCGGCGAACACGGCAATGCAGGCTGCAAAAGCCGTGCGCAGATGCTGGCGCAGGCGGGCGCTGTCAAAGTCCCATCGCGTGGCGCTCTCCAGCAGGCGGTCGTAGGCAGCCACGCTCATGCGCGCTCCTCGGTGCCGGGCTGGGCCTGGGCTGAGTGCTGCTCGTGCATCTGCTCGATGCGGGCGCGAATCTTGTTGACGCCGTCCAGCATGGCTTCGACCTCGCAGTCCTCAAGGTCCTGCAGCAGGCTGAGCTCGGCCTCCAGCATGGTGGCGCGGACATGGTCCACGGCGCTATTGCCTTCGGCCGTGAGAAAGATGCGCTTGCTGCGGCGGTCGGCCGCATCGGCGCGGCGCTCCACCCAGCCCTTGCCTTCGAGAATGTCCAGCAGGCGCACCAGGCTGGAGCCGTCCAGGCCCACGCGCTCGGCCAGCTCCTTTTGCGTCACGCCGTCGCCCCAGGCGCGCAGGTGCAACAGTGGCGTCCAGGTGGCGTCGGTCAGGCCGCTGGCGGCCAGCTGTTCTTCGACAAAACGCCGCCATTGGCGGGTCAGGGTGACCATGAGAAAGCCCAGGCGGTCGCGGGAGGGAGCATCGGCAAAAGACATGGCCAAATTTTGATGCTTGCTCAATTAATTTGCAATTCAAACTAATTGAGTCTGCATTTATAGCAAGGGTATTCCCTTGTATTTATGCAGCAAAAAAAGAGAGCGACAAGCGCTCTCTTTCAAAGGGTTTCAGACCTGTAGATGTTCTAGTTCTAATCCAGTCAGGCGCAAGCCGCTATCAAAACAGTGTTGGAATCCAGAGGTTCAATGCCAGGCCGGCGATCAGCAGCCAGGCAAACAGCGCCAGGGCCAGAATCAGCGGCCGGGTGCCCGCAGCACGCACGGCGCGGATATGGGTGGTCAGGCCCAGAGCGGCCATGGCCAGGGCCAGCAGCGCGTTGTCGAGTTGAATGCCAACGCTGACCACTTCCTTGGGCAGCACGCCCAGGGAGTTGACGCCGGCCATGGCCACGAAGCCCACGGCAAACCAGGGAATGGTGATCCGGTTGCCGGGCTGGCCGTCGTTCACGCCCAGGGCCCGTTCGCTGCGTGTCAGCCACATGGACAGCACCAGCAGGAAGGGCGCCAGCATCATCACGCGCACCATCTTGGCGATCACGGCCGTGTCCGCAGCCTGGCTGCCTATGGCCTCGCCGGCGGCCACGACCTGGGCCACCTCATGCACGGTGGAGCCGACGAAAACGCCGTACTGCTGCATGCTGGTGTCTATCCAGCCGTACTCGGCATTCCAGTGGAACAGCGCCGGGTAGAGAAAAGTGCCTATGGTGCCGAACACCACCACGGTTGCCACGGCCACGGCCACGTCCTCGGCGCGCCCCTTGACCACGGGCTCGGTGGCCAGCACGGCGGCCGCGCCGCAGATGGAAGCGCCGGCTCCCACCAGCATGGTGGTGCGCTTGTCCATGCCCAGCAGTTTCTGGCCTATCCACTGCGCCAGCAAAAAGGTGCTGGACAGCACCAGTGCATCGATCACCACGCCGGCCATGCCGACCTGGCCGATGTCCTGGAAGGTCAGGCGCAGACCGTAGAGCACGATGCCGGTGCGCAGCAGGCGGGCCTTGGTGAAGGCGATGCCGCTGGCGCACTGGCTGGCGATGGCGGGATAGACGGTGTTGCCGACCAGCAGGCCGATGATGATGGCCAGCGTCAGCGCGCTCAGTCCGTTGTTCCTGATGGCCGGAAACTGCGCGGCCCAGGTGGCCACGGCAGCGATGGCGCCCGCCAGCAGCAGGCCCGGAATCATCCCGCCGGTCTTGTGCATCCAGCCTTGCGAGGGTGCGGAGTTTTTCAGTGTTGTAGTGTTCATCGTGACCTTTCGCAGCAGGCAAGACAACAGGTCTGATTGCCGGCATGGAGGTCACTTTAGATTTCTTGGTTATATTTGTATAACTAATAGTTTTTGTAAGATCAACCTATAAAACAGGTAGATTGGGCTTTCTGGCTCCTGCAAATCGACTCAATCATTGATTGGATGAGCCGATGCTGGAGAGGCTGGTTGCCCGTTTTCGGCTGGGGGCAGGGGCTACTGGCTAGCCTGCTGTTGTCGATACGAATATACGAATCATCGTCATGCTGCATCTCACCTTGCGTCAGTTCGAGATCTTCTGCGCCGTGGCTCAAAGCGGGACCACGGTGGCTGCCGCAGAGGCCGTAGCGCTCTCGCAGTCGGCCACCAGTGCCGCGCTGCAGCAGCTGGAACAAGGCCTGGGCGTGCAACTGTTCGAGCGCGTGGGCAAGCGCCTGGTGCTCAACGATGCCGGCCGCGCGCTGCTGCCCCAGGCCCTGAGCGTGCTGGAGCAGGCAAGAGGCATAGAACAGACGTTTTCCGCGCGTGCGGCCAATATGCCGGTGCGCCTGCGCGTGGCTGCCAGCACCACCATCGGCACCTATGCGTTGCCCGAAGTGCTGGCGCGGCTGGCACGCTCGCATCCGCTGGTGCGCGTGGACCTGCAGATCGCCAACACCCAGGAAGTGGGCGAAGCCGTGCTGGCCATGGAGGTCGACATGGGCCTGATCGAGGGCAGCAGCCACTGGCAGGGGCTGGAGGTCGAGCCCTGGCTGCGCGATGAACTGGTCATCGTGGCATCGCCGCAGGACCCGCTGGCCGAGCAGGCGCGCAGCAAGCCGCTGGGCGTGGCAGCGCTGCGCAAGGCGGCATGGCTGCTGCGCGAGGCGGGCTCGGGCACGCGCGAGATGGTCGAGCATGCGCTGCTGCCGCATCTGCACCAGCTGCCTGCAAGCGCCACGCTGGGCAGTTCCGAGGCGATTGCACGCTGTGTCGAGCAGGGGCTGGGCATCAGCTGTCTGTCGCGCGTGCTGGTGCAGTCACAGCTGCAGGCTCGGGCGCTCGAAATTCTGCCCACCACGCTGCCGCGAATGTGGCGCAACTTCTCTCTGGTGCAGCGCGCCGGCAAGCGCCGCTCGCCCGCGCTGCAGGCCTTTGTCGACGCCTGCAAGGCCGGCGGGCAGCCGCCGCCCGATCCGTCCGCGGCTCAAGCGCCAAGCACGCTGTAGCGCTTGAATGACAGTCGCAGGCAGCTATGGTTTTCTTGACAATGATTTTGCTTGCGGCGGCGGTTTTTGCCCCTATATTGGATAGACAAGTCGGGCGTGGGTTGTACAGCGCCGGCTTTCACAAGCAGGGAGGAACACCATGAAAACCATCGATGAAATGCTGCACCTGGACCTGCTCACTCATGAACAGCATCTGCAGATCAGCCACTGGATCGACGATGCGCAGTCCCCCGAAGCCATCTTGCAGATGCCCGCCGGGCTCTGGCAGGCCGTGGAGCGCGCCAGCCAGGCCATGGGCGTGAATGAGGATTTGCTGCGCCCGCCGGCGCTGGACGCTGGCGGCCTGATTTTCAGTCAGTAGGTCGCGGGGCCTGGCCTTGAGTCAAAACTGCCTCAAACGCAGGCTGCACAAGCTCAGCCTGCTCTGATTTCTATTTCAACGGGATAGCCGTGCCCTGGGGCACGGCCACGGCGGTGACGCTGTTCTGAGGCGAGCCCTCGATCACCCGGTCCGAGTAGGTCATATAGATCAGGGCATTGCGCTTGGCATCGACCATGCGCACCACACGCAGGCGCTTGAACAGCAGCGAGGTGCGCTCGGTAAACACTTCTTCCTGCTGCCTGAGCGGCGCGGGGAACTGGATACTGCCCGTGGCCTGGCAGGCGATAGACGCCTCCGAGCGATCCTCGGCCAGACCAAGGCCGCCCTTGATGCCGCCGGTCTTGGCGCGCGAGACATAGCAGGTCACGCCCGGCACCTTGGGGTCGTCATAGGCATCGACCACGATCTTGTGATCCGGGCCAATCCACTTGAAGACGGTATCCACGGCGCCGATCTGTTCGGCATGGCTCATGCCGACAAAGGCCATGGTTCCTACGGTGGCGGCCCCAAGGGCCAGAACGGCGGAGAGCAATTTCATGGTGGTACGCATAGGTTGTCTAGGGTTAACCCTTGGATTCTGGCAGGGCATTGTGCCTCGGACGTGAGACCGGAAGCCGGCCTGAAGACAATACCGGCTGCTGCAGAGCTTTCTGTATTGCATCACGGTTTGCCCCGACCTGCTGGCGGGCGCCGGCAGCTGAGACGCTGCCACAGGCATGACACAGCGCATGCCGGACTTCCGAACTCCCTCTTTGATCAGCGACTGCCCCTCGGGTGGTGGCTCCATGCAAGCGCCGCATCCGCCGGATGTGGCTGTTATCTATGTCGGTGAACGTTTCCGCGCCCGGTCTGAGCGCTTCCTCCCTTTTGTTGATGGCACTGGCCTGCGGCCTGTGTGCAGGCGGCAATTATTTCAACCAGCCGCTGCTGCACTCGATTGCCGCTCACTTCTTGGTCAGCGAGTCGGCGGCCGCGACCAGCGTGACACTGGCCCAGGTGGCCTATGCGGCAGGCCTGCTGCTGCTGGCCCCTCTGGGCGACAAGCTGCAGCGCCGCGGCCTGGCGGTGAGCCTGATGCTGCTGGCGGCCCTGGGGCAGGCGCTGTGCGGCCTGGCGGGCCAGTTCGATCTGTTTCTGCTGGGCACGCTGATGGCGGGCCTGTTCTCGGTTGCGGCCCAGGTGCTGGTGCCCATGGCGGCGGCACTGGCCCAGCCGGGGCAAAGCGGGCGGGCCGTGGGCTGGGTGATGAGCGGTCTGCTGCTGGGTATCTTGCTGGCCCGCAGCGTGGCCGGCATGGTCTCTGAGGCCTGGGGCTGGCAGGCCGTCTACCAGGGCGCTGCGCTGGTGATGGCCGTGGTGGCGCTGTGGCTGTGGAAGGCGCTGCCGGCATCGCGCAACCCCAGCCCTGTCAGTTATCCACAGGTGCTGAGAAGCATGTGGCATCTGCTGCGCAGCCAGCCGGGTCTGCGCCAGCGTACCCTGGTCAGCGCGCTGGCGTTTGCCTCGGTCAGCGTGCTGTTCTCGACCATGGCGCTGCAGTTGTCCAGCGGTCCCCTGGGCCTGGATGATGGGCAGATCGGTTTGACCGGTCTGGCCGGCGCGGCGGGTGCCCTGGTGGCCACGCAGGCGGGGCGGCTGGTGGACAAGGGTCTTGGGCGCGTGAGCTGCGCCATCGGGGCGCTGGCCCTGCTGCTATCCTGGCCCCTGCTGTGGGTGGGCGGAGCACATCTGGGCTGGTTCGTGCTGGGCATGGTGGTGATCGATCTGGGCCTGCAATGCCTGAACATCACCAACCAGGCCACGGTGGCCCAGTTGCTGCCCGCGGCGCGCGGCCGCATGAATGCCGTCTATATGACGGGCTATTTCACGGGCGCGGCGGCGGGCTCGGCACTGGGGACTCTCGCCTGGCGCATCGACGGCTGGCAAGGTGCCTGCGTGCTGGGCCTGGCCCTGGCGCTGCTGGCCTGCCTGGGTACATTCAGGATGCGCAAGACCCACAGGCTTGTGGCCGCTTAAAGGTCCCAGCGCAGGGAAGCGCTAAAGGTTCTCTGCGGATAGGGATGGAAGTTCCAGTACCTGGCATTGTTGGCGTTGTCTATGCCAAAGGCTGCCGATAGCTGTCTGTCGATCTGATAGCGGGCCCGCAGATCGACGCTGAAATACTGGCTGGCACCCATATAGGTGTCGGCATGCGCATCGCTGTTGTCCAGATTCGAGTACTGGCGCCCGCTGTAGCGCGCGGCCACCGTCAGGGCCCAGCGTTCATCGGGCTTGTAGGTGGCCCAGGCCGTGGCACGCCAGCGCGGCACGCGCGGCTGCCATTTACTCACGCTGGCCGGATTGGCGGCATTGGCCGTGATGCGCGAATTGGCCCAGGTCAGGCTGCCGCCCAGGTCCAGCCCCCGAATCCACACCGATTGCGCCGAGTAAGCCAGCTCCAGCCCCGAGGTCCTGACCTGATCCACGTTCTGCACCGCAGAGATGGTTGTGCCGGCAATCAGCTGGCTGTAAAGCGCATCACGCGTGCGCTCGTGGAACCAGGTGGCGCGCAGCAAACCATTGCCCAGGTCTTGCTCGGCCGTCAGCTCGCCCGTCCAGGACTTTTCGGGTTTCAGATTCGGGTCGTTGATGAAGGACAGCGCGCCGCCAGAGGTCGCGCCATACAGCTCGCCCACCGTGGGAAAGCGCACGGCACGGCCCAGCGATGCCTTGAGCATGGTGCTGCGGGCCAGCTGATAGGCCAGCGCGGCCTTGGGCGAGAAATGCGATTCGCTGCGCTGGGCGTAACTCAGCTGGCTGCTGGCCGTGGCGGTGTGGCCCTGGCTGGCCGTCCAGTCCTCCCAGCGCAGGCCCAGCACGGCCTTCCAGTCTCTGGCCAGCTGCCAGCTGTCCTGTGCCCAGGCATAGCGGGTCTCGGCCCTGCCGCCGACCTGGCTGACGATGGACTGCTCGTTGGCCGGGCCGGACTGCCAGTCGCCGAGCACGTTGTATTTGCCGATGTTGAGCTTGTAGGCATCGCGGCCCAGGCCGAAATCCACGATATGTGCGCCTTTCATTCCCTGCGGCCGCCATGTGCCCTTGGCAGCCAGCGTGTTCCAGCCCGTGCCGTCCTGATCCTGCAGCGTGCCCTTGCCGCCCAGATTGGCAGCCGGCTGGGCCACGATGGGCACGCGCTGCTGATCCTTGCCGTAGTCATAGAGACTGGCGCTGAGCTCCCAGTCGAGCTCGCCCTGGGTATGGCTTTTGAGCGAGACGCCATGCATGGTGTGGGTCTGCTGGTCCTGGCTCAGTCCGAATGCGGTGTCTGCCAGCTTGTAGGTCTTGCCGTCGATATTGATATTGCCGCTGTAAACCGGCTGGCCGTCCGGCCCGCGCAGATAGGTCTCGGAGCTGCCTCGGGCGCTGTTCTGCCACCAGCCCAGCGTGTAGCTGGCGCGCAGCGTGGGCGTGATGTCATAGGCCAGCTTGATCTTGGCGTGATCCTGCCTGGTACGGTACTGCGTGCCCGCACCCAGGATGTACCAGGGCTGGTTGGTGGTGCTGAGCCCGGCGATTGCGCCAGTCACGCGCGTGCCGGCACCGCCCGCCACGCCGGCGGACTGCAGCACGGTGGGGAAGGTCATGGGCTGGCCCTGGCTGTCGCTGCGGCTCAGATTGATCCAGTACGACCAGTCGCCGCTTCTGCTGCCTATGGAAGCGCTGGTATTCCAGCTGCGGTAATGGCCGCTGCTGCCCAGCACGCCGGCGCTCTGGTGGGCATAGCCCGCCGCCACATGGGCTTCGAGCTTGTCGGGCATGCGCGTCACATAGTCCACCACGGCGCCGGCGGAATTGCCGGGGTAGGCGGCCGAGAACGGGCCGTACATGACGTCGACGCGTTCGATCTCCTCGGGCGTCACCAGGCCCCAGCGCGGTGCGTAGTTGCTGCCGTTGGCAATGCCGTTGCCCAGATAGTTGGACAGCAGAATGCCGTCGGCATAGACGGCCGAGCGCGCGCTATTGCCCGTGCCCGAAGCCCGCGTGGAGAGGATGGCGTGGTTGTAGTCGCCGATATAGCGCTTGCGCACCAGCAGGCTGGGCAGATATTTCAGGGCATCTTCGCTGTCGGTGGCATTGATGCGGGTCTCTATCTCCTCGCGCGTGATGCCTTCGATGGTGGTCGGAATCTGCGTGGGCAGCGAGCTGGGCTGGCCGCCGTTGACGGTGACCACGCCCAGGGTCCGGCTGCGCTCGGGCAGATCGCTGGATTCGGTGGCAGTCTGGGCCAGGCACGGCCAGGCGATGCCACCGACCACGAGTGGCAGAAAAATCTTGTTCATGGATGCTTACCTCGGGACATGCGGCAAGCCGCGATGTCCTGCAAAACGAATGGCGGCCAGCGCATGTCAGTGCTGCGCCGGAGCCGGGAAACGTTCAGAGATAAGCGCCGGGCGGTCCGCGCGCAGGCAGGGGCGCGGCGGTAAGGGAGGCGATGCGTGCGCGCTGCACAGGCTGCAGTGCATGCCACAGCGGCGACTGGGTAGGGGGCGGCAGCTGCAGCGCGGGCGGAGGCGGTGCTGCATGGGGCAGGCACATGGGGCAATCGAGGTGGCCCGCACCCAGGGCACTGCCGCCGTCTTCGCCCTTGACGATCAGCTTGACCGCGCCGGTGCTGGTGCAGATCAGCTCAAGCCCCTGAGATTGGATCAGTGGAGCGGCCGCCGCCACTCCCATGGACAGTGCCATCCATGCCAGCACGCACCGGCCCAGCAGGCAGGTGGCTATGCGGCGAAGCTGTTGCAAGGTCATGGGGTGGGCGCTGCTGATATGCGTGCGCATCATACGTCGTCTGCCGCCTCAGACCATGCGTGAAAACCGCCGCCCAAGCCCTGCTGCAGGTGCAAAGTGCTGTGACTTCAATGACAAAACCCGGCGCAAGGCCGGGTCGGTATGGAGGTGCCGAGGGTTCATGCACGGCTCCTGGGCTGGAACATGGGCACTTGCTCAAGCGAGAGATGGCAGGCAAGAGCCTGGCCGGCCGCGCCGCCTCGCGGCGAGGCCCTCGTCCCCCTCAGGGGGAAGGCGCGTCAGCGCCTCAGGGGGTCACTGTCCATTCACATGCTTGCGCAGATGCTCCAGAGCTTCTTCCACCTGATCCACCAGCACCAGGCACAGGTCGCCGGGCTGCAGGCGGGCCAGGGCATGGTCGATGGCGAGGAACTCGCCATGGATCTCTGTGCTGTAGCTGGTGCGCGGCGCGCCTTCCAGGCCCTTTTTCAGCAGGGCCAGCACTTCGCCATCCACGCGGCCACGTTGGCAGGCGTCCTGATAAAGCACCACATCATCGAACACCTTGCCCAGAATCTGGGTCTGTTCGGTGATGTCCTGGTCGCGGCGATCGCCGGCGCCCGAGATCACCACGCTGCGGCGCTTGGCAGGCATGGCTTCCACGGCCTGGGACAGCGCGCGAATGGCGTCCGGGTTGTGGCCGTAGTCGGCAATGATGGTGGCGCCCTTGTAATCCATCACGTTGAAGCGGGCAGGGGCGTTGTCGCTGTCGTTGAGGAAGCCGGCCAGACCGCGGCGGATGGTCTGCCAGGGCAGGCCGGCCGCCCAGGCGGCGCCGATGGAGGCCATGACGTTTTCCACCTGGAAGGTGATGGTGCCGTTGCGGGTCAGCGGAATGTCGCGCAGCGCGATGCTCTCGCGCCAGGAACCTTCTGCAGCCACGATGGCGTCGCCATCGACATAGACCACGCGGCTGCCCTGGGCACGGTGCGTGGCCATGACGGGGTGGTGGCGGTCTGCGGCAAAGAAGATGACCTTGCCGGGGCAGACATGGGCCATGGCCGCGACCAGCGGATCGGCGGCGTTGAGCACGGCATAGCCCGTGGGAGCCACGTTCTGCACGATGACGCGCTTGAGCACGCCGACATCTTCCTTGGTGGTGATGAAGTTCAGACCCAGATGGTCGCCTTCGCCCACATTGGTGACCACGGCGACCTGGCAGCGGTCAAAGCCCAGGCCTTCGCGCAAGATGCCGCCGCGTGCGCATTCCAGCACGGCTGCATCGGTCTCGGGGTGGGCGAGGGCGTTGCGCGCACTCTTGGGGCCGGAGCAGTCGCCGCTGTCGATCTGGCGGCCGTTGACGTACACGCCATCGGTGTTGGTCATGGCAGTGCGCCAGCCATGCGAGGTGAACAGATGGGCGATCACGCGCGTGGTCGTGGTCTTGCCGTTGGTTCCGGTGACGGCGACCAGGGGGATGCGGCCGTCATCACCGGGCGCGAACAGCTCGTCCACCATGGGCACGCCCACATTGCGGGGACGGCCGAAGGAGGGCGCCAGGTGCATGCGCAGGCCTGGAGCGGCGTTGACTTCCACAATGCCGCCACTTTGCTCTTCCAGGGGCTTGAGCATAGTTTCGCAGACCACGTCCACACCGCAGATATGCAGGCCTATGGTCTGTGCGGCCTCGATGGCGCGGGCGGCGATTTCGGGGTGCACGTCATCGGTCACGTCGGTGGCGCTGCCGCCGGTGGACAGATTGGCGTTGTTGCGCAGCACCACGCGCTGGCCCTGGGCGGGCACGCTGTCAGGCGTCAGGCCTTCGCTGGCGATGCGCGCGATGGCGATATCGTCCAGACGCACCTTGGTCAGCGCCGTGCCGTGGCCCGAGCCGCGGCGGGGGTCCTGGTTGACGATGTCCACCAGCTCGCGGATGGTGTGCTGGCCGTCGCCCAGGACCTGGGGGGGCTCGCGGCGAGCGGCTGCCACCAGCTGGCCGCCAACGACCAACAGGCGGAAGTCGTGACCGGGCAGAAAGCGCTCGACCATGATTTCATCGCCGAACTCTCTGGCAGTCTTGAAGGCGGCCTCCAGCCCTTCGCGGGTGGTGATGTTCACCACCACGCCCTTGCCCTGGTTGCCGTCCTGGGGTTTGACCACCACGGGAAGTCCCACTTCCTGGGCCACGGCCCAGGCGTCTTCCACGTCGGTGACGGGGCGGCCCATGGGCACGGGCACACCGGCTGCATGCAGCAGGCGCTTGGTCAGGTCCTTGTCCTGCGCAATGGATTCGGCCACGGCGCTGGTGGAGTCCAGCTCGGCGGCCTGAAAACGGCGCGCGCGCGAGCCCCAGCCCAGCTGTACCAGCGAGCCGGTGGTCAGGCGACGGAAGGGAATGCCGCGCGCTACGGCGGCATCGACGATGGCGCCGGTCGAGGGGCCGATGCGGTCGTCCTCGTCCAGCTCGCGCAGCTCGGCAATCGTTGCGTCGGCATCGAAGGCGGTGTCCTTCAGTGCGGCCTGAATCAGGGCTTCGGCACGCTCCATGGCCAGCTTGCCCACGGATTCCTCGGTGTACTCGACCACCACCTGGAAAGTGCCGTGATCCACGGTCTCATGGGTGCGGCTGAAGGTGACTGGGCAGCCTGCCTGGGCCTGCAGCGAAAGGGCGGCGACTTCCAGCACATGGGCCAGCGACAGGCGCTGGTCTGCGCCGTGCGGCTGCAGCGTGCCGATGGTGGGGAAACGCGCACGCAGCTTTTCTTCAAAGCCGGGCATGGCGGTGTACAGCAGCTCGCTGTCTTCGCAGTGCACGATGGCTTCGATGGCGGTGCTGCGGGTCCAGAGGTTGGGGCCGCGCAAGGCTCGGGTGCGAGTGATCTGCATAGTGTTTCTTTCAGCTGGATTTCAAGCTATTTCTTGGTTTGACGCTTATCTGATAAGCGTCAGCAGCTATATCTGTTGAAGCGTTTATGAGGCAATCAGGCCTGGTATTCAAAGGTCTTGATGCCGGCGCCGATCAGCTCGGGCGTGATGTCCAGGGCCCAGGCGGTGGCAATCGCAGCCAGCAGTGCCGAGGTGTCGGGGCGCTTGCCGCCGGCCAGGGACAGGGCATCGAGCGTGCCCAGCACGCGTTCCTGGGTGCCGGTGGCCAGCACCACGCTGTTGCCCTTGATGAAGACGGCGCGGCCGCCTTCGTGACGGGCTTCGGTGTTGGCGCGGTGGGCGGCGACAAATTCGTTGTCGGCGCTGGTGGCGTACAGAATGACTTCGCCGTCGCAGAGCTCGGCCAGATCGGCCACCTCGGGCAGGTCGGCGTTGAGCACGCCTGCACCGTCGTCCAGCACCACGTCGATCTGGGTGCGCATCACGCGGCGCATCTGGCCGGGCTCCAGCACATCGTGATCGGCCAGTTGCTCGTAGCCGTCCATGTCGGTGACCACGCCGACCAGGCAGCGGTCATAGGCCAGGCCTTCTTCCAGAATGGAACGGGCCGTGGTCTGGATGACGGCGGCTTCGGCCAGACGGTTGGTCAGCAGGCGATGGGCACCGGCCCAGTTGGCGGTATTGGTCTTTTGTGTCTGGCGATTGGCGAGGAACATGCCTTCGCCGCTGGCCACGCCGGTCAGCTTGCCCGACAGCTGCAGCAGCCAGCCGACCAGGCGCGAGATGAAGGCGTTGTTGCGTGTGCCCACAATGCCGACCACGGGGATGCGACCGGCGCCGGCACCGTCTTCGCGGGGGAAGAGATGGTCGGCAATGGCCATGCCCACGGGGCGCGGTGCGCCGCTGGTGGGCTTGAGGTGCATCAACAGGCCGGGGCCGGCGTTGACTTCCAGAATCGCTCCCTGGCCCTGCATGGGCTTGGAGACATCCTTGAGGATCATGTCCATGCCGGCAATGTCCAGGCCGACGATCTTGGCGGCCAGCACGGCGTAGTAAGCCACGTCGGGGTGCACGTCGTCCAGGCAGTCGATGGCCATATTGCCATTGCGCTGCAGCAGCACGCCCTGACCCTGGGGAATCACGCTGTCGGGCGTCACATGCTGGCGATTGAGTTCCAGCTTGACGGCGCCGGCTTCCAGATTGATCCAGTCCAGCGGGTATTCCTGCTCGGGACCGCGGCGCGGGTCCTGGTTCAGCACTTCCACCAGCTCGCGCAGCGTGGCATTGCCGTTGCCGTAGACGGAAACCGTCTCGCCCTTGGTCGCTGCCACCACCTTGCCGCCCACGACCAGCAGGCGGTGCTCGACGCCGTCGATGAATTTTTCGACGATCACGTCCGAGCCTTCGGGCTGGGCCAGTGCAAACGCGGCCTTGATGTCCGCTTCCTTGGACAGCTCCAGGGTCACGCCACGGGCATGGTTGCCGTCCGAGGGCTTGACGGTGACGGGAAAGCCGATGTCCTGCGCCACTTCCCAGGCTTCCTCGGGGCTGGCCACGATCTGGCCTTCGGGCACGGGAACGCCGCAGGCGGCCAGCAGGCGCTTGGTGAAGTCCTTGTCCTGGGCAATGCCTTCGGCGATGGCGCTGGTCTGGTCGGACTCTGCCGTCCAGATGCGGCGCTGCGCTGCGCCATAGCCCAGCTGCACCAGATTGCCGTCGTTCAGGCGGATATGGGGGATGCGGCGCTCGCTGGCGGCATCGACGATGCAACCGGTCGAGGGGCCCAGGTAGCGGTCGTTGATGGCCGTCTTGATGGCATGCACGGCGGGCTTGAGGTCGAACGCCTCGTCATTGATGGCCGCCATCAGCAGCTTGTGCCCGTATTCCAGCGCCACGCGGGCCACGGCCTCTTCGGGGCAGCGGAACACCATGCGGTACACGCCGCGCCTGGATATTTCTCGGGTCTGACCGAACTCGGCGGGCATGCCGGCCAGGTTCAGCAGCTCGATGATCACATGTTCCAGCACATGGCCCATCCAGGTGCCGCCTTCCAGGCGCTGGATGAAGCCACCGCGCTCGCCGACGCCGCAGGTGTGCTCGATCAGGTCGGGCAGCCAGCTGGTCAGGCGCTCGTTGAGGCCGGGAATCTTGTTGGACGGATAGTCTTCCAGCTCTCCCAGATCCAGCCAGACCTCCAGTACCGGGCGGTAGGTCCAGACACTGGGGCCACGCAGGAAAGTTGTGCGCAAGAGTTGGATGTCGTTGAATTTCGCCATGTTGATCAGCGGATAGGAATGAGGAGAGCAGGTTTTCTTAAACTCCTGCCCCTGATAGGTTGGCATTGTGCGCCCAGAATCTGCATTGTGAAGCTTGTCAGCCTAAATGCAGGTTCGCGCGTTAACCAGGGTATATCGGACGTCAGGCGCAGCCATATTCACCATGCCGATGCGGTTGCCCGCATGACTCTTGGAGCCGCCATCGGCGGAGAAAAATAACTCAACATGCAACATCACCATACTGTGGACGCCTCGGCAGTCTTTGCCGGCCCCCTGGGGGGCGAGCTGCGAGCCAGGCTCGCTGAACATGAAAACGTATTAGCCGTCGTCCCGGTTGACCTGAGTGCGGATTTGCAGTTCGGCAGCGGCCTGCTGGCCCTGACCCAGGAGCGTCTGCTGGCCTGCGATCCCGAGACCCGGCAGTGGCGTGAATGGGCTCTGGCGGTAGATCAAAGCCTGCGCCTGCAGGATCATGGCGGTGTGGGCAACCTGGAACTGCATGACAGGAGCGCGCGTCTTGCGCAGTGGCTGATCACGCTGAAGCACCAGACCTCCATGCTGCAGCTGATGCAGCAGTTCGACCGCCAGCGCGAGCGCATCGCCCGTCAGGAGGTCTATAGCGCGGTCAGCGATGAGGATGTGGCGCATTGCCCGGTCTGCCACTCGGTGCTGCCGCCCGATACCGAAGAATGCCCGGCCTGCGCACGCCAGCAGGCGCCCCAGACCTCCACCTGGGTGCTGCTGCGCCTGTGGCGTTTTGCCAAACCCTATCAGGGCCAGCTGCTGCTGGGCTTCTTGCTGACCCTGGCCACCACGGCGGCCCAGTTGGTGGCGCCTTATCTGACCATCCCGCTGATGGACAAGATCCTGATTCCATTCCAGAACGGTGAAAAAATCGACCGGGATCTGGTTTTCTTCTATCTGGGCATGCTGCTGCTGTCGGCGCTGCTGGCCTGGGCATTGGGGTGGGGGCGTACCTTCGTGCTGGCCAAGGTGTCCGAGCGCATAGGCTCCAATCTGCGCACCACCACTTACAACCACTTGCTGAACCTGTCGGTGGATTACTACGGCAGCAAGCGCACGGGGGATCTGATGGCGCGTATCGGTGCCGAAACCGATCGCATCAATCTGTTTCTGTCGCTCAACGCACTTGATTTTGCGACCGATGTGCTGATGATCGTGATGACATCGGCCATCTTGTTCTCCATCAATCCCTGGCTGGCGCTGGTCACGCTGGTGCCGCTGCCCTTCATTGCCTGGATGATCCATACCGTGCGCGACCGCCTGCGCACGGGCTTCGAGAAGATAGACCGCG
This sequence comes from Comamonas testosteroni, assembly GCF_014076415.1. Lineage (NCBI taxonomy): Bacteria > Pseudomonadati > Pseudomonadota > Betaproteobacteria > Burkholderiales > Comamonadaceae > Comamonas > Comamonas testosteroni. The sequence continues at coordinate 776,101 of NZ_CP043568.1, forward strand.
TCTGGTCCGAGGTGACCAATGTGCTGGCCGACACCATTCCCGGTATCCGCGTGGTCAAGGCCTTCGCCCAGGAAAAGCGTGAAGCCGACCGCTTTGCCGACGCCAACCTGATCAATCTGCAGGCCAACGACAAGGTCAACAAGACCTGGTCGCTGTTTACCCCCACGGTGACGCTGCTGACCGAGGTCGGCATTCTGGTGGTCTGGGGCTTCGGCATCTATCTGGTGGCCGGCGGCTCCATCACGGTCGGTGTGCTGACCGCCTTCATCGCCTATATCGGCCGCTTCTATACCCGCCTGGATTCGATGAGCCGCATTGTCTCGGTCACGCAGAAGGCGGCGGCCGGTGCCAAGCGTATCTTCGATATCCTCGACCATGTCAGCAATGTGCCCGAGCCCAGCAACCCCGTGAAGCTGCCCGGCAAGGCCAAGGGCGCCATCACCATGGAGGATGTGGGTTTTCGCTACGGCAGCCGTGCCGTCATCAAGCATCTGAACCTGGAGATCAAGCCCGGCGAGATGATCGGCCTGGTCGGTCACAGCGGCTCGGGCAAGAGCACCCTGGTGAATCTGATCTGCCGCTTCTACGACGTCTCCGAGGGCTCCATCCAGCTCGATGGCGTGGACGTGCGCCGCATGTCCGTGTCCGACTACCGCAGCAATATCGGCCTGGTGCTGCAGGAGCCCTTTTTGTTCTTCGGCACGATCGCCGAGAACATTGCCTATGGCAAGCCCGACGCCACGCGCGAGGAAATCGTGGCTGCGGCGCGTGCCGCCCATGCCCACGAGTTCATCCTGCGCCTGCCCCACGGCTATGACTCCCTGGTCGGCGAGCGCGGCCAGGGACTGTCGGGTGGCGAGCGCCAGCGCATTTCCATCGCGCGTGCGCTGCTGATCGATCCGCGCATCCTGATCCTCGACGAAGCCACCTCGGCCGTGGATACCGAGACCGAAAAGGAGATCCAGAAGGCGCTGGACAATCTGGTCCAGGGGCGCACCACGATCGCCATTGCCCATCGTCTGTCCACCTTGCGCAAGGCCGACCGTCTGGTGGTCATGGATCGTGGCGAGATCGTCGAAGTGGGTCCGCACGACGAGCTGATGGACCTCAAGGGCCATTACTTCCGTCTGTACGACGCGCAGGCGCGCCGTGCCGAAGAGGATGCGCAAGCGGCCGGCCTGAAGTTGCAGACCAAGGAACCCCAATGATCGAAGCTCCCCAATCCAATCTGAACGGCATGCAGCTGGTGCGCAACGCCCATGGCCGTCTGGTGCTGACCCTGGGCAACGGCCTGGTCTACGAAGCGGTGGTTCCCGTGCGTGCATTTCCCATCGCGGCGCCTGCCGAAGGGCTGTCGCTGATCGCCGCCGATGGCAAGGAAGCGTTGTGGGTGGCCCGCATGGCCGACCTGCAGCCCGAGCATCGTCAGCTGATCGAGCAGGACCTGGCAGTGCGGGAGTTCGTGCCGACCATAGAGCGCATCCTCAAGGTCTCCAGCTTTTCCACTCCCAGCACCTGGGATCTGCAGACGGATCGCGGTGCTACGCAGATGGTGCTCAAGGCCGAGGAAGACATCCGCAAGCTGGCCGGGCGTACCAGGCTGCAGATCACGGGCCAGGATGGCGTGCAATACCGGATTCCCGACAGCGGCAAGCTGGACCGGCATTCGCGCAAGCTGCTGGAGCGTTTTCTGTAAGCCGCGCAGCACAACGATTTCGAGGGTCTCGTATGAACGCGAGTCCCTTTTTTGTATCAAATTGCGCAGCGGTGCTTGATATATATAGACTAATAGCTATCAAAACAGGATTGAAAATAATCCTACAGTTTTCTCAAGCGTGGCCGATAACAGGGCGAGATAGCTGTTTTTCCGCCTGCACCTTTTTACTGCCGAGGGCCAAGCCATGCAAATTCCACCTCTAGACCGGACACAGACGCCCTGGCGTACCCAGGGTGCGGATTTGTACTCCACAGGGGCTTCGGGCGCCGCGCCGGTGCGCCCCGTAAACGCCGTGAATGCCCCAGAGTCTGTGGACAAGATCGGCGAGGGCCGCACGGTGCGCGAACCGGAGAAGCCATCGGCTCCCGACACCGAGAACCGTGACTGGACCCTGGCCGAGGAGATCAAGCAAAAGGAAGAGGTGGAGGAGCCGCCCAAGGAGCCTATCTCCAAGCAGCTGATCGAGTTCATCCAGTCCATGTGGCGCGCCAGCGCCCAGGCGGTGGAACAGGCGCAGGAGACCAGCAAGTCGGAAGATCTGCTGCAGAGCAAGCAGACGGCACGCAATGAGCCGCTGACTTATTCCGAGCCCAGGGTCAAGCGTAGCGGCAACGCCAAGTAAGGCGTTTGCTTTGATTTTGAGAGCTGATTGCGCTTGATATTCAAGCGCTTCAGCTATTTTTATATCTTATTTGCTTTCAGGGCCTGCGCTATAAGCTTCTGATTTGTGAGCGTCGTCCTTGGCCGGCGCAGCAGCCACGGCGTCGGCGGCCTTGGCCTTTTCACGCGCTGCACGGTACTTGACGGCAAAGGCGCGCACTTCCTCATAGGTGACGAAGCCGTCCTTGTTGGTGTCGGTTTCGTCAAAGGCGGCGGCCAGCTTGGGGATGATGGCCACTTCCTTGCGGCTGAGCTTGCCATCCTGATTGAAGTCCAGCATCTTGAATTGCTGCTGGGCCTTGATCTCGCCCTTGGAGAGCTGGGTTCCCTGTCTTTCCCCGATCTTGTCGCCGGCGGTTTCTTCGGCGCGCACCGTGGGCAGCAGCAGCACGGCGCTGGTCAGCAGCACGCCCATGGCGGTCTTCATGACCGAGCTGCTGCGCGCGACGATGGGGTGTTTCTTGGCTTTTGACATAGCGATATAGATGAGGGCCATGACGGCATTCTCAACCTCCGGCCCGTCGCACTTTCAAAGTTTTGCATTCGCTTGCCGGACTTTGCCAAGCTTTACGTAGGCAGAGCCGCCTTGTCATGGGCAATGCCGCTGCGCACATGGCCCGAGGGAACATGTCCGGCCGCATTGCGCACATGGCCGGTCTGGTCGTCGAAGAAGAAATCGGGCTCGAACTCGCGCAGAAAACCGCCCTTGGCCAGTCCGCCGAGGAACATGGCCTCATCGACATCGATCTTCCAGTCCATCAGCGTATTGAGTGCGCGCTCATGGGCCGGGGCGCTGCGCGCCGTGACCAGGGCCGTGCGCACGCGCATGCCGGCTACATCGGCCTGCTGCAGCCGGTGCAGGGCCGCCAGCAGGGGCTTGAACGGGCCTTCGGGCAGCGGCTGGGCGGCTTTCTCCAGCTCATGCTGCTGGAAAGCCTCCAGGCCCTGGGCCTGGAAGATGCGTTCGGCCTCGTCGGAAAACAGCACGGCATCGCCGTCGAAAGCGATGCGCACTTCGCGGGGATGGCTGCTGCTGGCGCGCATGGAGTCGGTGAACACATGGGCGGCCGGGTAGCCCAGCTGCAGTGCCTGGGTCACGTCATCGGCATTCGCTGACAGAAACAGCTGGGCTCCCAGCGGGCGCAGATAGCCGAAAGGGTCGCGCCCCTGGGTGAATACGCCGCGCTGTATGGAGTGCAGGCCGTGGGCCTTTGCCGAGCGGAAGACGCGCATGCCGCTGACGGGGTCGTTGCGCGAGAGCAGCACCACTTCCACATGCTGCTGTCCTTCCGTGTTGAAGGCCAGCAGCTTCTTGACCAGCGAGAAGGCCACGCCGGGTGCGGCAGGCACGTCCAGCCGCTCGCGCTGCAGGCGCAGGTAGCTCGCCGGGTCGCTGTCCTCGAAGAGGCGGTTTTCCTCCTCGAAATCGAACAGGGCTCGCGAGGAGATGGCGACGACGAGCTTGTCGTTCAGGGTCATGGCCATGGCGGTACGGCTTCAATCGGATGTGCAGACAAGCTCTGATGATACGCAGGCCGCCGCGCCCTCACCAGTTGGCTTCGCGCTCGGGCGTGGCACTGATGTGGTGAATGGACAGATCGGCTCCGTCGAATTCCTGCTCCTGGCTCAGGCGCAGCCCCATGGTCTTCTTGAGCAGGCCGTAGACCAGCAGGCCACCGAGGGCCGCCCAGGCCACGCCCATCAGCGTGCCTATGAGCTGGGCCAGCGGATGCACGCCGCCAAGCCCGCCCAGTGCCTGCGTGCCGAAGATGCCCGCCGCAATGCCACCCCAGGCGCCGCACAGACCGTGCAGCGGCCACACGCCCAGCACATCGTCGATCTTCCATTTGTTCTGCGTCAGCGTGAACATGAAGACAAAGATGGCGCCGGCGGCGGCCCCCACGACCAGCGCCCCCAGGGGGTGCATCAGATCCGAGCCCGCGCAGACGGCGACCAGGCCGGCCAGCGGGCCGTTGTGCACAAAACCCGGGTCGTTCTTGCCCACGGCCAGGGCTGCCAGCGTGCCGCCCACCATGGCCATCAGCGAGTTCACGGCGACCAGACCGGAGATCTTGTCCAGACTCTGGGCGCTCATCACATTGAAGCCGAACCAGCCCACGATCAGAATCCAGGCGCCCAGCGCCAGGAAGGGAATGCTGGAGGGGGGCGTGGCGGCAATCGCTCCGCCCTGGCGGTAGCGATTGCGGCGCGGGCCCAGCAGCAGCACGGCGCCCAGGGCGATCCAGCCGCCCACGGCATGGACCACCACGCTGCCGGCAAAGTCGTGGAATTCGGCGCCGGTCAGCGCCTTGATCCAGGCCTGCACGCCGAAATGCTGGTTCCAGGCAATGCCCTCGAAGAAGGGGTAGATCAGGCCCACGATCATGGCCGTGGCGATCAGCTGGGGCCAGAACTTGGCGCGCTCGGCGATGCCGCCCGAGATGATGGCGGGAATGGCGGCCGCGAAGGTCAGCAGAAAGAAGAACTTGACTAGGCCATAGCCGTTGAGTGCCGTCAGCTGCTCGGCGCCCACGAAAAAGTGCGTGCCGTAGGCCACGCCATAGCCGAGAGCGAAATAGACCACGGTGGAGACCGAGAAGTCGACCAGGATCTTGACCAGGGCATTGACCTGGTTCTTGCGGCGCACGGTGCCCAGTTCCAGGAAGGCGAAACCGGCGTGCATGGCCAGGACCATGACGGCGCCCATCAGAATGAACAGGGCATCCGCGCCCTGTTTTAGTGCTTGCATGAAAACGCTCCAGCTGAAATTTGCTATTTATTGGTGCGAAATTGCGGAAAAAACCCGCAATGCACTAAAAGAAAGCAAGAATTGCGCCAAGCTGGAGTGGGTGCTTCCGCACCGTTGCGGGCGCGGCCGGCCTATTTGACGAACTGGTTGAGCTGGATGATGGGCATGAGCACGGCCAGCACGATGAGCATGACCACCAGTCCCATGACGACGATGAGCAGCGGCTCGAGGATCGTGGCCAGGTGCATGGCACGGCGCTGGACCTCGGTGGACAGCTGGGTGGCGGCACGCTGCAGCATCAGCGGCAGCTGGCCCGTCTGCTCGCCCAGCCGGGCGAACATGGCGACCAGGCCCGGAAAGCGCTTCTTCTGAGCCAGGGCCGAGGCCAGTGGCGCGCCTTCGCGCACCAGCACCAGCGCATCCATGGCATCGGCGCGCAGGGCGCGGTTGTTCAGCGTCTCGGCCGCGGCCTGCAAGGCCTTGAGAATGGGCACGCCCGCTCCGGCCAGCATGGCCAGCGTGCCGGCAAAGCGCGCCGCGTTATAGCTGCGCGAGAGCCGGCCTATGAGCGGCAGACGCAGCCACTGGGCATCGAAGCGCTCGCGGAATGCCTCGTTCCTGAGAGCCAGCCGAAAGCCCACGGCAGCCAGCAGCACCACGGCCAGCATGAACCAGCCGTAGTGGCGCACAAAGTCGCTGATGCCGAGCATGACCACGGTGAGAAACGGCAGCGCACGCTTGGTGCCGGCAAACACGCCGGCCACCTGCGGCACCACATAGCTGACCAGAAAGATCACGATGACGATGGCCACCAGCGTCACGATGGCCGGATATAGCGAGGCGCCGATAAGCTTGGACTGCAAGGCCTGGCGCGCCTCCAGGTCGTCGGCCAGGTTTTCCAGCACCGGACCCAGGCTGCCGCTGGATTCTCCGGCGCCGATCACGGCGCAGAAGATATCGGAAAACTCGCGTGGATGCTGTTCCAGCGCCCTGGCAAAGCTGGAGCCTGCATTGACCTCTGCCCGCAGCGCTGCAACCAGCTGATGCTGGCGTTCGTCCTCGGCTTCCTCGGACAGAGCGGCCAGTGCGCGTTCTATGGGCAGGCCGGAGCTGACCAGGCCCGAGAGCTGGCGGGTCCATACCGCGAGGCTGGTGGAGTTGAAGACCGGGCGCGTGAACCATCCGGAAGCGCCGGTGCGGCCCTGGCCCTTGCCTGCGGCGACGGGCTCGACCTGCAGCGGCACCAGGGCCTGGCTGCGCAGTTGGCTGCGCGCGGCACGGGCGTTGTCGGCTTCCAGGGTGCCCTTGCGGGTCTGGCCCTGGGCATCCAGGGCTTCAAAGGTAAAGGCGGGCATGCGCGAATCGATCTGACGGGTGAGGGGTTGGTGCAGATGGTAGCGACTAATGATGTCAGCACTTCGGCGTTGGGGAGAGCGAACCCGGCTTGATGCAGGTCATGGCTGCCGCGGGTGAGGTCGGCACAATGGTCTGCCGATTCAAGAATGCGAGGTTTTGATGCTCAAGGACAAGGTTGCATTGGTGACGGGGGCTGCATCCGGCATAGGCCGTTGTGTGGCGCTGACATGGGCCCGGGAAGGCGCGCGGGTGGTGCTGGCCGACCTCAACGAGGAGCAGGGCCAGGAGACCGCGGCCCTGGTGCGAGAGCTGGGTGCCGAGGCACAGTATCTGCGCGCCGACGCCGGCAGCCCGGCGGATCATGAAGCGCTGGTGGCCCTGACCATGCGCCACTTCGGCAGGCTGGACGTGGCCTGCAACAACGCCGGCATCGGCGGAGCCAGCGCGCCAACCGCCGACTATCCACTCGATGCCTGGGAGCAGGTGCTGCGCGTCAATCTCTCGGGTGTCTTCTATGCCTGCAAATACCAGATTGCCGCCATGCTGCAGGGCGGTGGTGGCTCCATCATCAATATGGCGTCCATCCTCGGTGCCGTGGGCTTTGCCAACTCTGCGGCCTATACGGCGGCCAAGCATGGCGTGCTGGGCCTGACCAAGGCGGCGGCACTCGAATATTCGGCCCGGGGCGTGCGAGTCAATGCCGTGGGGCCGGGCTTTATCCAGACCCCCATGATCAGCGGTCTGGAGCAGGACCCGGCCACGCATGCGGCGCTGGTGGCGGCCCACCCCATGGGACGCCTGGGCCAGCCTGAGGAGATTGCCGAACTGGTGGCCTGGCTGGCCAGTGACCGCGCGTCGTTTGTGACGGGTGCTTATTACCCGGTCGACGGCGGTTACCTGGCACGCTGAGTGGTTTGCAGCGGTTTGCTATAGGTTTTGATGGCCCTGCTCTTGACGGACGGTCGCTGCGGGCCAAAACCTTTAAACGACTGGCGCCATGGCTGCGGCTTGCATATCGCCGTCGATCTCGTCGGCGCGCACCGAGGCTGCACGCTGCAACAGCGGCGTGGCATAGGCCTCGAATTCGGGCCGTCTGGGCAAGCTGCCGTCCATCATGCTCCAGCCGATATAGCTGGCCAGATACAGATCGGCGGCCGTGAAGTGGTCGCCGCAGACATAGCGTTTGCCGGCCACCGCATGCAGCAAGGTGTTCAGCACATCGTCAAAGCGGCCAAAGCCCGCGCTCATGGCCTGCTGATGCGTTTGCGATTTCAGCCAGCCTTCGTTGCGGGCGGTTGTGACGGCCTCCACCGGCCCGGCGACAAAGAACAGCCAGCGAAAGTAGCTGGCGCGCTCCGGGCTGCCCATCGCCGGGGCCAGTCGTTTCTCGGGGAAAAGCTCGGCCAGATAGGCAAGGACGGCTCCGGTCTCGGTGACCACGGCGTCGCCATGCTGCAGCGCCGGGACCTTGCCCATTGGGTTGATGGACAGGTACTCGGGCGACTTCATCTCGGGTCCGAATTCCAGGTCAACGGTTTCATAGTCGGCACCGCACTCCTCCAGCATCCAACGCACCATGCGGGCGCGTGATCTGGGGTTGCTGAAAAAGCGCAGCTTGGGCTGGTGAGGTGTGGACATTGCGGTTCTCCTTGGCGGGCTGTTGTGACATGGCAAAAACGCCATGCAGCCAATGTAGAGACCGGGGCTGACAGTTTCTGTCAGCAGTGCCGCTCAATCCAGCGTGTAGCCGGTTTCTTCCAGCCAGCGCTGTATCAGGGCCTGACGTCGCTGTGGATAGCGTTCGCCCAGATCTTCGAGCGCGTCCACGCGGTCGGCGCGAAAGTGACGAAAGGCTTGGCGCAACTCGCACCAGGCAGAGACCACGCGGCTGCGCTCGAAGTAGGCCATGGCAAACGGCCAGACCCGGCGCTGGCTCGGCACGCCATGCTGGTCCCGGTAGTGCAGCACGACCTTGTGTTCGGCGCGGATGGCGCGGCGCAGCGCGGCCTGCCAGGGCTCGGCCGGAGGGTCTGTCTGCATATTGGGAACCAGCAGGCCGCTGGTGTCGACGGCGATGCGCAGCTCCAGAGGCAGTGCCGAGCGTATGCGGTCCATGGCGGCGGTGGCGGCCTGGGCCAATTGCGGATCGGCTTGCAGGCTGGCCCAGCGCGCGCCCAGCAGCAGTGCCTCCAGCTCGTCGGCGTTGAACATCAGGGGCGGCAGCAGAAAGCCGGGCCGCATCTCGAAGCCTATGCCGGGGTCGCCCAGAATGTCCGCGCCCTGACTGCGCAAGGTGGCGATGTCGCGGTAAATGGTGCGCAGGCTCACGTCCAGCGCCTGGGCCAGTTGCGGCCCGGTCTGTGGCAGACGTGCACGGCGCAGGGCATCCAGCAGCTGCAACAGGCGGGCGGAACGACTCATGGCGTGGGCTTTCTTGGCTATCGACGGTTTGTGGAACTGCCGGAGTTCAGGACAGAGATGGGCTGCAAGGATCATCTCGATGGTGCCCCGCGCGGAGAGCGGATCACAGCGCTGAGCAGCGGCCTGCGCGGGCAGTGGAGGCTGAGGGAAGTATGCAGGCCGCAGAAGAACCATTGGGAATTTACCCCGGGTCTGAAGATTTTGTAACACCTAAGATGGTTTGTTGAATGGCACGGTCGTGCTATTCCTCAAAACGACAACGGAGACAATTTCATGCCCATTCATCGAGTCGGGTACGCACGGTACCTCGCCCTTTCTTCAATTGCCGCCGCCGCAGCCTTGCTGGCAAGCTGCGGCGGCTCGGATTCACCTGTGAAGCCGCCAGAGAGCAAGTTCAGCGCCGAGATCCGGCGCACCACAATGGGTGTTCCACATATCAAGGCCAAGGACTGGGGCTCCCTGGGTTACGGCGTTGGGTATGCGCAGGCGCAGGACAATCTGTGCACCATCGCCGATTCGATGCTGACCTACCGCGGCGAGCGTTCCCGCCATTTCGGCGGCGAAGCCCTGGCGGTCTACAACAGCACCATTGCGCAGCCGCGCAACATCGACTCCGATTTCTATTTCCGGCAGGTGATTTCCGACGAAAACATCGTCGCCATGGAGGCCGCACAGCCCGAAAAGCTGATCAGGATGGTGGAGGGCTTCGCTGCCGGCTACAACCGCTATGTGAAGGAGGTGAAGTCGGGTCAGTCAAAGGCCAATGCCGCCTGTGGTTCACAAGACTGGGTACAGCCCATCACGGCCGACGATATATGGCGCCGTGCCTATGCAGCAGGGCTGGCTGGCGGATATGCCAATTTCGTGGCGGCGATCGCCAATGCCCAGCCGCCGGTGACCAAGACGGCGAGCGCCAAGTCGGCAAGCCTGCAATTGGCAGCCATGAAGGCGCCCGAACTGCAGGTCGGCGGTAAGGCCGGTATCGGCAGCAACGTGTACGGCTTCGGCACCACCGGCACGGCCGGAGACAGTCCACTGCTGTTCGGCAACCCGCACTGGTACTGGAAGGGGCCAGATCGTTTCTATCAGATGCAGCTCACCATCGACGGCGAGGTGGACGCGAGTGGCGCGGCCTTCCTGGGCCTGCCCATCGTGCAGATCGGCTTCAACAACAACGTGGCCTGGAGCCACACGGTGTCCACCGCACGGCGCTTCGGTTTCTTCGTGCTGGGCCTGGATCCAAAGGATCCTACGCGCTACATGATGGACGGCCAATCCGTGCCGATGACAGCCAAGGATGTCACCATCGGCGTGCGCAATGCCAATGGCGGTGTGGATCAGGTCACGCGCACAATGTACCAGTCCGAGCATGGCCCCATCGTCAATCTTGCAAGTCTCAATCCGGCCATGGGCTGGACCGCGCAGAGCGCTGTCGCCATCCGCGACATCAATGCCGGAAACTACCGCACGCTGCGCACATGGATGCGCTGGAACCAGGCCAAGTCGTTGGACGAGTTCACCCGGATCCAGCGTGAAGAAGCGGCGATTCCCTGGGTCAATACGGTCGCCGTGGGCAGGGACAGCAAGCAGGCCTGGTATGCCGATCTGGGCGCGGTGCCGAATGCACCGGATGCGCTGCTCAAAACCTGCACGACGCCGTTCAGTGCCGCCGCAGCTGTGGCGCTGCCGCGCGTGCCGGTCTTGAGCGGTGCGAGCGCGGCCTGCAAGTGGGTGACCGATACCGATTCGGTGCAGGCCGGGGCCATCGGCGTGAGCCGCATGCCGACGCTGATGCGTGAAGATTACGTGGGCAATATGAACGACAGCTACTGGCTGAGCAATGTGAATCAGCCGCTGACGGGCTTCCCGGCGATCTTCGGACAGGCGGGCACGCAGTCGCAATCGCTGCGCACCCGGCTCGGCCATACCATGGCCGTGCAACGTCTGGCAGGCTCCGATGGCTATGCAGGGAAATCTGCCACCAGCGAGATCGTGCGCCAGATGGTGCTGGATAGCCGGGTGCAGTCGGCGCAGTTCAAGGACCAGATCCTGGCGCTGGTTTGCGGATCCAGCGCCAGTGGGGATCGTGCTCCGGCCTGTTCTGCACTGGCCGCGTGGGATGGCAAGGGATCGAAGACTTCGACCGGCTCGCATGTGTGGGATGAGTTCTGGACGAACCTGATCGCGCTGTCCGTGCCCGAGGCCACGCTCTACAAGGTTCAGTTCAATCCGGCGGATCCGCTCAATACACCGCGGGATATCAACCCCGCAGCGGCGGCGCAGATCGGCAAGGCATTCGATGCCGCAGTCGCCACGGTCAAGGCCAGCGGCATTGCGTTCGACGCAGCGCGCGGCAGCGTGCTGTACGTGACGCGCAGCGCGCAGCGCCTGCCGCTGTTTGGCGGTTGCAGTGCGGTGGGCTACTTTACCGTCGATTGCTCGCAGGCGGCGCTGAACCAGGCAGGCTACGCGATGGACAACCAGCCGCACGGCAATTCGTACATGCAGGTGGTCTCCTTTCCGAAGGGCGGAGTCGACGCCTACACCTTCCTGACTTTCTCGCTGTCCGACGATCCGGCTTCGCCACACTACGGCGACTACACCCAGGCTTACAGCGCACAGCAGTGGCTGAAGGTGCCGTTCACGGAAGCCGAGATTGCCGCCAACCCGGAACTGGTGAAGATGCAGCTGTCCGAATGAGCCGTATGGCGGTGTGCAGGTGACCGCCTGCCACCTCATGTCTGAGGATATATCGCCCCGTGCCTTGCGCCGGGGCGATTGCCTTGGGCTTTACCGGAACGCGCCAGCCGTGATTTCCAGGCTGCGCAGGCGCAGAGCGGCGTCGAACACATCACTGACCATCATGAACTCGTCGGCCTGGGTTTCATCGGCCAGCTTTTGCAGGCCTTGGCGCACGGTATCAGGCCCGCCGACAACACCCACGGCCAGAAAGTCGCCGATGGCCGACTGGGCACGCGGGTCCAGTTGTTCCCAGAAGTTCTCCACTGGTGGCATGAGGCGGCTGCGGTTACCCGTCAGAATGCCCAGCACGCGCTGGTAGGTGCTGCTGGCCAGGAACTGGGCTTCTTCATCGCTGGGCGCCGCAATCACAGGCACGCCGACGATGGCATAGGGCTTGGCCAGTGTGGCGCTGGGCTTGAACGTCTGACGATAGATGGCCAGAGCCTGGTGCAGCATGCGCGGCGCAAAGTGCGAGGCAAAGGCGTAGGGCAGGCCCAGGTGCGCGGCCAGCTGGGCCGAGAACAGGCTGGAGCCCAGCAGCCAGATGGGCACATGGGTGCCGGCACCGGGCATGGCGATGATGCGCGCACCATCCTGGTCGTCGCCCAGCAGGCGCTGCAGCTCCTGCACATCGCGGGGGAAGTCTTCCTCGGTCTCCACACGGTCGCGGCGCAGCGCACGCATGGTGGGGCCGTCGGTGCCGGGCGCGCGGCCCAGGCCCAGGTCGATGCGGCCCGGGTAGAGCTCGGCCAGCGTGCCGAAGGCTTCGGCCACCACCAGCGGTGCATGGTTGGGCAGCATGATGCCGCCCGAGCCCACGCGAATCTTCTGCGTGGCGCCTGCGATGTGGCCGATCAGCACGGCCGTGGCCGAACTCGCAATGCCCGGCATATTGTGGTGCTCGGCCAGCCAGTAGCGGGTGAAGCCCAGCTTTTCAGCCTGCTGCGCGGTGCGCACGGCAATCTGCAGAGCATCGGCCACCGTTCCGCCTTCGCGCACGGCGACCAGGTCCAGCATGGACAGCTTGACGTTGTTCAGGGATTTCATGGCGATTGATCTTTATGGTTTTGATAGCTTGCAGCGTTTTCTGGGTCAGCGCTTGCGGCCGATTTCACGTCCAAAAACAATGCCGACCAGCACGCCCCAGGCCAGCAGCACGGCTGCCATGGCGTAGTAGGTGCTGCCAGCCTGCATGGCGAATACCGAGCCCAGCAAGGCCACCAGCGCCGCCATGCGGATCACGCGGCGCAACTGGTCCACGGGCAGACGGGCCTTGAGGTTGAACAGCACGGCGAGGCTGATGACAGCCAGGGCGATCAGCAGCAGAAACAGATCGCCGCCATAGGGCTGGACGGAGGTGCGAAGGTTTTCAAGCATGGCAACGATTCTGGCAAAGGCTCAATGACCGCTGCTGGCTGAGGCCATGCATGAAAAAAGCCCACCGAGAGGTGGGCTGTGCAGCCAGGCGGGGCCTGGTATCAGTTCAGACCGAGGGCGGCAAGCAGCGCATCGGCGGCCGTGCCATTGAGCCGCTGCTGATTGCTGACCATCTGCTTGTCCCGATAGCCGACATAGGTGATGCCGCCGCGTTCGACGAACAGGCGGTAGTTCTGAAAGTTGCTGACATTGAGCTGGGTGGGCTCCTGCGTGAAGCGCAGCACCTTGGCATCCGCCTGGGTGGCGATGCTGTAGTTGCTGACCAGGATGGTCTTGCAGGTGGACACTCCGTTGATGAACAGGGTCCGGTTGTTGGGCAAGGTGCTCATATCGCCCTCGCATTCATAGAAGCGCGCGCGCTGCTCGCCGCCGTTCTCGAAACCCACCATATAGCGCTTGTAGGCAGCGCTGCCATCGGGCTTGAGATAGTCGCGGCGGCTGACCAGCACGCGCGAGTTGTTGCCGTGCACATCGGCGGCCGAGATGTTGGGCGCGAAGTCGCCGGCGTTCCAGGCGATGAACTCCGCAAGCGTCGCGCTGCGCCAGGTGCTGGAGTCAGGGTTGTTGGGGGCGTCGACACGGGCAATGGTGGCGCGGTTGCCGTTGTTGCTCAGGTAGTAGTCGCTGCCGCCCAGGTCGGTGACGGTGCGATAGCTGAGCGTGGAGCCGCTGGGGAAGGTCGTGTCGGCGGGAACCTGATCGGGTCTGGGGCCCCAGTTGGCAAAGCTGCCATCGGCCGCGTCCTGCCAGGGGGCGGAACGGATTTCGGTGACGATATCGCGCATCTTCAGGCCGGCGATATTGCGCACGCTCTGCTTGGCTCTGCTGGCCAGGCTCTTGCAGTACAGGGATTCGGTCTCGCCGCTGGTGAGACTGGTGACCTGCTGCACGAAATCGGTGGGACAGGCAAACCATTCGCTGCCCGTCCAATAGACCTGCGGCCGGGTCCAGGGCTGCTCCTGGCCGCCGACCACGCGCTCGCGGAATTCCGTGAAATAGCGTTTGCCGTTGGCATCGGGCGTGTTCTGTTCGGCCGTGGCTTCGAAGGCGCGAATGTAGTAGTTGCTGGTGTCGGTAAAGCTGAGCCAGCGCAGCTGAGTGCTCGGCGCGGGGCCGCCGGCCTCGGGGCTGCTGGATTGCGACTGCATGGCTGCGATCAGGCCCACATTGCCGGCCGTGACGCCCGAAGCGCCGGCAACTTGCCGGGCGGCGGTTTCCATGGCGGATTGCTTGTCCTTCATGGAGGTGCTGGTGTCGCTGAGGGTGGGGTTGTCCAGCACGGCCGTGGCCAGTGTTTGCAACTGCTGCAGCAGCACGCTGTTGACGGCGGCATTGAGCTGCACCGAGGTCAGCGGCGCGCCGTCGACGCCTGTGGCACCGGCCGTGTTGGTGAGCTGGGTCTGGGTGGTCACCACGATCAGACGCGCCATGGTGGCGGCCAGCTTGCCGGCGTTGCTGCCGTCCTGGGTGAAATCCGCCAGCGCCGAAGTGCCCAGGCCCAGCTGGCTCTGGATGGCAGCTGCCGCATCGCTGGTGCTGCTGCCCGTGGCCTGGCTGTGTGCCTGGACCAGGGTGCTCAGCGGGCTGACGACGCCAGGCTGATCGGCGGGCGCTCGCAACATGAAGGCCACGGGAACGGCGCCGGTGTCGGCATCGACGGAGTCCCTGGTGACCAGGGCCAGAATCGGGTACTTGCCCACATCGGACTCGGGCACTTCCAGGCTGGCCTGACCGGAGGCATTGGTGACGGCACTGGGTTCTCCACTGTCACAGCTGCCGTTGTCATTTCTGTCCAGGCAGACCTTGACGTTCTGCAGGGCTCCGTCGATCACGGTGGTGGAGACCGAGGTGGTGGCGGGTGCCGGAGCGGGCGATGGTGCGGGAGAAGCGCTGTCGCTGCCGCCGCCGCAGCCGGCAATGGAGGCAATCAGGACCAGGGCGCCCAGGGACACTGAGCGGCGGATGAAGGGTGTGGTGGTGGGTGCTTGTGACATGACAGCCTTTGCTTGAGAGTGGTTGCCTTGTTTGTAAGCACTTGTTGTCGCGAAAACATCACCAAAATGGGTGAAGGGTTTGCAGTGATTTCAAAGTGTGAGTAAATGAAATAAATCCCCGGCGAAGGGCCATCAGGCGCTTGCTGTGGCGAGCCTTGGAAGGGGGCTCTATGGCGGTAGCGCATCTGTCTTTGATGTTGCAGGAGAGGGTTCCTGCATTGATAGCGGCCATCTACGAGTCGGCGCTGGAGCCGGCTCGCTGGCAGGGCTTTCTGGCCTTGTTCGGTGCGGCCCTGCGTTCGCCGGCCAGTGTGATCTGGGCCAACGACTTCGCGCAGCGGACGGTGGATCTGGACGGGGGCTTCGGCACTTTCGGCGCCAGCCAGGGCTTTGCCGCCGCCGAACTCGAAAGCTTTGCCGAGCACTACTGCCAGTGCAATGTCTGGCTGCAGGACCAGAGCCTGCATAGACCGGGCACGGTGGTGAATTCCTCCACCCTGTTTCCCGACCGGAGCCTGCCGGGTACCGAATGGTATGGCGACTGGCTGCAGCCTCAGGATCTGTTCTATTCCTGCGCGGCCGTGGTCGACAACCAGCACGATCGCTCGTTCAACATCACCGTCGTCAGGCCGCATGCGGTGGGTGCCTACAGCGCCGAAGAGCTGGGCCTTGTGCAGCAGCTCATGCCGCATCTGCAGACCGCGTTTGCGATGCACCGACGCCTGTACCGCACCCAGGCATTGCTCAATGCATCGCTGTCCGTGCTGGAGGATCTGCCGCTGGGCGTGGTTCTTCTGGACGAACATGCGACCGTGATGCATGCCAGCACACGGGCCCTGCGCCTGATGGAGCAGAGCCAGCTGATGTATCGCGGGGCCGATGAGAGCCTGCATGCCACCAATGCCGCAGACCAGCGCTGGCTGCACAAAGCCATGCGCGACTGTGTGGCCACGGGGCTGGGCAAGGGGCAGCAGCACGGGCGGGCCAGCCGCTTCACAGGGCTGGCCGGACAGCAGTTGCAGGTCATGGTGTCGCCGCTGCCCGTGCACAGCAGCCCCTATGGCGAGCGCAGCGCCGCCATGCTGCTGATCAGCGATCCGGCGCTGAGCATTCCCTCGCTGCAGGAGTTGCTGCGCAATCTGTACCGGCTCACGCTGGCAGAGGCTCAGCTAGCCCAGGCGCTGATCAATGGCTGGACCCTGCAGGAGTTCGCCGAGAGACAGGGCCTGTCCATCCATACCGCGCGTTCGCAATTCAAATCGGCGGCGGTCAAGGTCGGCGTGGGGCGGCAGGCCGATTTCGTGCGGGTGCTGCTCACGGGTCCTGCCATGTTGCGCTGGCGCGAGTGAGCCTCAGTCCCGCGTCACGCGCATGACCTCGGCCTGGGTGGTGATGCCTTCGCGAACCAGGCGTTCGCCATCCTCGCGCATCAGCTGCATGCCTGCCGCCATGGCGGTCTCGCGGATCTCGGCCTCGCTGGCCCCGCGGTGGATCTGGGCGCGAATGGCATCGTCCACCGTCAGCAGCTCGAAGATGCCGGTGCGGCCCCGGTAACCGCTGGGCTCGCTCTGGTCGACCTTGCGTACCAGGCGCTGTGCCAGCACTCCCAGCAGCGAGGAGGACAGCAAAAAGGGCTCGACCCCCATGTCGATCAGCCGGGTGACGGCGCTGGGTGCGTCGTTGGTATGCAGCGTGGCCAGTACCAGGTGGCCGGTGAGCGAAGCCTGGATGGCGATCTGCGCGGTTTCGAAGTCGCGGATTTCGCCGATCATGATCACGTCCGGGTCCTGACGCAGCAGGGCGCGCAAGGCCTTGGCAAAGGTCAGCTCGATCTTGGCATTGACCTGGGTCTGGCCCACGCCGGCCAGCTCGTATTCGATGGGGTCTTCCACCGTCATGATGTTGCTGTGGCTGGCATCCATGCGCTGCAGCGCGGCGTAGAGCGTGGTGGTCTTGCCCGAGCCCGTGGGGCCGGTGACCAGCACGATGCCGTGCGGCTGCGCCGTGAGATGGGTGAAGCGCCTGAGCGTCTCGCCGCCCATGCCCACGGCTTCCAGGCTGAGCTTGCTCTCGCTCTTGTCCAGCAGACGCAGCACGGCGCGCTCGCCGTGGGCACTGGGCAGAGTGGAGACGCGCACGTCAATGGCTCGCGTGCCCAGGCGCAGGCTGATGCGGCCGTCCTGGGGCAGGCGTTTCTCGGCAATGTCCAGGTCGGCCATGATCTTCAGGCGGCTGATCAGGGCGGCGTGCAGGGCGCGATTGGGTTGCACCACCTCACGCAGATCGCCGTCCACGCGAAAGCGCACGCTGGAATGGCGCTCGTAGGGCTCGATGTGGATGTCCGAAGCACCGTCGCGCGCCGCCTGCGTGAGCAGGGCGTTGAGCATGCGGATGATGGGGGCGTCGTCCGCGGTTTCCAGCAAGTCTTCCACGGCTGGCAGCTCCTGCATCATGCGTGTCAGATCGGCATCGGACTCGACTTCGCTGACCACCATGGCCGCGCTGGAGTCGCTTTGTGCATAGGCCGCGCTGATGCGGTGGGCCAGCGCGCCGCTGTCCAGTAGTTGCCAACGCTGCACCGCATGCTTGCGCTGCACTTCGGAGATGGCCGACCAGTCGGGTTGCGGACCATGCCAGAGCACGGGCTCCTGGCCGTCATCCTCGATCAGCAACTGGCTGCTGCGGGCAAAGCCATAGGGCAGGGGGTAGCGCATGCGTGGCCTTCGCTTACAGAGTGCCTGGAGGCAGGGTGGCGGGCGTCGCAGGCGTCACGGTCACGGGCTGGCCGTTCACCGTGGGCTGGCCCGGGCGCGTGAAGTCCACGATCTCGGGCTTGGCTCCGGGAACGATGGCCACATTGGACGCGCTTGACTGTGCAGCGCCGCTGGATGCGGGCAGCAAGGGCGCTGCATTGACATTGCGCATCAGCAGATTGGGGTCGGGCTGCACGGTTTGCTGCATGCCGCGAATGGACTCATAGCGGTCCTGCGAAAGCTGGCTGGTGGAGTTGGCGTCGCGCAGCACGGTGGGGCGCAGAAACACCATCAGATTGGTTTTCTTGCGCGCGCGGCTGGTGTTGCGGAACAGATTGCCCAGCAAGGGAATGTCGCCCAGCAGCGGCACGCGTTCCTGGCTCTGGCTGTATTCGTCGGCAATCAGGCCGCCCAGCACCACGATGGCACCGTCCTCGACCAGTACGTTCGACTCGATGGAACGCTTGGTGGTGGTGGCGCCGGACTGGGCGTTGGCTGTGCCCTGCTTGACTGCCGAGTTCTCCTGGTAGACGGCCATCTTGATGGTGCCGTTCTCGTTGATCTGCGGACGAATCTTGAGCAGCGTACCCACGTCCTTGCGTTCATAGGTGGTAAAGGGATTGACCGAGCCCGAGGTGCCCGCAGTGTTGGTATAGGAGCCCGTGGGGAAGGGGACGTTCTCGCCCACCATGATGCTGGCCTCCTCGTTGTCCAGCGTCATCAGATTGGGGGTGGAGAGGATGTTGGTGTCGCCGTCGCCCTGCATCAGGTTGACCAGGGCGCCCAGGCTGGTGTTGCCGTTGACGTTCTGGGTGAAGCCCAGGTTCATCCCCTTCATGCCGCCGATCGCCGAGGCCTGGCTGTCGGTCAGGGGCGTGCCGTTGACCAGATTGCCAACGGCCCCCGACAGGCCGAAGATGTTGGAGATGCCGCTGATGGAGGTGCCGTTGCCGAGCACGCCCAGCACGCGGCCGTTGTTGCGGATCACCGAGCTCCATTGCACGCCGAGCTGGGCCGCCTTGTCGGCGGAGACTTCGACAATCAGGGCTTCGATCAGCACCTGTGCGCGGCGGCCGTCGAGCTTGTCGATGACGGTGCGCAACTGACGGTACAGCGGGCCGGGGGCGGTGATGATCAGCGAGTTGGTCGTGGGGTCGGCCTGGATCATGCCGCCCGTGGAGGGTTGCTGGGCGGTGCCGAAACGGGAGCTGGGGCCGCTGTTGCCGCCGCCCAGGCCTACGGTTGCGCTGCCGTCCGTGCCGCGTGAAATCACGGGCTGGGAGCTTGCTGCATTGGTGGTCGAGCCGGCGGCTGCCGTCATGCCCGGCTGGCCACCCAGTGCGGTGCTGGCACTGGTCTGGGCATTGATGGCGGCACGCAGCGTGGCGGCCAGAGACACTGCGTCGGCGTTCTTGAGATACACCACATGGATATTGCCGTCGTCACCATTGCCCGTCATGGCCGGCTGGTCCAGACGCGCGATCAGCGAGCGGATCAGCGACAGCTTGGCCGGGTTGGCCGCACGGATCAGCACCGAGTTGCTGCGCGGCTCGGCCAGTATGGAGGTGCGGAAACTGGTGTCCGCCTGGCCTGTTGCCGCGCCGGCTCCTGCCTGGATCACGCCGCCGGCGGTGGCAGAGCCACCTTCCATCAGGCGATTGACCAGGGCCACCATATCGGCGGCCACGGCATGGCGCAGCGAGATGACTTCCACATCGGTGGCGTTGGAGACATCGGTGCTGGCGATGATGCGCGAGATGCGCTGCAGATTGTCGGCGTAGTCGGTGATGATCAGCGAGTTGTTGCCGGGGTTGACGTTGATGGTGTTGTTGGGGCTGATCAGCGGCCGCAGCACGGGCACCAGATTGTTGGCGTTCTCGTAGTTGAGCTTGAAGATCTGAGTGACGATCTGTCCGCCGCCCTGGCTGGCGCGTCCGCCCTGTCCCACGGAGACCTCGCTGGACTGTAGCTTGGCATCGGCTTCTGGAATCACCTTGAACAGTCCTGCCGACTCCGTCACCGTGAAGCCCTGCATGCGCAGCGCCGCCAGATATTGCTGGTAGGCCGTGGCAGGCGAGACGGCCTTGTCGGTCAGCAGCGTGATCTGGCCCTTGACGCGCGGATCCACCACCACGTTGCGATTGGTGATAGCGGCCATGGCGCGCGACACGGCCTCGATATCGGCATTGGTGAAGTTCAGCGTGACCGGCTCGCCGGGTCGCAAACTAGGAGTGGCATTCGCTTGTCCACTCTGGGTTTGAGCATGAATTGGTGCTGAAATGCAGACGGCAAGCGAGGCAACAGCTATCGAATGCAGTGTGTTTTGCCAGGCGGTGCGTGAACGCTGAGTCATGGGTCAACCAAAGGTGATGATGGAGCGCGCACCCTGGCGGCGCCCCAAGATATTGAGCAAATTCGACAGAGCGGCTTCGCGCTCGGGGCTGGCAGAGGCTTCGCCCCTGAAGTGCAGGCGCGAGCCCACCCATTGGCCCTGGCCGCTGAGCTGCAGGTCGCCGCCCAGCGTGGTCAGATTCAGCTGGGCATTGTCTCCGCCCTGTATATCGAGGCGGTAGCTGCCCAGGGGCTTGAGCGACGACAGTCTTGACGATACGGCCAATGCTTCCAGCCGCGTCAGGCCCTGGCTGGTGGCCCGGCCGGCGCGATATTGCAGTGTCAGCCCGACCGTGGACAGGCGCAACTGACCCTGCAGGGCCACTGTGTTCCAGGGCGTGCCAAGGCCGGCCAGCAGGTCGGCGGGCAGCTGCAGCACGCTGTCCTTGACGTGCACCGTCATGGCGTTCCAGCCCGGCTGCAGCTGCGCCAGCATCGGGGTGCTGGTGCAGCAATCGCTTTGAAGGCTGATGCTGGCGCCGCTCAGGCTGGGGCGCAGTGTCCAGTTCAGACGCGTGGGCAGGCTGCTCTGGTCCTGGCTGTCCTTGCCTCCCGTGAGCACCAGCCTGGCCGAGCCACGCCAGAGCGTGCCGCGCGGCTCCTGCAGCTGTACCTGGTTGGCGGTGATCGATTGCACGCCTGTGGCCAGCCAGGCCGCCGGAGCCTGGACCAGCACCGTCAGCAGAGCGCCCAGCAAGGCACCGCCCACTGCCCAGCGGCGCGGCGAACGCGGATCGCCCGCCTGGCGCGGTCTGCGCAGGGCTTGGCTGGCTGGGTGTGACCGGGACAGTTTCATGGCCTAGGCTCAGTTCTGCCCACCCGCGTTGCCGGGCAAATCGAGCAGCAGATTGCCGCTCCAGCGTGTAACGGCAGCGCCGTCGACACTTTCACCGAGGATGCGGTTGAGCTTCATCTCGGCCACCGAGGCATGGCTGTTATCACGCACCTGTGCCAGCCAGCGGGCCAGGGCGGGAGCGGCGGCATTGCTCAGGCTGACCTGGGCACGGTTGCCCAGCCACTGCAGCTGTGCGCTGCTGCCGAGTTCGGTCTTGAGCGACTGCTCCAGCTGCGTGCGTGTATCGGTGCTATTCCCCTGAGGCTGCTGGCGCAGCAGCTCGGCCTGGGCCTGCATCTGCAGCATGTTCTGCAGCTCGCGCTCCGCTGCCGCATGGCGCGCGGGGGCCGTGCGCAGGCTGTGCAGGGCCGGAGCCAGTGCCACCCACCAGAGCAGGGCCAGCAACACGACGCTGGCGGCGAGCAGCAACAGATTCTGTTCGCGCTGGGCCAGGGCACTCCAGCGCTGGCGCAGCGGAGCCAATGCGGTTTTCAAGGCGTTTTTCTGCTTCATGGGCTAGCCTTTGCACTCAGCACCAGATCTGTTCCTTCCGGTTGCAGCATATAGCCGTTGGCCTGCAGGCTTTGCTGTGCGTCGCCCAGTGCTTCGGGGCTCAGCTCCAGACCCGAGATGCGCAACTGCTTGTCCTGGTACTGCAGGCTCTTGGCATTCTGCACGCCCTGGATGCCGGCACTTGCTGCCAGAAGGGCCTCGAGGTCGTTGGCGGACAGTGCGCCGGAGTTGCTGCGCAGCAGATCCAGTTCGCGCTGCATCTGTACCGGAGCATCGATGATGACGGGCACGTGAGGGAAGGTGGTCTGAAGTACCTGCTTGGCCTGCTGCTGGCGCAGTTCGATGGCACGGTTTTCCCTGAAGGCCCAGGCGTTGAGCCCGGCCAGCTGGGCAAGGACGGCAATGCCTGCTGCCCAGCGCGCAGCGCGCCATTGCGGGGCCTTGGCAAAACCATACCAGGCATCGATCAGGCGGCGCTTGGCGCGGGTGCTGCCGCCCAGGTCCAGGTCGAACTGGGCCAGGTCGCCTGCGTAGCCATGACTTTGCAGCAGTCGCTGGGCGGCGGTGAAGATGCCGACCGGGCGCTGCAGCGCTTCCGCGCTGCGTGCCAGATGGGGTTCGGCCAGCACTGGCAGATCCTCGGGCAGGCGAGCCAGCAGTGGCTGCAACAGGCCGGCATCGGCATGCTGGGGCAGGACGACGAGGCAGGCCTGTGCATCCAGTCCGGTGGCGCTCAACTGGGGCAGCGTGCTGTCGCCCGACAGAAGCAGCTGGGCCTTGCTGCTGGGCCATTGTTCGGGCACCAGGCGGCTGGCGGCATGACCATGCTGCTCCAGGGCCTGGAGATGGGATTGCAGCCAGCCCTTGTCGCAGGCGGCTACCCAGCAGGTCTGACCTGCCGCCGAGCCAGCGTCCAGAGCCAGGTGCATGGCGGCCGGCTCATCGAGCAGCTTTTCTTCCAGCAAACCCTCGAGCACGGCGCGCAGACGCTGCTGACGCCGGCTTTGCACATTCAGTCCCAAAGGCAAGGTGACGGCATGCCAGGACAACTGAGCTGCCGGGATGACGGCAGTGACCTGGGTCGTACGGCCTGTGGCCGGCAGCAGGGATGCAGCAGCCTGGCCGCTGCGCTGAATGCTTTGACCATCGTCACTGAGGACGTAGAGATATTCCGTGGCGGAGTTGGCGGGCTTCGCCGACAGCTGTATTAGCAATGTGCTCATGAGGGAAGATGCAGCATTCTATGGGGGCAGTGTGACATCAGGGTGTCAGGGTCTGGCAACCGCGGGCATACCCCAGTCGGCATGCTCCTGCCACAGGGTAGTCACGTTCATGTCCTTGCGCTGAATCAGTGAGCGCTGACTCAAGACATTGTCCCCGAGGCGCAGGCGGCCGCGGGCTTCGAAATAGCTGGTGGTCACGGAGTGCATGGCACTGTTGAAGACGCCGCTCAGGCCTATGGCCGCAGCCGCTGCATTCAGGGACTTGAAAGGCGAGGCGTCGCGCAACTGCACCAGCTGGTTGGCGCGGGCCCAGTCCAGATCCTCGGTGCTGGCCCAGATGACCTCGGCGCTGGCCGTGTTGAGATTGACCATGGTGCGCTCGGGCAACAGCGAGACATAGGGTTCGATGCGGGCGATGATGCGCGGATCAATGCCCAGCCAGCCCAGTTGCCTGACGGTGCGAGGCATCAGCGGCGCAGTCTGGCTCTTGCCGCGCATGGCTTGCTGCAAGGCCGTGGCGATCTGCATGACGGAGCTGCCGGGCAGACCCAGGCGCTCGAACAGGCGCAGAAAAGGCTTGAGGTTTTCCTCCTTCACGCTGGAATCGGCCCCGCTGAGCAGATTGCGCAGATTCAGGCGCGACTGCAGATCCACGATCTCGCCCGAGAGAAAAGCGTCCTGCATGTCGGCAAGACCGTCATCGACCTGACTGACATTGTTCTTGGCTGCCAGAAATGTGGACAGGCGAGCCTCCTTCAGCGGCACCGCCCAGGGCTCACCCAGATGATCGACCGGGTTGCTGCGGTTGGCGCGCGAGTCCTCCTGCAGCACCACGCGCGACCAGTCCAGCGCACCCAGCAGCAACCAGTTGGCCTGAACTCTATTGCGTTCGGCGGTCTCGATTTCCACATCGCGCCATTGCTGCCAGAGCGCGGCCGAGGCCAGGGTGGCGACCAGCACCACCGTCAGCATGGCCGCCAGCAGCGCTGCACCGCGCTGGCGCCTGTGTCTGAAACTGGCGCTCCCCAAGCCGGCAGTCCCGAGCAAGGGCCGCCCCGCAGCGATGGGGTGGGAAGGCGCGAAGCGACTCTGGGGGGATTTCATGATCGTGAGTTGGAGCGCAGCGGGTTGACCCAGTCCACCGTCATCACGCCATTGAGCGCGCGGCCGGGCGGCAGGGTCAGCTCGATGCGTATGCCGTCGGGCACCGTGGGCAGCACGGGATTGCCGTCGCTGCCGACGCTGCTGCCGTCATCGCCGCCCTGATCGCTGGACTGGGGGTTGGTCCAGGCGTTGCTGCGGTAGTAGTAGACGCGCCACAGGTCGAGCGGTATCAGCACGGTTTCGCGGCGCATCTGGTCGCTGGAGGGATTGCGGCCCCATTGGGCCGCCTGGTTCCAGGCATCGTTCCATTCGCTGACCGTGCGTGCGGGCAGCGATTGCCAGCGCACCCATTGGAAGCGGCCATCCACATTGCGACGGCTCCAGGCCACGATGAGTGCCCCGTTGTCGACGGCTGCACTGGTCTTGCGCGTCAGGCGCAGCACCTGACCGTCCCAGTCCAGCACCTGGCGTCCCTGCAGCGGCATCAGCGCGTTGAGGTCGGCATTCCACTGAGCCAGCACGGTCTGCATGACGGCGTGTTGCTCACCTTGCTCGCGCGTCACTTCCTGCGCGCGCAGCATGCCGTCGATGCCGCGCCAGCTCATGATGGAAAGCAGGGCCATGGCGGCCAGGGCCACCAGCAGCTCGATCAGTGTGAAACCTTGGTTTCTGTTGCGCATGCTGATCATGATTCAGTAGCGACCGACGATGGTGGAGACGCGCAGCACCGCAGCAGCCTCGGAAAACACCTGGGCATCCACGCGCCTGAAGCTGGGGTTGGGCGTGGGGCGCACGCTGAGCTGTACCTGCATCTGTCTGCCGGCCTGCTGGCACTGGATGGTGGTGTCCCCGACGGCAGGCATCTGATTGAACAGCCGCAGTCGCACCAGTTCGTTCTGCGCGCAGAGCTGGGCCAGGATGACGTCGGACTGGCGCTGGGCATTGCGCGTCAGGGCGCTGCTGGCCTGAAGTCCAGCCAGCAGGGTGACGCCGACGATACCGACCGCGACCAGTACCTCGATCAGCGTGAAGCCGCGCTGCAGCAGGGCGGGCTTCATGGCGTCTCCTGCAGATTTTGAATGCTGAACGGGCGCAGCCCGTCGGTGGCCAGCCGCACTGGCGCGGAGCTGCTGCCGGGCAGCGACAAGGTAATGCTCTGCCTTGGAATCAGCGGCTCCGGCCCCAGCACCACGGGTGTATTGGGCTGCACCAGCACAGGAGTCTGCAGCCATTGCGTGGGCATCTTGACGTTGGGTGGCAGACCTTCAAACCGGAAGCCCTGCGGCATCGGGCGCCAGACCACCAGGGCGCCATTGGTACGGGCCTGGGCGCGTGCGGATTCGAGCAGCGTGGCCAGACGCTGGGCCTCGCGTTCGAGCTGCTGCTCGCCGCTGTCGCGTATGGCCAGGCTCACACCCGCCGTCGCCAGCGCCATGATTGAAATCACCACCAGCAACTCCAAGAGTGTGAATCCCCCCTGAAGCGCTGCGCGCCTTCCCCCCCGGGGGACGACAGCCTGTGCTGCGGGGCGGCCCTTGCTGGCTGTCCCTGTGACAGAGCGCACCAGTTTTACAGGCATTTGATGCGTTCGGGGTTGCCGCCGGGCCGCCCCAAGGCAAACCCCGGCGCCAGCCGCTCAGGGCCCCCTCGGGGGGCAGCGACCACACACAGTGAGGGAGCGTGGGGGCTCATTTCTATTGCCAGGAGCCAATATCCGCATCCTTGCCTTCGCCGCCGGCCTTGCCGTCAGCGCCTAACGACATGATGTCGATGGGGCCCTTCACGCCGGGGTTCAGGTATTGATAAGGATTGCCCCAGGGGTCATTGGGCAGCTTTTCCAGGTAGGGCTTCCAGTTCTGCGGAGCGGGGCCGGTGGTTGGTTTGACCACCAGCGCCTGCAGGCCCTGTTCGGCCGTTGGATAGCGCTGGTTGTCGAGGCGGTAGAGCTTGAGTGCCTGGTTGATATTGGCGATATCGGTCTTGGCCGCGGTCACGCGCGCATCGTCGGCGCGGTCCAGCACATTGGGCACGATAAGCGCTGCCAGCACGCCAATGATGACCAGCACCACCATCAACTCGATCAGGGTGAAGCCGCGTGATGCGGCGTGGCGAATAGCAGACATCGGATGACGGCAGTTGGTGCTCATTGGAAACTGTAGGAAAAATGCAGTATTGCACCATCATAATCGTCGAATGCGACTGCAATCTTTCAATACCGGTCAGGGCCTTTCCATGCCGGTCAAACTCACGACCCTGCTGCTGTGGGCGATTGCCGCTGCGGTGGTGGTGTTCTGGACACTCCGGTTCGTCGGCAGTGCCAGTGAGCAGTTACCCTTGGTCGTACCTGCTCAGCCGGTACAGGCCAATGCCCAGGCCATGGCCAAGGCTTTGGGGGCGGTCGCAGCGCCTGCCGCCGCCGTGGCCGCACCAGTGGCCAGCCGCTATGCGCTGCTGGGGGTTCTGGCAGGGCACGAAACAGGTGGCGGCGCCGCCGTGATTGCCGTGGAAGGCAAGGGCAGCAAGGCCGTGCGTGTAGGTGAAGCCGTGGAGGATGGTGTGATTCTGCAATCGCTGGCGGCGCGCGAAGCGCGACTGGGTCCTGCCAACGGGCCGACCAGCACGGTGCTGCAATTGCCCAGGCCGCCTATGGCCAGCTTCAACTGAGCTCTAGCTGCAGCCACCGCCCATAGGCGGGCGCCGGCAAGGTCCACTCATGGCTTTGCGGCAGCCGGTGGCCATGCTGCAGCAGCCATTGCGCGCAGCGTGCCACGCCGGCATGGCAGATCCACACCATATGCTCGCTGTGGCCGCTGAGCGCGTCCTGCAGAACCTCGTGGACGCGCTGCAGCATCTGAGCCAGGGATTCGCCGTCGCCGGGCGCGTGCAGCGCCAGATCCTGCGCCCAGGCGCTGATGGCGGCTTCGCCGATGTCATTCCAGCGCAGGCCTTCCCAATGTCCGAAGTCCATCTCCAGCAATCTGCCGTCGGGGGTGGAGACGAAATCCGGCTCCAGTACCTGCAGATCCAACGCCAGCTGTCTGCATCTCTGCAGCGGTGAATGCCGGATCTGCAGCTTGCCATGCAGGGGCTGCAGAGATTGCTGCAAGGCCTGGGCGGCTTGCTGTGTGGCCTCTGCATCAGCGGCGATATCGAGGCGGCCGTAACAGCGCTCGGTGTCGATCAAGGGACGTGCGTGGCGCACCAGCCATAGTGTTTTCATGCCTGAAGCAACTGGCGCAGATAGATGCAGCTGGCCAGCAGCAGGGCCAGTTCATTGAGCTGCTGGCAGGCGCCCAGGCAGTCGCCCGTCATGCCGCCCAGACGCTTGCGCAGCCAGCGCTGCAGCAGCCAGGTGGTGAGCAGCATGGCCGTCAGCAGGCTGGGCACAAAGCTCCAGACGCCGAGCCAGCCCAGAAGGCCCAGTGCCGGCAGGCACCAGAGGCCGCCGGTCAGCAGCTCTTGCCAGCCCAGTTGCCTGCCCGCGATATGCAGGGTCTTGCTGCTCGCGGCCAGGCCGACGTGGGGCAGGCTGCGCATCAGCACCAGCGGCGCAAAGCGCGACAGCACATGAATGCAGCACACGAGGATGAGCACCGGCACCGGCCCCCAGAACGGCTGTATCACGGACAGCAGCAGGGCGATCAGCACGACCTTGGTCAGCAGGGCCATGAGCAGTGCCATCACGCCATAGGCGCCGATGCGCGAGTCCTTCATGATCTCCAGCGCCCGCTCGGCTGGCACCAGGCCGCCCAGTCCGTCGGCAACGTCGGCCAGGCCGTCCTCATGGAAACCGCCGGTCAGCCAGACCGTGCCGGCGGTGCTGATGAGCGCCGCCGCCAGCGGCGACCAGGGGCTTGCCGGCAGCAGCCATAGCAAGGCTCCCAGCAGCAGCGCGGCCCACAGGCCCACCAGCCAGCCCACGCCCGGCAGATGCGCGGCGCTGGCGCGCTGCATCTCGGGGCTCCAGCCCACCCAGGCCGCCAGGCGTCCGGCCACGGGGATGCGGCTGAAAAACTGGACGGCCAGCAGATAGTGGCGCAGGGCTTGCATGGTGTTGTGAATAAAAAAGGAGCTGCTTTCGCTTTCTGTTCCTTGGTTTTAGATACTTTTCTATCTGAAATCAATGCTGGGAAAGCGGTAGCAGCTCCTGTTTTTTACTTCAGGAACAGCTGATACGCAGGATTGTCGGTTTCCTCCACCCAGGGATAGCCGAGGTTCTTGAGGAAGCTGTCGAACTTCTTGTGGTCCTTGGCCGGCACCTGCATGCCGACCAGAATGCGGCCGTAGTCGGCCCCCTGGTTGCGGTAGTGGAACAGGGAGATATTCCAGGTCGGCGCCATCAGGCTCAGGAACTTGAACAGCGCGCCGGGACGCTCGGGAAAGACAAAGCGCAGCAGGCGCTCGTCCTGTGCCAGCGGCGAGTGGCCGCCCACCATATGGCGCAGATGCTCCTTGGCCATCTCGTCAAAGGTCAGATCCAGCGCCTCGAAGCCGTTCTTCTGGAAGTTCTTGCAGATCTTCTCGGACTCGCCCTTGGTCGGCGTGGTCAGGCCCACAAACACATGGGCCTTGCTGTCGTGGCTGATGCGGTAGTTGAACTCGGTCACGTTGCGCGGGCCGCCGGGCAGCTTGCCCACCACCTCGCAGAAATGCCTGAAGCTGCCGCGTTCCTCGGGGATGGTGACGGCGAACAGGGCTTCGCGCTCCTCGCCGACTTCGGCGCGCTCGGCCACAAAGCGCAGGCGGTCGAAGTTCATATTGGCGCCGCTCAGTATGGCGGCGTAGGTCTCGCCCTTGGTCTTGTGCCTGGCCACGTACTGCTTGATGGCCGCAACGCCGAGGGCGCCCGATGGCTCGACGATGGAGCGGGTGTCGGTAAAGATGTCCTTGATGGCGGCGCAGACGGCATCGGTGTCCACGGTCACATAGTCATCCACCAGGCCCTGGGTGACGCGGAAGGTTTCCGCCCCCACCAGCTTCACGGCCGTGCCGTCGGCGAACAGGCCCACATCGGCCAGTTCCACACGCTCGCCCGCCTGCACGGACTGCATCATGGCGTTCGAATCCTTGGTGTGCACCCCGATCACCTTCACCTCGGGGCGCACGGCCTTGATGTAGTTGGCAATGCCGGCAATCAGGCCGCCGCCGCCGATGGGCACGAAGATGGCATCCAGGCGCTGGCTGCCCAGTTTTTGCAGCTGGCGCAGCAACTCCATGGCGATGGTGCCCTGCCCGGCAATCACATCGGGGTCGTCAAAGGGGTGGACAAAGGTCAGGCCCTCGGACTTTTGCAGCTTGACGGCGTGCTTGTAGGCGTCGGAGTAGCTTTCTCCGGCCAGCACCGCCTCGCCGCCCAGGGCGATCACGGCATCGATCTTCACCTGGGGTGTGGTGGTGGGCATCACGATCACGGCGCGGCAGCCCAGCTTCTTGGCGCTCATCGCCGTACCCTGGGCATGGTTGCCCGCGCTGGCGCAGATCACGCCCTTTTGCAGCTGCTCGGCCGTCAGATTGGCCATCTTGTTATAGGCGCCGCGCAACTTGAAGCTGAAGACAGGCTGCTGGTCCTCGCGCTTCAGCAGCACTTTGTTGTGCAGGCGGCGGCTGAGGTTCTTGGCAATGTCCAGATCGGACTCCACGGCCACGTCATAGACGCGTGCATTGAGGATGCGAGTCAGATAATCGGCAGGGGTCAGGGCTTGAGTCATGGTGCAAATCGAAAGCAGAGCACCAGAGCCAGGGTCATCAGCCTGCCGGGTGCATGGAAGCCGACCATGATAGGCGCTTGCTTGCCGTGCTGCAGTACTCGCTCAAGAGGTGCATGCTGTCGCTCTGAGAAGCGGGATGGGCAGGTACGAAAAAAAGCCCCTAGCTCAGGAGCTAGGGGCTGAATCCACCATTAGAGGAGGTGGAGGAGACAATCGGTGCGATACAGATCGGTGTTAACCAGTAATCTGCAGTCTGCCTGCGGGTTTGACCTCACAGGTAACGCTTGAGTTGTATTGTATGAGGCTTGTGTTTTCTGTGCATCAAAAGATTCGGGTTTTTATGTATTTGATGCAAAATTGCAACAGTTTCGAGAGGAAAAACAATGGAATGCACAGTTAGTTGGACAGGCGCGGCCACCGGAACGCGCTCGGGCATGGGTTTTGTGGCAGAGACCGGCAGCGGCCATGTGGTCAATATGGATGGCGCGCCGGACGAGAAGAACCCGGCCAACGGCGGTCGCAACCAGGCACCGCGCCCCATGGAGATGCTGCTGGCCGGTGCCGGCGGCTGCACGGCCTACGACGTGGTGCTCATCCTCAAGCGTGGCCGCCACGATGTGAAGGGCTGCAGCGTGCAGCTGACTTCCGAGCGCGCCGAGACCGACCCCAAGGTGTTCACCAAGATCCACATGCAGTTCACGGTCAGCGGCAAGAACCTGCCTGCCGGCGCCGTCGAACGCGCCATCGCCATGAGCCACGACAAATACTGCTCGGCCACCATCATGCTGGGCAAGACGGCAGAAATCACTACGGGTTTCGACATCGTCGAAGCCTGAACTGGACGTTCGGTCGAAAAACGGGCCTCAACGGCCCGTTTTTGTTGAACAGGCGCCAATCAGATGCGATGCGCTGTAATCGTCATGACTTTGGCTGCTGCACGCATCAGCCCCTGGGCAATCGGCGGCAGTTGGATTGCGCCTTCATCGATCGCTGCCGCGGCATGACGCTCTTCGTCATCCTTCATGCGTTCGACCACGGCACGCGAAGCCTCGTCCTCTTCGGGCAGGCGACCCAGATGGCTCGCCAGGTGGGCAGAAACCTGATTTTCTGTCTCGACCACAAAACCCAGGCTGGCGGCATCGCTGAATTTGGCGGCAATCGTGCCAATGGCAAAGGCGCCAGCAAACCACAGCGGGTTCAGCAATGAAGGTCTGTCACCCAGGGCATGCAGGCGCTCGCGGGTCCAGGCCAGGTGGTCCATTTCCTCGCGAGCGGCATGCAGCAGATGCTCGCGCAACTCCATGTCCTTGGTCACCATGGCCTGGGCGTTGTACAGGGCCTGCGCACAGACCTCGCCCACATGATTGACGCGCATCAAGGCTGCGGAGAGCCTGCGCTGTTCATCGCTCAGGTCGGCTTCGGCGATCCCTGCTGCAGGCGAGCGCTCTGCGGCCACCGGGTCGGCAAACAAAGTGCGAAGAGCTGCATCGGCAGCGGTCAGAAACTTGTCCATGGCTAAAAAGAACTCAGTGCGGCGCCTGTCTGGCGTCAATGCACATAAGGTACACCAGAGTGGCTCATCCGCAACTTGCGCTGGGGCAATCCTAGGCCGAAACCCCTAAGGGTGTGCCCGCTAGTGCGGCTTGGTGTTTGTTGCGGTGGTGCAACGAAAACGCGCCGAATCGAGCAGTTTTGGGTGAATTCCTTTGCGCTGGGCTCGGTGGTCTGGTGCAATAGACCCAACTTCCCCACCAGGAGGTTGGCGCGGGAAACCGGTGGAGCTCGAGGCTCAAGTCTCTCTCCCATAGAACCGGCGCCCTTCTAAACCTTGGAGTAACTCGTAATGAAAAAATCTCTGATCGCCCTGGCAGTGCTGGCCGCTTCCGGCGCCGCAATGGCTCAATCTTCCGTGACTCTGTTCGGTATCGTTGACACTGGCGTGTCTTACGTGGACAACGCTGATGGCAAGGATGCAAAGTACGGTGTTGGTACAAGCGGTAACGCTACCAGCCGTCTGGGCCTGCGCGGTACTGAAGACCTGGGTGGCGGTCTGAAGGCTGGCTTCTGGCTGGAAGGCGAAATCTTCGGCGACACCGGCAACGCTAACGGCTTCGACTTCAAGCGCGAATCCACCGTGCGTCTGTCCGGCAACTTCGGTGAAGTTCGCCTGGGTCGTGAAACAACCCCCACTTTCCGTGCTGGTCTGAAGTATGACCTGTTCGGCGCTACCGGTATCGGCCAAAACATGGGCTACAGCCGTTGGTCTACCGTTGGTGGTTTCGCCAATTCTGGCGACACAAACACCATCCGTGCCAACAACATGGTGTCCTACTCTTCGCCTAACTTCAACGGCTTCACTGGCAACATCAGCTACGCTTTCGACGAGAAGGCTGTTGCTGGTACTAAGTCTGGCCGCTACGCCGGTGGTAACGTTGGCTACGACAACGGTCCTCTGAGCGTGACTGCTGCATACGGCAACCTGAAGGGTGCTGCTGGCGACCGTGATGAAATGTCCATCGGCGCTTCTTACAACTTTGGCGTGGCCAAGGTGACAGGTCTGGCACAACAGATCAAGTACAAGCCCGATGCTGGCTCCAGCGCCAAGTTCCGTAACTACCTGCTGGGCGTGTCCGCTCCCGTGGGTGGCGTGGGTGAAGTGAAGGCTCAGTACGCTTACTACGACCAACAAGGTCCTGCCAAGGCTCACCAGCTGTCGCTGGGCTATGTGCACAACCTGTCCAAGCGCACTGCCCTGTACGGCACTGTGGCTTACCTGAAGAACCAAGACGGTTCCTCTATGGCTCTGGCTGCCAAGGGTGTGAGCGACACCGTTGGCATGAAGGCTAATGGTACTGGCATGAACCAAGCTGGCGTGCAAGTGGGTATCCGCCACGCTTTCTAATCAATTGCTGGCGTAAGCCAGTAACTGCTTAAAAGCCAAAGGCCTGTCGAAAGACAGGCCTTTTTTGTTTTTCCGGGTTAGACCTTAAAGGGTGATTGCTGAGAGGTTTGCCCCCCAGAGGGAAAGGCCTGTGTTGCGCTTGTGCCAATGCTCGCGCGGTTGAGGAAAGCATTTCTAGAATGAATTTTCCACCAACTGTTTGTGAATTGAATTAAGAGAGAGGCAACACAATGACATCTTCATTTGTGAAAAAAACATTGGCTTTGGCTGTGCTGGGTTCTCTGGGAACAATGGCTTATGCACAAAGCAGCGTGCAACTGTATGGCATTGTGGATGCAGCGATTCGTCACACGACTAATGAGGGTCCGAATAAAAGCGGTCTGACCAAAATGATCGGTGGTGGCATGTCCGAGAGCCGCTGGGGTATCAATATCAAGGAAGATTTGGGCGGCGGCCTGTCGGCGATTGCCAACCTGGAAAATCGTTTCTGGACGGATTCGGGTACGCCCAGCACTGCTCAGCCTTACTTTGCGCAGTCCTGGGTGGGCTTGCGCAGCACCAGTTTTGGTCAGGTGACCATGGGGCGCCAATACAACGTGCTGTTTGATCTGGTGACCTCTACCTATGCATCGTTCCCATATTCCCCTTATATGGATGCCTACAAGCCTGAAATCGGCATGTCTCTGGGCGCGCGTGCAAACAATATGCTCAAGTACGTTGCCGAGTTTGGGCCGGTTCGTGCGGGGTTGCAGTATTCTTTTGACGAGGGCAATACCTTTGCCAAGAAAGGCGGAAGTATTGATATGACACCAGGCGGTCTGGCATTGAAAACCGCGGGCGGCTATCTGCGATATTCTGCCAACGGCATTTCTGTGGGCGGTGCTTTCCAGCGCTCGACCTTGCCCGCCGGCACCGATGTGGATGCCTGGACACTGGGTGGCTCCTATCGCACCGGGCCTCTGTATCTGATGGCTGGCTACGGCCAGAACAAGGTCAAGGATAGTCTCGGTGCTGCAGGGGCTGGTGCCATTTTTGACGCCGGCCTGCTCAATGCATATTGGACAGGCTCTTCCAATGGTGGCTTTATCGCGGGTAATGCGCCCGGGAATTTTGCCAACAAGCGTGAGATGTTCAAGGTCGGCTTTGGCTACCAGGTCACGCCGCAGCTCAATGCAGGCATGCATTACTACCATGCCAAGCAATCGGGATCGGCGACTGGTGCTTTTAACGGCAAGGCAGACTTTATCGTTGCCGTTGCCGACTATGCCTTCTCCAAGCGTACCGATGCCTATTTCGCGGTGGATCACACCAAGACCAAAGGCGGTGCGGGCGTGATGCTCGATTCCAATGGCGCGAAAAAGCGTACCGGCATCACCATCGGTCTGCGTCATCGTTTCTAAGGCGAATCCTTGGACAAAAAAGCCAGCCAATATCGGCTGGCTTTTTTGTGTCCGAAGCCGAGCAGCTAGTGAAGCGCGACGCACAAAAGAAAAGGCCGCATCTGCGGCCTTTTCTTTTGTGCAAAACCGGATGGTGCAAACCACCCGGTCAGCAGCAGAGCAATTACATGCCCATGCCGCCCATGCCGCCCATACCACCCATATCGGGCATGGCAGGAGCTGCGTCAGCCTTGGGGGCTTCGGCGATCATGCACTCGGTAGTCAGCAGCAGGGAAGCCACGGAAGCGGCGTTTTGCAGAGCAGTGCGAGTCACCTTGGTGGGGTCCAGAATGCCCATTTCCAGCATGTCGCCGTAGGTGTCGTTGGCAGCGTTGAAGCCGTAGTTGCCCGAGCCGTTCAGCACGGCGTTCACGACCACCGAGGGCTCGCCACCGGCGTTGGCCACGATTTCGCGCAGAGGAGCTTCGATAGCCTTGAGCACCAGCTTGATGCCGGCGTCTTGTTCGGCATTGCCGGTAGCCAGGGCGCCAACGGCTTGCTTGGCGCGCAGCAGGGCCACGCCACCGCCGGCCACGATGCCTTCTTCCACAGCAGCGCGGGTAGCGTGCAGGGCGTCTTCCACGCGGGCCTTCTTTTCCTTCATTTCGACTTCGGTGGCAGCGCCAACCTTGATCACGGCAACACCGCCGGCCAGCTTGGCCACGCGCTCTTGCAGCTTTTCACGGTCGTAGTCGGAAGTGGCTTCTTCGATCTGGATGCGGATTTGCTTCACGCGGGCTTCGATTTCGTCAGCAGCGCCAGCACCGTCGATGATGGTGGTGTTTTCCTTGCCGATTTCGACGCGAGCAGCCTGGCCCAGATCTTCCAGAGTCACCTTGTCCAGAGACAGGCCCACTTCTTCAGCGATGACCTTGCCGCCAGTCAGGATGGCGATGTCTTCCAGCATGGCCTTGCGACGGTCGCCGAAGCCGGGAGCCTTCACAGCCACAACCTTCAGGATGCCGCGGATGGTGTTCACCACCAGAGTCGCCAGGGCTTCGCCTTCGACGTCTTCGGCAATGATCAGCAGGGGACGGCCGGCCTTGGCAACAGCTTCCAGCGTGGGCAGCAGGTCGCGGATGTTGCTGATCTTCTTGTCGAACAGCAGCACGAAGGGGTTGTCCAGAATTGCAGCTTGCTTTTCGGGGTTGTTGATGAAGTAGGGCGACAGGTAGCCGCGGTCGAACTGCATGCCTTCGACGACATCCAGTTCGTTGGCCAGGCTCTTGCCTTCTTCAACCGTGATCACGCCTTCCTTGCCGACCTTGTCCATGGCTTGAGCGATGATCTCGCCCACGTCGGAGTCGGAGTTGGCGGAGATCGTGCCCACTTGAGCGATTTCCTTGGAAGTGGTGGTGGCCTTGGATTGCTTCTTCAGCTCTTCCACCAGGGCGGCGACAGCCTTGTCGATGCCGCGCTTCAGGTCCATGGGGTTCAGGCCGGCGGCCACGTACTTGGAGCCTTCGCGCACGATGGCTTGGGCCAGCACGGTAGCGGTGGTCGTGCCGTCACCAGCGATGTCGTTGGTCTTGGAGGCCACTTCCTTCACGAGCTGGGCGCCCATGTTCTGCAGCTTGTCCTTGAGTTCGATTTCCTTGGCCACGGACACGCCGTCCTTGGTCACGGTGGGGGCGCCGAAGGAGCGCTCCAGCACCACGTTGCGACCCTTGGGGCCCAGGGTAACCTTGACTGCGTTAGCCAGGATGTTCACGCCTTCAACCATGCGTGCACGTGCTTCACCGCCGAAAACTACGTCTTTTGCTGCCATTTTTGGCTCCTAAAGAATGGGGTTCAAATGTTCTGCCGGCGCTTATCGATCAGTCGCCAGCAGTTGTATGAATAGGGGATGTGTTCGGGAAGGATTACTTCTCGACGACTGCGAACAGGTCGTCTTCCTTCATGACCAGCAGCTCGTCGCCGTGGATCTTCACGGTTTGGCCAGAGTACTTGCCGAACAGAACGCGGTCGCCGACCTTCACGTTCAGAGCGATCAGTTCGCCCTTGTCGTTGCGCTTGCCGGGACCCACAGCCAGCACTTCGCCTTGGTCAGGCTTCTCGGTGGCAGCATCAGGGAGCACGATGCCCGAGGCTGTCTTGGTTTCGTTTTCGAGGCGCTTGACGATCACGCGATCGTGCAGGGGACGCAGGTTCATACCAACTCCTAAATACATCAACAAAGTTGAAACAAGACTTGCCAGCCATCCTGGCCGACATTCGGAATATCTAGGGTCAAGCTGTTAGCACTCAACCCTATCGAGTGCTAATAATAAGGCAATTTCCTGAGCTTTCAAGACCTCTCCCCAGCCGATCAGAGGGCAAATTGGTCAAGGAGCAGGGTTTGTTCTGAGTCATATGTAACGTGTTTTTACAAATAGGCCTGGCTTTTGCTCTGCCAAAACATGCCTCCAGAAACCATGACTGCCCCGGCGCAGCGCGCCCAAGACCTGCTGCAGACAGATGTCTTCATTCCCCATATGCGCCAGGTCGGGCGCTGCGAGAGTTCGCTCGGGGAGCTGAATCTGATGTGGCGGCTCATAGAGTCCTCCGCCAAGATGAATTGCCCACAGGAAGCGCAGGCCTTGCTGCCCATGATGGCCGCCACGCGTGGCGGCTTCGAGCGCCTGGAGCAGGACCTGGTGCAGTCCATGGTGATGCAGGCTGTGACGGGGGTGACGGCGGGGCTGGCCAGTCAGGCACAGCATCTGATCGATACCCTGGTGCGCAATCTCTACGAGCGCACGGCCGACGTGGGGTTTCTGGCGACCGACGCCATGCTGTGCCAGTTCATGGCCGCAGCGGATGGCGACGGGGCGGCCATCACCCAGCGTCTGCGTGCCTACCGCAGCAAGTACACGGTCTACACGGACATTCTGCTGCTGGATGCCGAAGGCCAGGTGCGAGCGAGTGCGCGCGAGAGGAGTCAGGCCACAGATCAGCCATGCCGGGATGCATTGATTGCCCGCGCTCTGCAAAGCCCGGGTTTTGTGCAGAGTTTCGGCGCCACCGACCTGCTGCCGGGGCATGGCAGCGCGTTGATCTATGCGCATCGCATGCTGCACGCCGGCAACCGCCAGCCTATTGGCGTGCTGTGCCTGTGTTTTGACTTTGATGGCGAGATGCAAGGTATCTGGAGCAGCCGGGACCGGATAGACGGTAGCGGCGTGCCCGACGCTCAGACCAGCATCGCCCTGTTGCTCGATGATCAGGGACTGGTGCTGGCCAGCAGCGATCTGCACTGGATTGGTGTGGGGGCGAAGCTGCAGGCTCACCGTGATGGTGCGGGTCCGCTGTATGTACATGGCGGACGCACCTATCTGGTGCAATCGGCGGCCTCGGCAGGCTATCAAGGCTATATGGGCCCCCATGGCTGGCGGGCGCAGATCATGACACCGCTGGAGCTGGCCTTCGGGCTCCAGCAGCAGGCCGGACTGGATGGGCTGGACGCTGCCGTGGCCCAGGGCCTGCTGGCGCATGCACATCGCTTCTGCCCGCCCCTGCACGCCATACGCAGCGCAGCGGATACCATACGCCGCGTGGTCTGGAACGGCCGCGTCATGACGGCAGGCAAGCAGATGGACAGCACGCGGCTGCAGGCCGTCCTGGAGCAGATTGGCGAGACCGGGGCCAGGACCAACGAGGTCTTCTCCCGGTCCATCGATGCGCTCTACGGCACGGTGCTCAATACCGCACTGAGAGACAACAGCCTCTTGAGCAGT
This sequence comes from Comamonas testosteroni, assembly GCF_014076415.1. Lineage (NCBI taxonomy): Bacteria > Pseudomonadati > Pseudomonadota > Betaproteobacteria > Burkholderiales > Comamonadaceae > Comamonas > Comamonas testosteroni. The sequence goes on from NZ_CP043568.1 coordinate 813,761, forward strand.
CTGCTGGTGGATCTGCTTGATCGCAATCTCTACGAGCGTGCCAACGACTGCCGCTGGTGGGCCTTGACGCCGCAGCTGTCCGAATTGCTCGAGGACCAGGCCTTGGGCGAGACGGCCCCAGATCAGGTGAGCGAGGCCTGTGCGCTGCTCACCGCCATTCACGACCTGTATACGGTCTACCAGCAAATCATGGTCTATGACGTCCGAGGCAGGGTCGTGGCCGTCAGTCAGCGAGGGCGCTCCGATGCAGAGGTCCGTGGGCTGCTGGATACCTATATAGAGACGGACAGCCTGCAGCAGGTTCTGGCGCTGGGCGGGACCCAGGCCTATCACGTCTCGCCATGGCGCCCTTGTGTTCAGCATGAGGAGGACGGCTCGACCTATGTCTATCACGCGGCCATACGCAACGCTGACGGGGTGGTGCTGGGCGGGATCGGCCTGGTGTTTCATGCACAGCGTGAGTTCACGGCCATGCTGGAAAGCGTGACCGGCGTGCAGGCAGGAGGCGCAAGCAGCAGACAGGTGGCCTACCTGAACCGTGCGGGCATGGTCATGTCCTCGTCGGATGTGCAACTGCAGCCGGGCATGCGGCTGGATCTGCCGCCGCAAATGCTGGCCCTGGCGCCAGGCCAGAGCATGGCCCGTGCCATGGTGTATCAGGGGCAGTATTGCGTGGTGGCGATCACGGCGGGCAGCGGCTACCGGGAGTTCAAGCGCAGCGACGGCTATCGCGAAGAGTTGCTTGCGCTGTCCGTGCAGGCTTTTGGTGCCGTGCAGGACGATGCCCAGGCGGCTGTCTGTCGCCGCAATACCAGGGTGCAGAGCCTGGCTGCGGCCAGCCGGGGCAGCGCGTACGGCATGGAGATGGCGACTTTTTTTGTCGGGCGCAGCGTGCTTGCCGTCGATGCGGCCTGCGTGCTCGAGGCCCAGAGTGCCTCGGCCATCGCTCCCGTTTCGGCCGGACGCTTGCCGCACTGCGTGGGAACGCTGGCGCGGCGCAGCCAGGGAGTCGTGGCCGGCTATGTCTGGGTCTTCGATCTGGGAGCGCTGCTCTTTGGCAAGCCCGTGACCAGGACGGCGCAAAGCCAGGTGATCGTGCTGGAGCACCAGGGGCTCAAGCCGGGCGTGCTGGTCAGCGATCTCGAGGGCGTGGTGCGCTTCGAGAGCGGGCAGTTGCGACTGGCCCCTGCAATGGCAGGTGCGGCAGGTCAGCTGGTGGACCGCTTGATCCGCGCCAATGACGGAGATCTGCTCATCCAGTGCCTGAACGTGACGGCACTGGTGCGCATGCTCAAGGCGCCACTGCCGACGGAGCAGGCTGCTGGCGGCTGAACGGGCCGGGGCGCTTACTGAACCGGGAACGGATTCTTTTCGTCGCGAGGGGCGTTGAAGTCCACGGTAGGCGTGGTCTTGATTTCGTACTGGCTGCGGTCCTTGCCTTCGATCCACTTCGGGGGCTTGCCGCGGCCAGTCCAGGTCGCGCCGCTTTCGGGGTCGTAGTACCTGGCCTCGATCTTTTTCTTTTCTTCAGGCCTCCAGGGGAAGACCTGCTGAGAGGTAAAGCCGAATGTGGCGATCAGTTGCTTGACGGTGGCCAGGGCTTCCTTGGCTTCGGTGCTGCGCGCTTCTTCGATGCGCTTGTCCAGCGCATTTTTCTGAGCGATGAGTTCTTGATAGCTTGGCATTCTGGATTCCAGAGATAGTGTGAAAGGTCAGCACTGATTGCCGCCTTTGTTATTGTTTTGCAAAACCATTCATTTTGGCGCAAGCGCGAACGCGCCGCATTGTTGATGTTGCGTACTCTCAATCTGCAAAGGGACGCACATCACTTCGAAGGGCTTCACACATCACTCTGGATGATCCGGATTGTGGCTCAAGCCTGTTTGTCACCCGTGGCCATGGCCTGCAGGGCTGAGCCCGTCATGCGATAGCGGATCCACTCGGTCTGCGGCAGGGCGCCCAGGCTGTCATAGAACTTGATGGAGGGGGTGTTCCAGTCCAGGCAGCTCCATTCAAAGCGACCGCAGTCCTTTTCCATGGCAATCCGGGCCAGATGCTGGAGCAGGGCCTTGCCGGCGCCGTGGCCGCGTGCGTCGGGCGTGATGTACAGGTCTTCCAGGTACAGGCCGTGCTGGCCCTGCCAGGTGGAATAGTTGAAGAAATACACGGCAAAGCCCACGGCCTTGCCCTCGATCTCGCAGATCAGGCCGAAGACGGCTGGGTTGGTGCAGAACAGCGTGCGGCGCACATGGTCTGGCGTGGCCTTGACCTCGTGCTCGGCCTTTTCATAGATGGCGAGTTCGCGCACAAAGTGCAGGATCAGGTCGATGTCTTGCTCGGTGGCGGGGCGGATATGGAGCTGGCTCATTAAATATCAGGAAAAAGTGGCTCCAGCGCTTGATGAGCAAGCGCTTGCAGCTATGGTTTTGATGTATCAGGCGACCTGACGCTCAGGCTCGCTCTGAGCCAGAGTCACGGGCAGGAACTGGCACAGGATCTGGAAATGGTCCTCGAAGAACTCGGCCTCCATGCGGGGCAGATCGGCAATCGGTACCCAGCGGGCCAGGGCGGCGTCGTCCGCGCCCTGTACCGGAGGCAGGCTGGGCTGTACGCCCAGATCCAGATAGTGCACATGGGTAATGGTACGCCCGCGCAGGCTGCGGTCCGGGTGATCGAAGACCTGCACGGCCTGCAGGGCTGCGAGCAGATCCGCCTCGCTGATGGAGGAGCAGGTTTCTTCACGCAGCTCGCGCATGCAGGATTGCCAGAGGCTGTCACGCTGCTCGAGAAAGCCGCCGGGCAGCGCCCACAGGCCCTGGCCCGGAGCATGGCCGCGCTGGATCAGCAGCACCTGGTCCTGGCCCTTGGCACGGCAGCGCAGCAGCGCATCCACGGTGACGAACACCGGTGCATAAGGTGCCTTGGCCCAGGCCCGCCTGTAGTCCTGCAGCATATGCCACTCTTTTTGCAGGCGCAGATACAGCGGTGTCTGGGCCCAGCGGCGCAAAAAGTCCAGCGTGCTCTCGGGCATCTGGGAGGAAAGCCTGGTCAGAGCGGCATCCATGGTCTCGGGCGATGCGCCTCCTTCACCGAAGAAGATTTCGCGCAGCGGAGTGGCATCGAACTGGCCCAGGCGAGGCAGGCTGATCAGCTCCCAGCCCGGAAAGCGGGCCAGATAGCTGCTGCTGGAGTCCTTGAAGTGCCCGACCAGGGCCACGCTAGCGCCTTCGGGTACATGGGCCTGCACGGCTTCGCGCACGGCATGTACCCACAGCGGCTCGTTGTAATAGTCGCGCACGGGCACGCAGCGCACGCGCTCGGCATCCTCTTTCGATAGCGCATTGCGCAACATTTGCGCGCGCTCCTGCCAGCTGAATGGGTTTTTGGGATTGGGGGCCTGCCAGGCGCTGCCCAGTACCACCACGACCTGGCGAGCCCGCTCCAGTGCAGCATGCAGCAAGGCCATATGGCCGTTGTGCAGTGGCTGAAAGCGGCCGATCAGCACAGCGGTATGCAGGGGCATGGAGGTGGGCAGAGTCTCGGGTGCGGCGGCGATGACACGCTTGCTGGAAGTGTTGGGACTGGCTTGAGGCATGAGAGCGAAACCCGTACAGAAATCGGTGCCCGCAAGGGCGAATATGGGTAAAAAACGCGCTAGACGCTTACTGGGTAAGCGGAAGTAGCTCACTTTTTAAATGGTAACCAGGCCCGGCACAGCCAAAATCGGCATTCGAGACAGGCCGCCAAGCGCTTTGCAGCACCCAAGATGCGGCAGGGCTTTGCCACCATGTCTCAAGCGGGTGTCGGGCATTGCTACTCGTAGTGTGCCGCAATCGGCATCTGCCGGCCCGTGCCAAAGGCCCGTGGGCGTACTCTGAGCATGGGCGGAGCCTGGCGGCGCTTGTATTCGCTGCGGAACACCAGCTTTTGCACGCGGGCAATGGTTTCGGGGCCGCCGGCTTCGGTGCGCAGCTTGGCCACAAAGGCTGCGGCCTGCGCATATTCCTTGCTGGACAGATGCTGGCCCTCGATATGCCATTTGAGAATCTCGTCGAGCACGGCATAGGGCGGCAGGCTGTCCTCGTCCTTCTGGCCGGGAGCCAGCTCGGCCGAGGGCGGCTTGTCGATGATGGCCTGCGGGATCAGCTCGCGGCCCGCATGGCGGTTGATATGGCGTGACAGCTCGAAGACCTCGGTCTTGTACAGATCGCCGAGCAGGCCCAGACCGCCGTTGGTGTCGCCATACAGGGTGCAATAGCCCACCGAGACTTCGGACTTGTTGCCCGTGGTCAGCAGCAGATGACCGAAGGCATTGGAAAACTCCATCAGCGTGGTGCCGCGTGCGCGGGCCTGCAGATTCTCCAGCGCCAGACCCTTGAGTGGTTCGCCAAAGCTGGCCTCGAACTGGCGTGCATAGGTGGTGACCAGCTCCTTGATGGGGTGCTCGTACAGTCTGATGTCCAGATTGCGGCACAGCTGCACCGAGTCGTCGACCGAGCCAGCCGAGGAGTAGCTGGACGGCATGGTGATGCCGACCACGTTGTCTGCTCCCAGGGCATCGACGGCCAGGGCCAGCGTCAGTGCCGAATCGATGCCGCCCGAGCTGCCCACCACCACCTGCTTGAAACCGCAGCGGCGCGCATAGTCGCGCAGGCCCAGCACGATCTGCTGGCGGTAGAACTCCATGGTGGGCAGGCCTTGCGCCGGCACGGTAGGCAAGGCCGTGCCGTCGCGGGCCTGAAACCGGCCCTGCGCATTCAGCTCCAGTGTGCAGACATCTTCTTCGAAGCGTCTGGCTTCAAACACCAGGCCGGCCTCGGGCTCCACGGCAAACGAGGCGCCGTCGAACACGATCTGGTCCTGGCCGCCGATCTGGTTGATGTAGAGGATGGCCAGCTTGTGGCGTGCCGCCGCCTGGGTGAATATCTCATGACGCTGCTCGCGCTTGCCCAGGTGGCTGGGGCTGGCGTTGATGCTGATGACCAGGTCGGGGGCCGCATCGCCCATGCGTACAAAGGGGTTGGTGGCGTAGTCGGCGCCCTGGTCGTTCCAGCCGTCCTCGCAGACCAGAAAGCCCACCTGGCAGTTGCCCACGCGCAGCACCTTGGCCGTGTCGGCTCCAGGCTCGAAATGGCGGCGCTCGTCAAAGATGTTGTACGTGGGCAGCAACTGCTTGTCGTACTGCAGGCGGATTTGTCCGTTCTTGAGCACCAGCAGGCTGTTGTGCAGCGGTTTGCCGGGGCCATCGTGGCGCGTGGGGGCGCCCACGACCCAGTGCAGATCGGGAAACTGGCGCGTGGCCTGCAGCAGCTCCTGAAGACCTGCATCCAGTCTTTGGAGAAAGCTGGGCTCGTCCAGCAGGTCGCCGGGGTAGTAGCCGCACAGCGACAGTTCGGAAAATACCACCAGGTCGGCCTGCTCGGCTGCGGCCCTGGTTGCGGCCTCTCTCATGCGGCGGATATTGCCGCTGATGTCGCCCACCATGTAGTTGAGCTGGGCGAGGGTGACTTTCAGCATGGTTGCCTCCGAAGATTCAAGCTGCCTTGGCAGCAGGCTCAGGGATGTTGAAGACCTGGCGCAGATAGGCCAGATAGGTCTCGTCGTTGCACAGCGTCTTGCCGGGCGAGTCCGAAATCTTGGCCACGGGCTGGCCGTTGGCATGAGTCAGCTTCATCACGATATTGATCGTGGTCAGTCCCATGTCATTGGTCAATCGCGTGCCTATGCCGAAGCCGCACTGGATGCGGTCGGCAAAGCGGTGGTAGAGCGCCAGGGCCATGTCCAGATCCAGTCCGTCCGAGAACACCAGACGCTTGCTCTGCGGGGCAATGCGCAGCTTGTCATAGTGGGCAATGGCCTTCTCGCCCCATTCGAACGGATCGCCGGAGTCATGGCGCAGGCCGTCGAAAAGCTTGGCAAAGTACATGTCGAAGTCGGCCAGAAAGGCGTCCATGCCCACGGTATCGGTCAGGGCGATACCGAGGTCGCCGCGGTATTCCTGCACCCAGTCCTCGAGGGCGGCTACCTGGAAGTCGCGCAGGCGCACTCCCAGGGCCTGATAGGTCTGCAGATACTCATGGGCCATGGTTCCAATAGGCACCAGATTCAGGTCGCGCGCCAGCAGCACATTGGACGTGCCCTTGAACCACTGCGCGGTTTCCTGCGCAAAAGCCTGCACCACCTCGCGTTGCCAGGCTCCCGAGAAGCGGCGACGCACGCCGAAGTCAAACAGCTCGAAGGGATTGTGCAGCTTGGCCTCGACAGCCAGGTGCTTGAGCTGGGCCAGCTTGACCTGCAGGCGCTTGCGGCCTTCGAGCAGGGCGGCCTCGGCATCGAAGCGGCGGAAGTACAGCTCGTTGACGATGGCCAGCACATAGATCTCGAAGCCCATCACATGGACTTGCGGGCCCCTGGCCACGATATGCAGCCGGTCGCCTTCGGCCCAGGCGCGGATGAAGGCACGCTGGAACTGGAAGATACGCAGAAAGTCGATGAAGTCGCTCTTCATGAAGCGCAGACCGGCCAGATAGTCCAGCTCGCCCTTGTCAAAGCGCAGACTGCACAGGGCGTCCAGCTCGCGCTCTACCTCGGGCAGCAACTCGGCCAGCGGGAAGGCCGTGGGCGTGCGACAGACAAATTCGTACTCGGCCTCGGTCTGGGGGTGGCGGTGCAGCATGGCCTGCCACATGGTGAACTTGTAGAGGTCGGTGTCCAGCAGGCTGGTGATGATGGGCTTCATGCCGTTCTTCTTTTCAAAAATATGAGCTGCTAGCGCTTTATCCATAAGTGCTAGAGGCTGATTTGTCTCATAAGCCAAAGCTGGCGCTGGTTTCGCAGCGTACACCGGTTGCACGCATGCGTTGCAGGAAGTCGTGGTGCGCGGCCTCGAATCCGGCGACCGGGCTCATGCAGTCCGTCAGCAGCACGATGCGCGAGTAGTCGCTGCTGCACCAGTGCTCCACGATGTGCTCGGTGGTGGCGCGCACGCAGTGGCTGCTGGCCTCGCCCGCGATCACCAGGGTGCTGCTCTGGCGCAACCGGGCCAGCAAGGCGGTGTTCAGGCCGGTCTCGCCATCCTGCGGATCGGGAACCTCGGCACGAATGGCGCTGTAGTGCTCGGTCCAGGGGTTCATGCCCTTGAAGACATGGCGGGTGGCACGGTGCTGCAGCTCCTGCCACTGGCGGCAGGCCGCGAGCACGCCGGCATGGATGCCATGGCCCCAGCTGCCTATCTCGCAGTGCAGCGGCCAGACCATCAGGGTGTAGCTGCCCTGGGCCTCCAGCTGGCCCAGGTATTGCAGCGTTCGTTCGCGCTCGCCAGCGTTGCGCGGCGCATAGTCGCCGGCACGCACCTGCGCCGCCGTGATCGGGGTGAATGGCAGGACGGCACGGCCATCGCGCTGCTGCCAGAAGGCGGGGTGGGCAATGTCATAAGCCTGGTGCGAGTCCAGAGTGATGGTGATCTGGTCCAGCTTGTCTGCCTGGGCTGCCATCCAGCTGCTCAGGCGCTGCATATCGGCATGAGCACCTGTCACCGGAAGGCTGGGTGCTATCAGCTGATTGTTGTCTGGTGAGCGGGGGCACCAGTCGGCAGGCAGATCGCAGAAGTCGTTTTGCGGGTCAATGATGAGCAGCTGGGCTTGTGGATGACTCATGGTGTTCAGCTTTCATGCTAGATGCAATGTCTGCAGTCTAAAACACTTAAAATATTTTTGCAACTAAGTATTTTTGAGTTGATGTGAAATAATCAGGCAAGAAAAACGAAGTTGGTAAAAAAATGAATCAAAGCGATGAGCGCAGGGAAGCGGTGCAGGTCAGTGTGGATGTGGTGCTGCTGACTCTGGTGGAGCAGCAGCTGCATGCCGTGCTGCTGCGTCGTCAGGCTGCGCCTTTTGCCGGGGTGTGGGCCTTGCCCGGCGGCTTTATTCATACCGATGAGGATGCGGACGCCAAGGCCAGTGCGGCGCGCGTGCTCAGAACCAAGGTGGGCATAGAAGGTGCGTATCTGGAGCAGCTGGCCACTTTCAGCGGCCCGGCACGCGATCCGCGCGGCTGGTCGGTGGCAATCGCCTATTGCGCTCTGCTGCCCGTGCAGAACCTGCCGCCCGATCGCGCCGACATCAGCGTGGTGCCGCTCTCGGCCCTGCCGCAGCTGCCGTTCGATCACCGTGCCATTCTGGACTCCGCCTTGGAGCGCGTGCGCAGCAAAAGCCTGTATTCCTCCTTGCCCGTGCATTTGTGCGGCGAAACCTTCACACTGCCGCAGCTGCAGCAGGTCTATGAAAACATTCTGGGCGAGCCGCTGAACAAGGTCAGCTTCAGGCGCAAGATGGACGAGATGGACTGGCTGGAGCCAGTGCCTGGGGCCATGCAGGGTGGCGGGGCGCACCGGCCCGCCCAGCTTTACCGCGCCAAGCCCGGCTTCAGCCAGACGCTGGCGCTGACTGCCCGGGGGCTTTGAGCTCGTAAGCGCGTTCCCAGGTCGGCCTGCATGAAAAATGCCTGCACAAGGCAGGCATTCGGGTTGGTGTTTCGGGTCGGGCCGCGTCGACTAGCTGACTGCGCCAATGCCCAGCAGGGCCAGAACCACGAAGATCACGGCAACGGCAATGAAAATAAAGAACAGGATCTTGGCTATGCCGGCTGCGCCTGCGGCTACGCCGGTAAAGCCGAAAACACCGGCTACCAGGGAAATGATGGCAAAAATAATGGCCCACTTGAGCATCGGAACTCCTTTGTCTGAAGTGATGTCTCAAGCCTAAGCCGCCGGGCGCAGGCTTGCGGTGCTCATTTGGGGAAAATCCTTGTCGGCTTGATCCGACAACAAAAAAAGCCACCGCAAATTCTTGCGGTGGCTTTTTCATGAAGGTCCGATGACTCGGGCGCTCAGTCCCGCCTGGCGGGCATGCTAATCACTTCAGACCGGCGGCGGCACGCAGCAGAGCTGCCTTGTCGGTGCGTTCCCAGGTGAACTCGGGCTCTTCGCGGCCGAAGTGACCGTAAGCCGCAGTCTTGCTGTAGATGGGGCGCAGCAGATCCAGCATCTGGATGATGCCCTTGGGGCGCAGGTCGAAATGCGCGGCCACCAGCTTGGCGATTTCCGCATCGGGAATCACGCCCGTGCCTTCGGTGTACACGGTGATGTTCATGGGGCGGGCCACGCCGATGGCGTAAGCGACCTGTACCTGGCACTGGCGCGCCAGACCGGCGGCCACCACGTTCTTGGCCACATAGCGGGCGGCGTAGGCGGCCGAGCGGTCCACCTTGGTTGGATCCTTGCCGGAGAAGGCGCCGCCGCCATGGGGGCAGGCACCGCCGTAGGTGTCCACGATGATCTTGCGGCCGGTCAGGCCGCAGTCACCCTGAGGGCCGCCCACGACAAAGCGACCCGTGGGGTTGATCAGGTACTTGGTCTCTTGCAGCCAGGCCGAAGGCAGCACGGGCTTGATGATTTCCTCAATGATGGCTTCGGTGAAAGATGCCTTCATCTTGGTTGCCGTTTCCGACTGATCGGGGCTGTGCTGGGTGGACAGCACCACGGTGTCGATGCTGTGGGGCTTGCCGTCCACATAGCGCAGGGTCACCTGGCTCTTGGCGTCGGGGCGCAGAAAGGGCAGGCGGCCATCCTTGCGCAACTGGGCCTGGCGTTCCATCAGACGGTGTGCGTAATAGATGGGCGCGGGCATCAGCTCGGGCGTTTCGTCGCAGGCGTAGCCGAACATCAGGCCCTGGTCGCCAGCGCCGGTGTTCAGCTCGTCATCGCTGGCCTTGTCCACGCCCTGGGCGATGTCCTGGCTTTGCTTGTCGTAGGCGACGAGCACCGAGCAACCCTTGTAGTCGATACCGTATTCGGTGTTGTCGTAGCCGATGCGCTTGATGGTGTCGCGTGCGACCTGGATGTAGTCCACATTCGCACCGGTGGTGATTTCACCGGCCAATACCACCAGACCGGTGTTGGTCAGTGTCTCGGCAGCCACGCGGCTGTGCGGGTCTTGGGTGAAAATAGCGTCCAGAATCGCGTCAGAGATCTGGTCGGCAACCTTGTCGGGGTGGCCTTCAGAAACCGATTCCGAGGTAAACAGAAAATCGCTGTTCGCCATTGATATAACTCCTTGTAGCTTGGGCAATTGCGTTGCCCGAGCTTCGAAGTCTGGCGAACGCTTTAGCAGTTTTGTTTTTACGTCGCCCTGCAAGTTGCTCTTTAACTCAGCGACCCCGCTATTCTAATGCCTTCCCTGTTTCGACTGTTTGCTGCACTGCCTTTATGGCTATTGCATGGCCTTGGCGCTGCCATGGGGTGGGTGACCTGGGCGCTATCTCCCACCTATCGGCGCCGATTTGCAGCCAATGCGGCGCAGGCTGGCTATGCCTTTGCTCAGGTCAGGGCAGCCGTGGGACATGCAGGTCGCATGGTGTTCGAGATGCCGCGCATCTGGCTGGGCCGTTTGCCGGATTGCGACATCGTCAATGGCGAATGCGCCGAACAGGCATATGCCAAGGGCAAGGGCATTGTCTTTCTCACGCCACATCTGGGTTGCTTCGAGATGTCCGTGCAGGCCGCAGCGCGGCGCTGGTCGGATCGGCATGGCGCAATTACCGTGCTCTATCGCCCCGCACGCCAGGGCTGGTTGGCCGAAATTCTGGAAACCGCGCGCAATCGTCCTGGCGTTCAGGCCGTTCCCACCACCCTGGCAGGCGTGCGTCAGATGATCAAGGCGCTGCGTCAGGGGGCAGCCGTGGGGCTGCTGCCCGATCAGGTGCCGCCCAATGGTCTGGGTATCTGGTCGCCTTTTTTCGGTCGTGATGCGTATACGATGACATTGGCAGCACGCCTGGTGCTGCAAACCGGGGCCACGGTGATCGTGGCGCGGTGCGAGCGCAAGTCCTGGGGGCGGGGCTACACGCTGTATCTAGAGGAATTGCCTGTGCCCGAATCTCAATCGCTGGAAGCCACCGTGGCGCTTATCAATCGCGCCATGGAAACCACCATTCGTCAGTCTCCGCAGCAATATCTGTGGGGCTATGGCCGCTACAAGCAGCCACGTGAAGACAAGCAACTCTCGGGGGAGAAGGCATGAGCGCCAGCAAGATCGCCATTGCCGGCATGCATGTGCTGGCCAAGCTGCCGCTGCCCGTGCTGCGTGGCCTGGGCAAGTTTGTGGGACGGGTGCTGTTTGTAGTGGCGGGCCAGCGCCGGCGCATTGCGCTGCGCAATTTCGAACTGTGCTTTCCCGATGTGCCTGAGGTGCAGCGCAAAGCCTGGGCGAAGGAGTCTTTTGAAGTCTTTTGCCAGACTTTTCTCGACAGAAGCTGGCTGTGGTTCGGCTCGGAGGAACTGGTGCGCAGCCGTGTCAAGCTGATCGGAGCCACGCATGAACTGGAGGGCGATACGCCCACCATCGTCTTTGCGCCGCATTTCTACAGCATGGATGCCGGCGGCCTGGCCCTGCCGCTCAATACCGGGCGCGAGTTCACCTCCATCTTTGCCACCAATCCCGATCCGGACCTGGATGCCTGGTTCATGAATGGCCGTCAGCGCTTCGGCAACGTGAAGATGCTCAATCGCGCCGATGGCGTCAAACCCATCATCCAGTGCCTGCGCAAGGGCGGGCTGCTGTATCTGCTGCCCGATATGGACTATGGCAAGAACGATTCGGTGTTCGTTCCCTTTTTTGCGGTGCAGAACACGGCCACGATTCCCTCGCTTTCGCGCTTTGCGCGCCTGGGCAAGGCCAAGGTGGTGGCACTCTACAACCGCATGACGCCCGAAGGCTATGTGGCCGAGCTGACGCCGGCCTGGGAGAACTTCCCGACTGACGACCATGTGGCCGACACTGCGCGCATGAACCGTGAGCTGCAGGCTGCCATCATGACCATGGTTCCGCAGTATTACTGGGTGCACAAGCGCTTCAAGACGCGGCCCGATGGCGAGCCATCGCTGTATTCCAAAGAATAAACATCAAGGCGGCTTGAAAGCCCAGGTGGAAGGAGGCCGGCTGCTTCTTTTTTCAGGAGCGACCTGGCGTCAGAAACTCCGTCAATGCGCGCTGCACGGCCTCAGGCCTCTCATGGACCACCCAGTGGCTGCAGCCTTGCAGATGCTCTATCTCAAGCTGCGACACCCATTGCTCCAGCCCATGCAGCAGAGCAGGTTGCAGTGCCAGGTCGCTATCCCCCCAGAGAATGCGCACCGGCACAGGGATGTGCAGCATTTCAGCGGGCAGACTGAGCTCGCGAATGTCCTGCAGCTCATCGGCGCTGCCGCCGGGCCGAGGCGGCACAAGCGGGCTGGCAGCGTAGAACATGCAGGCACCGTGTACGCCCAGGTCCCAATGCTCGCGGTATTGCTGCTGACGCTCGGGCGTCAGCCATGCGGGCGTGCTGCCGTCGGGGTTCTGAAAGAATCCCAGCATGCGCTGCCAGCCGTTTTCGGCCAGCAGCTCGGGCGCATCGGGCCGGCGCAGAAAATGCATGTACTGGCTGGCGGACTGCTGCACAGGGTTGGACTGAAGCTCGCGCAAGAAGCTGCCGGGATGCGGGGAATTCAGTATGAGCAGCCGCTCAAGCTGTTGGGGATAGCGGTTGGCCAGGCCCCAGGCCACGGCGCCGCCCCAGTCATGGGCAATCACGCAGGCAGCGCGCTTGTCACGGCTCTCCAGCGCAATCAAGGCCGCAAGATCCTCCACCAGATATTTGGCGCGGTAGTCGCTGATGGCCGTGGGCTGGCTGGAGCGGCCGTAGCCGCGCAGATTGGGCGCCACGCAGCGGTAGCGGCTGCCAAACTGCGCAAGCAGCCCATCCCAGATGAAGGCCCCTTCGGGAAAGCCGTGCAGAAACAGCAACAGGGGCTGACCCGGCTCGCCGCTGGTGCGGCATTCCAGTTCAACCCCTGTGGACAGGGTATGCATGCAAGTCGTGACCATGAAGCTCTCCTTTTTGTAGCTTCTGGCGCTTGCAAGATAAGCGCCTATGGCTGATTTTGCGCAGGTGTCTCGTCCGCGGGCGTCGCTTGGGTGACGGGAGCAGCCTGGGGCAATCCCGCCTGGGGCAAACCTGCCTGGGGCAACCCCTCGGGGTGGCACCAGTGCCACAGCAGCTGAGCCACATCGTCCACGCCCTGCTTTTTGAGGGCGGAGAACAGGCGCACCTCGCCACCGCCCGCATTGAGCTTGGTGATGGACAGGATCTTGGCCTGCTCGGCGCGGGTCAGCTTGTCGGCCTTGGTCAGCACGATGAGGAACTTCAGACCTTGCTCCACGCGTGGGCGGATGGCATCCAGCAGGGCTTCGTCGAGTTCGGTCAGGCCCAGACGCGGGTCGCACAGCAGCACCACGGCCGAGAGGCTTTCGCGGCTCATCAGATAGTTGAGCATGACGCGCTGCCAGCGCTCCTTGTCGGTGCGGGAGACGGCCGCGTAGCCATAGCCGGGCAAGTCGGCCAGCACGGCATCGGTCACGCCCTGCTTGCCCAGTGCGAACAGGTTGATGTGCTGGGTGCGGCCGGGCTTCTTGGAAGCGAAGGCCAGCTGCTTTTGCTGGGTCAGCGTATTGATGGCAGTGGACTTGCCGGCGTTGGAGCGGCCGACGAAGGCAATCTCGGGAACGTCAACCTTGGGCAGCTGGTTGAGCTGGGCCGCGGTCGTGAAAAAGCGTGCGGTGTGCATCCAGCCCATCGCAAGCTTGCTGTCGATCAAAGAAAGTGTTTTTCCGGTAGTGGTATCCGGGGAAGCATGGGTCATGACGGTAACTATTTCAGGGAGGCCCATTGTAGAATTTGACGGATTCGCGCTCTCAACAATAGACCCAGCCCCTTGATATGAAGTTGCTTGCCTCTTTGCTGACTGCTGCCATTTTCGCAGCACCTGCCTTCCCCGCATTTTCGGCGGGAGAAACACCTGTGAAGGCGGATGCTGCCAAAGGGCAAGCCAGTTATGGGGCGGTTTGCGCCGCCTGTCATGCCGCAGACGGCAATTCCACCATTCCCCTGCAGCCCAAGCTGGCCGGCCAGCACCCCGAGTATCTGGTCAAACAGCTGCGCGAGTTCAAGGATGGCAAGCGCAATGACCCGGTGATGAAGGGCTTCGCCGCCACGCTCAGCGATGGCGATATGCAGAACATTGCGGCCTGGCTGCATACCCAGGCACCCAAGAACGGCTTCTCCAAGGACAAGGACTCCATTGCCCTGGGCGAACGCATTTACCGCGGCGGCATTCAGGAGCGCCAGATTGCCGCCTGCGCGAGCTGCCACAGTCCCAACGGCTCCGGCATCCCGGCACAGTACCCGCGTCTGTCGGGGCAGCATGCGGAATACACCATGAAGTCGTTGACGGATTTCCGCGACGGCAAGCGCAGCAATAGCATTCCCATGGCCCAGGTTGCTGCCAAGCTTAATGATCGCGAAATCAAGGCCGTGGCAGACTATATAGCTGGCTTGCGTTAAAAATCCTTTTCATCAGATGCGCGGGTGACTCCGGGAACTTTCAGGCATCTGGCACCCCCCAAGTCAGGCGGGCCCATCGGCTAGTTCAGCAGATGGCCCGCCTTTTTGCGTTCGGCTCTATCTCATCCTCATGTCAGACCTTCCACTTCGCGATCGTGACTCCTCTCGCTCACAGGCAGTGCGCGCGACTCTGGAGTTGCTGGCCTCCATGCGCTTTGCGATTTCACTGCTCACGGTGATCTGCATCGCATCGGTCATCGGCACGGTGCTCAAGCAACATGAACCGCTGGTCAACTATGTCAACCAGTTCGGTCCCTTCTGGGCGCAGCTGTTTCTGGCACTCAAGCTCAATGCGGTCTATAGCGCCTGGTGGTTTCTGCTGATTCTGGCCTTCCTGGTCATCAGCACCTCGTTGTGCGTGAGCCGCCATGCACCCAAATATCTGGCCGATATCCGCAATTACAAGGAGAACCTCCGCGAGCAAAGCCTCAAGGCTTTCCACCATCGCGCCGAGGCCGATGTGGCTGGCAGCACCGAAGAGGCGGCCAAGCGCATCGGCCAGCAACTGGTGTCTGGCGGCTGGAAGGTCAAGATGCAGCAGCGCGACACGGCGGCCGGGCCCGGTACCGGCTGGATGCTGGCAGCCAAGGCCGGCGCGGCCAACAAGCTGGGCTATATCGCCGCGCATTGCGCGATCGTGCTGATCTGTATTGGCGGTCTGTTTGACGGCGATCTCATCGTGCGGGCCCAGATGCTGCTGGGCGGCAAAACGCCTTATACCGGTGGCGGCATGATCTCGGATGTGGCACCGGAGCATCGTCTGTCGATCAAGAATCCGACCTTCCGGGGCAACCTCATGGTGTCCGAAGGCACGCAGTCCGGTACTGCCATCCTGAATCAATCGGATGGCATCTTGCTGCAAGATCTGCCATTTTCGGTAGAGCTCAAGAAATTCATCGTGGAGTACTACTCCACCGGCATGCCCAAGCTGTTTGCCAGCGATATAGTGATTCACGACCGCGCCACGGGCGAGAAGCTGGAAAAGCGCGTGGAAGTGAACCATCCGGCCAGCTACAAGGGCATCGAGATCTACCAGAGCAGCTTCGATGACGGCGGCTCCAGCGTCAAGCTCCATGCCGTGCCCATGGATGGCGTCTCCCAGCCCTTCGACGTGGAGGGCGTGATCGGCAACTCCACCGAGTTCGTGCGCAAGCTGGCCGATGGCCAGCAGGACAAGGTGACGCTGGAGTACACGGCGCTGCGCACCATCAATGTGGAGAACTTCGGCGGCCAGGACAAGGGCGGCGCCGGCACCGATGTGCGCAAGGTCGACCTGAAGCAGGCCATCGACGAGCGTCTGGGCGCAGCCCACAAGACCACGGACAAAAAGGATTTGCGCAATATCGGCCCCAGCGTGGGCTACAAGCTGCGCGATGCCTCGGGTCAGGCGCGCGAGTTCCAGAACTATATGCTGCCCGTGGACACGGGCGAGGGCCAGCCCGTCTTCCTGCTTGGCGTGCGTGAGAACCAGGCCGACCAGATGCGCTATCTGCGCGTGCCTGCCGATCCTGAAGGCACGATGAACACCTTTATGCAGCTGCGTCAGGCCATGCAGAACAAGGCCCAGGCCGAGAAGGCGGCGCGCGCCTATGTGCAGCGTGCGGTCGATGTCTCCAGGCCCGAGCTGGCCGAGCCGCTGACGCAGTCCGCGCTCAAGGCGCTGGAGCTGTTCGCCGGTCAGGACCGCAAGCTCAAGGGTCCTGACGGCCGCCAGCTGGGTGGTCTGCAGGCGATATCGGACTTCATGGACAGCAATGTGCCCGAGGCCGAGCGCGAGCGCGCCGGCGAGGTGCTGGTGCGGATTCTGAATGGCGTGCTGTTCGAGCTGGCCCAGCAGGTGCGCCAGCAGGCGGGGCTCAAGCCTTTCGAGAACGACGAAAAGACCCAGGCCTTCATGACGCAATCGGTGTTCTCGCTCAGCGACGCGCAGTTCTACCCGGCGCCCGTGGTCTTCATGCTGCAGGACTTCAAGCAGGTCCAGGCCAGCGTGTTCCAGGTGGCGCGTGCCCCTGGTAAAAACATTGTTTACCTGGGTTGCCTCTTCCTGATCATCGGCGTTTTTGCCATGCTGTACGTGCGTGACCGCCGCATCTGGATCTGGCTGACCCCAGCGAACGGTGGCAGCCATGCGAACATGGCCTTGTCCACCAACCGCAAGACCATGGATGGCGACCGCGAGTTCGTCATGCTTGCCGACAAGCTGATCGGGGCCAAGCCCTTACAAAAGAAGACTCCCGGAGGTTCTGTATGAACACCGCAACCACGACATTGACTCTGAACGAAGGCTATTTTGCCCGCCGCAACTGGTTTGACTGGTTGTTCGCGGTTGTGGTGGCCGTGGGCCTGGGCTATGCGCTGCAGCGCTACGCCGCCTATATGGATGTGTATGAGAAGGGCATTTTGCTGGCGACCATCCCGGCCATGATCTGGATGGGCTGGTTCTGGCGCCCGCTGGCGGTGCTGATGCTGACCGTGGCCGGCTTCTCGCTGATGGCCATCGGTCTGTACCAGGGAGGAGATGGCGGCGAACTGGCACGATCGGAGACCGTCTTCGGCCTGAAGTACTTCCTCTCCAGCCAGTCCGCCATCCTCTGGATGAGCATGGTGTTCTTCATCAGCACGGCGTTCTACTGGATAGGCGTGTTTGCCAAGGGCGAGCGCTCGGTGATGTCGCTGCTGGGCTCGCGCCTGGCCTGGCTGGCCGTCGCCATGGCGCTGATCGGCACCATGGTGCGCTGGTACGAGAGCTATCTGCTGGGTCCGGACATCGGCCATATCCCTGTCAGCAATCTCTACGAAGTGTTCGTCATGTTCTGCTGGATGACGGCCATCTTCTATCTGTACTATGAGCAGCATTACGACACGCGTGCCCTGGGCGGCTTTGTGATGCTGGTGGTCAGCGCGGCCGTGGGCTTTCTGCTCTGGTACACGCTGGTGCGCCAGGCCCATGAGATTCAGCCCCTGGTGCCTGCTCTCAAGAGCTGGTGGATGAAGCTGCATGTGCCCGCCAACTTCATAGGCTACGGCACGTTCGCGCTGTCGGCCATGGTGGCGTTTGCCTATCTGATCAAGCAGCAGGCCACCGAGACCAAGTGGTACAAGCTTGCGCCGCTGTGGCTGCTGGGCGTGGTCCTGTGCTTCGAGCCCATCGTCTTTCGCAAGGGTGCGACCGAGAACGGCGGCAGCTACTGGATGGTGTACTTCGGCATCTCGGCCCTGATCGTGGCCGGCATCCTGCTCTCGCGCAAGCGTATTGCGGCCCGCCTGCCTTCGTTCGAGATCCTGGACGACGTGATGTACAAGGCCATCGCCGTGGGCTTTGCCTTTTTCACCATCGCCACCGTGCTCGGCGCTCTGTGGGCGGCCGAGGCCTGGGGCGGCTACTGGAGCTGGGACCCCAAGGAAACCTGGGCGCTGATCGTCTGGCTCAACTACGCCGCCTGGCTGCATATGCGCCTGATGAAGGGCCTGCGCGGCACGGTGTCCGCCTGGTGGGCGCTGGCGGGTCTGGCCGTCACCACCTTTGCTTTCCTGGGCGTGAACATGTTTCTGTCGGGGCTGCATAGCTACGGCGAGCTGTAGGCTTCGCACCAGGCGCTCCAAAATACAGGAGCTGCTTGCGCTGACTGAATAAGGATTTCAAGTTGAAAACAATCTGAAATCTTTGATCATCAAGCGTGAGCAGCTCCTTTTTTATTAAGAAGTTCGGAGGAACTTTGCTGACGCAGGGAGCGTCCAAATCGCACTACTCTTGATCGTCGTTTGGGAGCATTCCTATGCTGATACGTCACCGCAACCAAGGCTTCGAGCATCCACTGGGCAGCGAGATCACGCCTCGGACCCAATACCTGCAGCGTCGGGACTTTCTGCAGACCCTGGCCATGGGGGCGGCGGGTGCGACCCTGGCCGGCTGGGCCGGCCGTGACGCGCTGGCTGCGGCCGATCGCGTGCATCTGCCAGCCCTGAAGGGCGTGGCCAGCAAGGTGGCCGGCGCCATGACCGTGGAGGCGACCACCAGCTACCAGGATGTGACCAGCTACAACAACTACTACGAGTTCGGTCTGGACAAGGACGAGCCCGCACGCAATGCGCACACGCTCAAGACCCGGCCCTGGACGGTGCGCATAGAAGGTCTGGTGCAGAAGCCGCAGACCCTGGACATCGACAGCCTGCTCAAGCTCGCGCCCATGGAAGAGCGCATCTACCGCCTGCGCTGCGTGGAGGGCTGGTCCATGGTCATCCCCTGGGTGGGCTACTCGCTGTCCGAGCTGCTGAAGAAAGTGCAGCCGCTCTCAGGCGCCAAGTATGTGGAATTCGTCACCCTGGCCGACAAGGCCCAGATGCCCGGACTCAGAAGCGGTGTGCTGGACTGGCCGTATACCGAAGGCTTGCGGCTGGATGAGGCCATGCACCCGCTGACGCTGCTGGCCTTCGGCATGTATGGCGAGGTTCTGCCCAATCAGAATGGTGCGCCGCTGCGCCTGGTCGTGCCCTGGAAATATGGTTTCAAGAGTGCCAAGTCGCTGGTGGCGATCCGCCTGACCGACAAGGAGCCGGGCACGGCCTGGAACAAGGCGGCACGCAACGAGTACGGCTTTTATTCCAATGTGAATCCCGAGGTCGATCATCCGCGCTGGAGCCAGGCCACCGAGCGGCGCATCGGCGAGGGCGGGCTGTTCGCCAAGCGCCGCAAGACCCTGCTGTTCAACGGCTATGGCGATCAGGTGGCGTCGCTGTATGCGGGCATGGACCTGAAGAAGTTCTACTGATGCAGGCCTGGTTGCTCAGGCCCTGGGCCAAGCCGCTGGTCTTCACGCTGTGCCTGCTGCCTTGCGCATGGCTGTTCTATGCGGCGTTCACCGACGGGCTGGGGGCCAATCCGGCCGAAGCCCTGTTGCGCAGCACGGGTGACTGGACCCTGCGTTTTCTCTGCATCGTGCTGGCGGTGACGCCGCTGCGGCAGATCAGCGGCTGGAATCTGCTGGTGCGCTACCGGCGCATGCTGGGCTTGTACGTATTCTTCTACGCCTGCCTGCACCTGCTTTGCTATGCCTGGTTCGACATGGGGCTGGACTGGGGCGATATCGTGGCCGATATTCCCAAGCGTCCATTCATTCTGGTGGGTTTCAGCACCTGGCTGCTGCTGCTGGTGCTGGCCGTCACCTCGCCCAGGTTCATGCTCAGGGCTCTGGGCGGCAAGCGCTGGCAGTGGCTGCACCGCGCCATCTATGTGGCGGTGCCGCTGGCCTTGCTGCATTTTTTCTGGATGCGCGCCGGCAAGAACAACTTTGCCGAGGTGGCCGTCTATGCGGCCATTCTCGCTAGCTTGCTTGGCTGGCGAGTGCTGCGTGCACTCAGAGGCAATCAACCGGCCACGGCGCGCAAGGGCGGACGTACCTGACGCGATACCGGGTCGATCTCCGCTGAAGGCAGCTGGTAAGCGCGCTGGTCGAACAGGTCGATTCCGCATTGCAGGCCTTCGAGCCAGTTGAACAGATCGCCAATCGCCTGTTTGCCCATGATGGGTGCGCCATGCTGGGGCACGATCATGTCTATGGGCAACTGTCGTGCCATCTGCACCCACAGCCTCAGAATCTTGTTGGAGACCATGTAGCGACGGTGAAAGCCTTCCATGCGCGAGATATGGGGAGCGAGGTCGGTGACGGGCTTCTGCGCTTCTGCTCCGGTGGTCAGTGAGACGCCCAGATCGCCCGTGAACAGAATCTTGCTGATGGGGTCGTAGAAGTGGAAGTTGCCCTCGGCATGGAGAAAATGCGCGGGCAGCAGCACCAGCTCGGTATTGCCCAAGGGCAGGCGTCCGCCCGAGTCCGGTACGCCGATGACGCGGTTTTCCGTCTTGCCCACCTTGGTGAAGTGCGGTGCAAAGCGCTCCCAGATGCGCGAGATGACCAGTTGTGCGCGGGTGCTGCTCATCCAGCGATCCAGCGAGGCAATGATGTCCGGATCGGCATGCGAGGCAATCAGATAGGCCAGCTTCTGCGGTGGGAAATGCCGCGACATGCCCATGAACAGCTCGTTGAAAGCCAGGTTGCCACCGGGATCAATGATGGCGCCCGTGCCGTTGTCCACGATCAGGAACTGGTTGGCCTGAATGGCCTGACCGTCCTCCTCGATGAGGTCGGTGAACATCAGACAGACGTGGTTTTTGTCGCGATAGAGCTCAATGGACATGGCAGTTTGTCAAAGGACAAGATGCCATCACTCTAGAGAGTAAGTCCGGAGACCATGTTGACGTGCATCAAGCCTCAGGGCTTGGCATCGGTCTGGGGCATTTCGTCAGCCTCGATCGGCGTGGCTTTCGCTGCGGGTTTTGCGGCACTGGAAGGCTTGGTGGAAATGCCCAGTGTCTCGGGCAGCGTGGCGCGACCCTGAGCCGCAGGATCTGTAGGCAGATAGAGCGGGCCTTTTTGCCCGCAGGCGGAAAGTGCTGCCAGGGACGCCGCACAAGCCGCAAGGGCAATGCTCCTGACTAAAATTTGGTTGGCTTTCAACATGGGCAAATTGTAATGACTGACCTTGAATATCTGGACCGCGCCGACCAACTTCTGCTGGCTGTGGAGCAATGCTGTGATCGCATCAATGACGAAACCGATGCCGACCTTGATGCCCAGCGCGTGGGTGGCATGGTGACTTTGGTGTTTGCCAATCGCAGCCAGATTGTCATCAACCAGCAAAAGCCCCTGCATGAAATCTGGCTGGCGGCCAAGGCTGGCGGCTTTCACTATCGTTTTGACGAAGACAAGAAAGTCTGGCTGGACACCAAGGGGGCTGGCGAGTTCTTTGCCAATCTGACGCAATATGCGAGCGAGCAGTCGGGCATGGCTCTGGAGTTCAAGGCCCTGGCCTGAACATTCAGGGTGCTGGAATAAAAAAAGCCTGCCTCGATGAGAGGCAGGCTTTTTGTTGTTGGAGGACTTAGTTTCTGAACAGGTCCAGAATGCGGCTGCGCTCCTCTGCGGCCGGAGGCTGGGTGGCACCCGGGCCAGCGTTGCCAGGATCGGAGACGCCTTCCATGCCGAGGCTGGAGACGCCGCCGTTGCGAGCGTTCTCTTCGTAATACCAGTCGCCGCCCATATTGACCACGCCAGGCGGGGTTTGTACTTCGGCGACGGGGACGCCCTTGAGCGCATGCTGCATGAAATTGATCCAGATGGGCAGGCTCAGGCCGCCACCGGTTTCGCGCGAGCCCAGGTTGCGCGGGGTGTCGTAGCCAATCCAGGAGACAGCGGCAATGCTGGGCTGGTAGCCAGCAAACCAGGCGTCCACCGAGTCATTGGTGGTGCCGGTCTTGCCATACAGGTCGGGGCGCTTGAGTGTGGCCTGCGCACGTGCAGCCGTACCCACGCGTGCCACATCGTTGAGCAGCGTTCCGGTGAGGAAGGCATTGCGCTCGGGAATGGCCTGGGGCAGCTCTTTGACCGCAGGTGGAGTGAACTCGGAGAGGATGCGACCCTTGTGGTCGGTCACGCGGGCAATCAGCCAGGGGTTGATTCGATGGCCTCCGTTGGCAAACACCGAATAGGCTCCCGCCATCTGCAGCGGCGTGACCGAGCCGGCGCCAAGGGCCATGGTCAGGTAGGCGGGCTGCTTGGCGGCGTCGAAGCCAAAGCGCGTCGCCCATTCCTGCCCGGTCTTGGGGCCGATGGCCTGCAGCAAGCGGATGGAGATCATGTTCTTGGACTTGTTCAAGCCCGTGCGCATGGTCATGGGGCCGTCGTAGCGGCCGTCGTAGTTCTTGGGCTCCCAGGGCTGACCACCGGTGGTTGCTGCACTGAAGAAGATCGGTGCGTCGTTGATCATGGTGGAAGGCGAGAAGCCGTGTTCCAGCGCCGCAGAGTAGATGAAGGGCTTGAAGCTGGAGCCGGGCTGGCGCCAGGCCTGGGTCACGTGGTTGAACTTGTTCTTTTCGAAGTCGAAACCACCGATTAGCGCGCGGATGGCGCCGGTTTGCGTGGACATGGCCACAAAAGCGCCCTCGACTTCGGGTAGCTGGGTGATTTCCCAGGCTCCCTTGGAGTTCTTGATGGCGCGGATCACGGCGCCGGGGCGGATCTTGATATTGGGCGGTGCCTTGGGGCTGAGGCCTGATTCTGCGGGCTTGAGGTTGTCGCCGGTGATCTCGAAATGGGTACCGTCCGCACGGGCCGCGACGATCTTGCGAGGCGATGCTTCCAGCACCACGGCCGCAACCACATCGCCGTTGTCGGGATGGTTGGCCAGGGCATCGTCGATGGCGTCTTCCAGCTCCTGAGCGTTGCTGGGCAGAGTGATGAACTTCTCGGGGCCGCGGTACTTCTGGCGGCGTTCGTAGTTCATGATGCCTTCGCGCAAAGCCTTGTAGGCGGCCTCTTGTTCACCGGCATTGAGGGTGGTGTAGACGTTCAGGCCGCGGGTATAGGCATCGCTGCCGTATTGGGCAAAGATCAGTTGACGGGCCATTTCGGCCACGTACTCTGCATGCACGCGAGTCGAATTGGCGGCAGTACGCAGCTTGAGAGGCTCTTCGCGGGCCTGCTTGGCCTGCTCTGCGGTGATGAAACCGTTTTCCTCCATGCGCTCGATGATGTAGAGCTGGCGGATGCGAGCGCGTTTGGGGTTGCTGATCGGGTTGTAGGCCGATGGAGCCTTGGGCAGGCCGGCCAGCATGGCGGCTTCGGCCACCGTGATGTCCTTGAGCGGATGGCCGAAGTAGGCTTCGCAGGCAGCTGCAAAGCCATAGGCACGGTTGCCAAGGAAAATCTGGTTCATGTAGATCTCGAGGATCTGCTCCTTGGTGAGCAAGTGCTCAAGCTTGAAGGTCAGCAGGATTTCGTAGATCTTGCGGGTGTAGGTCTTCTCGGAAGAGAGGTAGACATTGCGCGCGACCTGCATGGTGATGGTGGAGGCCCCCTGGCTCTTGACCTTGCCCAGGTTGGCCAGCGCAGCACGCAGCATGCCCTTGTAGTCCACGCCGCCATGCTCGAAGAAGCGCGTGTCTTCGATGGCCAGCACCGCATCCGTCATGACCTTGGGGATCTCGTTGATGGGGGTCAGGGTGCGGCGCTCTTCTCCGAATTCGCCAAGCAGTGCTCCTTCGCTGGAATACACGCGCAGCGGCAGCTTGGGGCGGTAGTCTGCGAGCTCGGAGACATCGGGGAGGTTGGGATAGGCCATGGCCAGTGCCACGGCCACGGCCAGCAACACCGCCAGGGCCGCGGCGACGGCAAGTCCGATCAGCCAGAAAATGGAGCGCGGCAACCAGTGCATGCGTTTTTTAGGAGTTTGGGAGCCAGGCGCAGGAGCCTGGTGGGCAGAATGTTCTGATGGCGGCATTTCGCAGTATTGGCAAGGGGTAGGGCATTATAGAAATGCCGCCCAGAAAAGCATCGTGGCGGCCGGGTGGAGGCCGCGCTTTGGTCGAATCCTAAGTCACAGGGTAAGTACCACTGGGGGCAAAGGGTAGCTTTCTTGTTGTTTGACGTTACACAAGTTTGTCTTTTTTTGACCACGAAATATGGTGCAAAGCGCTGCTGCAAAGCATGTGCTGCTATAGCTTGCTGCTAGGATCCCAGGGTATTGCTGGCTTTTGTTTCCATTCTTACAAACCTGGGGGGCATGTTGATTGCTCTGAGTTCTTTATTCAGCCGTCAGCCTGCACCTTTGCTTGGCATTGATGTCAGCTCCTCCAGCGTGAAGCTGGTCGAGCTGGCCAAAAGCAAATCCGGCGAGTGGCAATTGGAGCGTTGTGCGATCGAGCCGCTTGAAAAAGGCTGGATCACCGACGGCAATATTGAGAAATTCGATGAAGTGGCTGAGGCGGTGCGCCGCCTGGTCAAGAAAAGCGGAACGCGTACCAAGCAGGTCGCCATGGCCTTGCCCGCCGCAGCCGTGATCACCAAGAAGATCACCCTGCCATCCGGTTTGACCGAGCTGGAAATGGAGGTCCAGGTCGAGTCCGAAGCCAACCAGTACATTCCGTTCTCGCTCGACGAAGTGAGTCTGGATTTCTGCGTCATAGGGCCTTCGCTGGTGTCGCCCGGCGACGTGGATGTGCTGATCGCTGCATCGCGCAAGGAAAAAGTGCAGGACCGCCAGGGCCTGGCCGAGGCGGCCGGTCTCAAGCCCATCGTGATCGATATCGAGCCCTATGCCGCCCGGATGGCTGCCACGCGTCTGGTGTCGCGTTTGCCCAATGCCGGGCGTGACGCCATTGTTGCGTTGTTCGAAGTGGGGGCCATGACCACCAGCATGCAGGTGCTTCGCAACGAGGAGGTGCTGTATGAGCGAGATCAGGCATTTGGCGGCGCGCAACTGACACAGCTGATTGCACGCCAGTATGGGTTTTCTCCGGAAGAAGCAGAGGCCAAGAAGCGCAGCGGCGAATTGCCGGACGACTACGCGGCTGGTGTGCTCAAGCCCTTCGTGCAAAGCCTGACCCAGGAGGTGGCGCGAGCATTGCAGTTCTTCTTCACGAGTACTCCCTATAACCGCGTCGATCATGTTTTGCTGGCAGGTGGATCGTCGTCCCTGCCGGGGCTGGTGGAGGCCGTCAGCCAGCAGACCGGATGTGCCTGCAGTCTTGCCAATCCTTTCGAAGGCATGGAAATTGGCAGCGGCGTGCGTCTGAAGAAGATGGCACGTGAAGCGCCGTCCTATCTGACCTCTTGCGGTTTGGCCATGCGGAGGTTTCAAGAGTGATACTGATTAACCTTTTACCGCACCGCGAAGCAGCCAAGAAGCGCCGTAAAGAAGCGTTTCAGGTGAATATGGTGCTGGGCGCACTGGGTGGACTGCTGATCGCAGCACTGATTTACTGGTACTTCCAGATGATGATCGAGGGCCAGCAGAACAAGAACAATCTGCTGCGCTCCGAAATCAAGGTCCTGGAAACACAGATCAAGGAAATCGAGGGGCTCGAGGCCGAAATCACCGCTCTGCGTGCACGACAGAAGGCGGTGGAGGATCTCCAGTCCGACCGCAATCTGCCGGTATACATGCTCAATGAGCTGGTCAAGCAACTGCCGGACGGTGTCTACATCAGCAGCATCAAGCAAGAAGGCCTGTCGGTGACCATGCAGGGAACTGCGCAGTCGAATGAGCGTATTTCCGAGATGCTGCGCAATCTTACGGATGGCTCGTCCTGGTTCTCCAAGCCTGAGTTGATGGAAATTGTGGCCAAGACGGTTGATGTGACTGCCAAGGATAAGCGCCGTGCAGCTGCATTCACATTGCGCTTCAATCTGACCAGGGCCAGCGATGCGGAGAAAAATCTGCTTGCTGCAAGCTCTTCTGTGAAGGCGCAGTAATGGCAAAAAAGAAGAAATCTCTGGACATCGACTTCGCTGCACTGCAAGAGAGAATTCAGCGCCAATTCCGGAATCTGGATCCCAATGACCCTTCGGTCTGGCCAGCCTTGCCCAAGGCACTGCTGTATGTTGCCGTTGCAGTCGCTGTCGCTGCCTTGCTGTGGTTCGTCATCCTGAAGGATTACGAAGCAGAGCTTGACGCCGAGCGTGCGACCGAGGTGACTCTGCGCGAAGACTATTCCAAGAAAATGGTCAAGGCAGTGAGCCTGGAGGGCTTGAAGAAGCAGCGCGAGCAGGTGCAGCAGTATGTGACGCAGCTGGAAAAGCAACTGCCCAGCAAGGCGGAGATGGCAGCTCTGCTTTCCGATATCAACCAGGCTGGCTTGGGACGTAGTCTGCAGTTTGAGGTATTCCGCCCTGGTGCCATGGTTACCAAGGAGTACTACGCCGAGCTGCCCATCACCCTGAAGGTGACGGGGCGTTATCACGACATCGGTGCTTTTGCCTCGGATATCGCTTTCCTGTCCCGTATCGTGACCTTGAACAATCTGTCCATCGCTCCGGGAAGCAAGGACACGGATGTGCTGTCCATGGATGCCACGGCACGCACATTCCGATATCTGGATGCGGACGAAGTCAAGGCGCAGCGCGACGCGGCCAAGAGGAAGAAATGAGCAGAGCATTCTTGAACCCTGTCTGGCTGGTCCTGATGAGCAGTGCTTTGCTGGCGGGCTGCACCTCCTCCGAGGAGGAGCAACTGCGTGAGTGGATGGCCCAGGAGCGAGCCAAT
Organism: Comamonas testosteroni; assembly: GCF_014076415.1. Classification (NCBI taxonomy): domain Bacteria; kingdom Pseudomonadati; phylum Pseudomonadota; class Betaproteobacteria; order Burkholderiales; family Comamonadaceae; genus Comamonas; species Comamonas testosteroni. The sequence goes on from NZ_CP043568.1 coordinate 840,356, forward strand.
GCCAGGCCTCGTGTGACTCCTCTGGAGGAGCCCAAGCCTTTCAAGCCTCAGGCCTATACAGGGGCTGATGGTATGGACCCCTTCAATCCTCTCAAGCTGATCCAGGTGCTGCGCAAGGAGTCTGCGCAATCCAACATCAGCACGGCTTTGCTCACGCCAGAGCTGAATCGCCGCAAGGAGCCGCTGGAGGCCGAGCCGCTGGACACCATGACCATGGTGGGCAGTCTCGACAAAAAGAACGTACCCACGGCCTTGGTCAAAGTCGGCGGTCTGCTCTATCAGGTGCGTGTCGGCAACTATCTGGGGCAGAACTACGGAAAGATCACCAAGATTACGGAAAACTCCATCCAGCTGAGAGAAATTGTCCAGGATGGCGGTGGTGACTGGATTGAAAGAACAAGCACTTTGGAGTTGCAGGAGGTTGGCAAATGATGGGTATTAATCGCAGCACTATGGCGAAGGCCCGTTGGGGTCTGACCCTGAGCGGCCTTTTGCTTTCTTCGGCAGCTTGGGCACAAGCCCGCATTGAGGCTGTTACAGGTGCTTTGCATTCAGGCTCCGAGGTCGTCCGTGTTGAGCTGTCCGAACCGCTGGCTGCAGACCCGACCGGATTCGTGGTTCAGTCTCCGGCGCGTATCGCTCTGGATTTTCCGGGTGTGAGCAATGGTTCGGGCAAGTCGTCGCTTGAATTCAATCAGGGCAATCTGCGTTCGGCAAATCTGGTGGAAGCATCGGGTCGCTCACGTCTGGTATTGAACCTGAAGACGGCTACGACCTATCGCTTGCAGCGCCAGGGCAAATCTCTGTTGATCTTGCTTGATCCCGCGGGTGCCGCGACAACTGCTGCAGCTGCGGCTCCTGTCATGGCTCCGGTGTTCGAGAACAAGACGGCCGCCTCTGATGCAGCTCCGATTCGCGGTATCGATTTTCGCCGTGGTAGCGACGGTTCCGGCCGGGTTGTTGTCAGCCTTGGCAGCAGCCAGGTGGGGGTGGATCTGCGACAGGAGGGCAAGGGCCTGACGGTGGATTTCCTGCGTACGGCCCTGCCTGAAGATTTGCGCAAGAAGCTCGATGTGGGAGATTTCGGTACGCCTGTGCAAACGATCTCGACCACCCAGCAAGGTGATCGTGTTCGGATGCGCATTGACCCTGTGGGTGACTGGGAGCACAGCGCTTACCAAAGTGACAATCAGTTCGTGGTGGAGGTGCGCCAGAAAAAGGTCGACACCAGCAAGTTGACCCAAGGCCCGGGCTACAGCGGCGAAAAGCTATCGCTCAATTTTCAGAATATCGAAGTGCGCTCTTTGCTGCAGGTCATTGCGGACTTCACCAACTTCAATATCGTCACCTCGGATACGGTGACAGGTGCCTTGACCCTGCGCCTGAAGGATGTGCCTTGGGACCAGGCACTTCAGATCATCATGGATGCCAAGGGGCTGGGCATGCGCAAGTCCGGCTCCGTGCTCTGGATCGCTCCCAAGGACGAGATTGACGCGCGTACCAAGCGTGACTATGAAGCGGCCATGGAAATCCAGAAGCTGGAGCCTTTGCGCACGCAAGGCTTTCAGCTCAACTATGCAAAAGCCGCAGACATTCTGCAGCAGATCACGACTTCGACAGGCGGCGGTGGTGCAGGCGGTACAGGATCCAGCACGCGCTTTCTGTCGTCGCGCGGCTCGGCCATTTCCGAGCCACGAACCAATCAGCTATTCGTGACGGACACGCCGACCAAGCTGGAAGAAATGAAGGCTTTGCTGGCAACGCTGGATGTGCCGGTACGCCAGGTCATGATCGAGGCCCGCATTGTCGAGGCGCGCGATACCTTTGGCCGTTCGCTGGGTGTGAAGTTCGGCGGAGGGGCTGTTGGCAGCAATGCCTCCATGACATCGTCTCAGTTTCTGCCTGGTAGTACTGGTAGTGGATCGGGATCAAGCACCAGATTCCCCAGTGGCAATTTTGTCAATTTGCCGGCCAGTATTTCAGGAATCAACACTGTGGGTCAGGTTGCATTCTCTGTCTTCAATAGCTCCATGTCGCGTTTTCTGTCCCTGGAGCTGTCCGCTCTGGAAGCCGAAGGCGATGGCAAGATCATCTCCAACCCCCGGCTGGTGACGGCAGACCAGAACAAGGCCTTGATCGAGCAAGGCACGGAATACCCATACTCCGTGACTGCGCCGAATGGCGCCACGACCATCTCGTTCAAGAAGGCCGTACTGAAACTGGAAGTGACTCCGCAGATCACTCCTGAAGGCGACATCATTCTGGATCTGGATGTGAACAAGGACAGCCGCGGCGAGACCACGACTCAGGGCGTCGCCATCGATACCAAGCATGTCAAGACCCAGGTGCTGGTCGAAAATGGCGGCACGGTGGTGATTGGCGGTATCTTTGAGATGGAGGAGACCAACCAGCTCAACAAGGTGCCGCTGTTCGGAGATCTGCCGGTATTGGGGCATTTGTTCCGCAGCAACACCAAGGCTTCGAGCAAGCGCGAAATGCTGGTTTTCATCACTCCCAAGATGCTGAGCCAGGTGCGCAGCACCAGCAAATAACTGTTATCAGTTTTTACATAGGGCCCGCACGAGTTGATGCGGGCCTTTTCATTTGTAATATCTGCGGGCTGCGAGAATCATGGGCTGGCCAGATTGGCGGATGACGGTAACGCGATGACTGTTCTAAAGAAATTTCATATTGCCCTTGTGGGCTTGCCAGGCTCCGGCAAATCCACCATCGGACGCTATTTGGCCAAGCGTTGGTCTATGCCTTTTGTGGATGTGGATACTGCCATTGAAGAGCATATTGGCTGCACGATCCGCGACTTTTTTGCCAAGGAAGGCGAGTCCAGATTCAGGGATGTAGAGCAGGAGGTGCTGGCGGCGCTGCTGGCGCGATCTGATAAAACGGTGGTTGCCACAGGTGGCGGAGCTGTGCTGAAGGCCGAGAACCGGCAAGCGCTGGCCGAGCATGCACAGGTGGTCTATCTGAGTGCATCACCGCATGAAATTGCCAAGCGCCTGCAGCGAGACACCCAGCGCCCCTTGCTGCAGGTGGACAATCCTTTGCAGCGCTTGCTGGATTTGCACGCCATCCGGGATCCGCTCTACAAGGAAGTGGCGGATTTTGTGGTGGCGGGCAGCGGCCTGTCCGCTACGCAGGTGGCTCAGCGAGTGGCCATGCAGATCGAGCTCGGTCAGCATTCCTGATTCCGTTGAAAGCTTGTTGTCCGGTGCACCGTATGCACTGCCTGCTATGTATTTTGAGAGAGATTGAACGTGGAAACAGTGCATATTGATCTGGATGAACGCAGCTATCCCATCGTGATTGCAGAGGGCTTGCTGGCCCAGAGCTCCACTTGGCGGACACTGCCCAAGGCTGCTGCGGCTCTGGTCGTGACGAATGATGTCGTGGCTCCGCTTTATCTGTCTGCGCTCAAGCAGGCCTTGAGCGGTCAATACGCGCAGGTTCACGAGGTGGTGCTGCCCGATGGTGAAGCCCATAAAGACTGGCAGACTCTGAACCTGATTTTTGATGCCCTGCTGCAACACGGCTGCGACCGCAAGACGGTGCTGTTTGCGCTGGGCGGTGGCGTGGTGGGAGATATGACGGGCTTTGCTGCCGCCAGCTATATGCGTGGCGTGCCTTTTGTGCAGGTGCCGACCACGCTGCTGTCCCAGGTCGATTCCTCGGTGGGGGGCAAGACTGCCATCAACCACCCACTGGGCAAGAACATGATTGGGGCCTTTTACCAGCCGCAGCTGGTGCTCTGCGATCTGGCCACGCTGGATACCCTGCCCGAGCGCGAGTTGAGCGCAGGTCTGGGGGAAATCATCAAATACGGCCCTATTGCCGATATGCAGTTCTTTGACTGGCTTGAACAGAACATGGATGGCCTGCTGCGCCGCGACCGCGACCTGCTCGCCCATGCCGTCAAGCGAAGTGTGGAGATCAAGGCCTGGGTCGTGGGGCAGGACGAGAAGGAAGCGGGTCTGCGCGCGATTCTCAATTTTGGTCATACCTTCGGTCATGCGATCGAGGCCGGCATGGGCTATGGCAACTGGCTGCACGGTGAAGGCGTGGCTGCAGGCATGGTGATGGCAGCGGAGCTGTCCCAACGTCTTGGCCTGGTGGAGGCGGGCTTTGTCTCGCGTCTGCGCAAGCTGATCGAGCGAGCGGGCTTGCCGGTGCGCGCAGCGGTCATCGATGCCCAGGACAATGCGGGTCGCTATCTGGAACTGATGCGGGTTGACAAGAAATCCGAAGCCGGTGAAATCCGCTTCGTGCTGATCGATGGTCCCGGCAAGGCCGTGATGAGGTCGGCACCCGACGCACTGGTGCGTGAAGTGATCGAGAGTTGCTGCGCTTGATGCATGGCGCTATGTGAGCAGACCCTGGGGGAAGCGAGTCCATAGCTGTTAGAGTCATTGCATCGAGTTGTTGAGGCGATTTGCATGACCGCTCTGGCTTCCTATGCCTGCCATCCCCAGCAAAGCCGCGGGCGTCGCTTTGCTGAGCCCCAGGCTCCCACGCGTAGCGACTTTCAGCGCGATCGGGATCGCATTGTTCACTCCTCGGCCTTCAGGCGACTGGTTTACAAGACCCAGGTCTTTGTGAACCATGAGGGCGATCTGTTCCGAACCCGGCTCACGCACTCTCTGGAAGTGGCGCAACTGGGGCGCTCCATCGCGCGTTCTTTGCGGCTGGATGAAGACCTCGTTGAAGCCATCTGTCTGGCGCATGATCTGGGGCATACACCTTTTGGACATGCGGGGCAGGATGCGCTCAATGAGTGCATGAAGCCCCATGGCGGTTTTGAGCACAATCTGCAAAGTCTGCGTGTAGTGGATAGGTTGGAGGAGCGTTATCCTGCCTTTGACGGTCTGAACCTGACTTTTGAAACACGCGAGGGAATTCTCAAGCATTGCTCGCTCAGCAATGCGCAATGGCTGAATGCACGTGAGCCCGGCGGCGTGGCTCAGCGTTTTCTGGACGGTACTCAGCCTTCTCTGGAGGCGCAGCTATGCAATCTGGCGGATGCGATTGCCTATAACGCCCATGATGTGGACGACGGCGTTCGATCGGGCTTGATCACCATGACCCAGTTGCGTGAAGCCGTGCCTTTGTTCGCCCGCTATTACACCTCGACATTGGCGGATTGGCCCGATCTGGCTCTGCCGGATGCTCAGCGCAAGCTGCTCTATGAAAGCATTCGCCGCATGCTCAGTGATCAGGTCTATGACGTCATCCGTCACTCACAGGCCGGTATTGAGCAGGCGGCTGTGCGCTCGGTGCAGGAGGTTCGCCAGCACGGGCGGACGCTGATCGGTTTCAGCGAAGAGATGAAAGCGCAGTCCCAGGTGCTAAAGCAGTTCTTGTTCAGGCAGCTCTATCGGCACCCTCGAGTCATGCAGACCATGGACAGTGCTCAGCAAGTCGTGAAAGAGCTGTTTGCCGCCTATATGGTGGAACCTGAGCGCATGAAGCCGCGCTTTGTTCAGCGTGCCCATATCGTCACTACCCTGCATGAACGTGCGCGAGTGGTGGCGGACTTTATTGCGGGTATGACGGATCGTTATGCGGCGCGCGAGCATGAACGCATCACCGGGTTGAGGCTGCTGGGCGAGGCCTGAGGGAAGCTCGCCAACGGTCTTGCTGCCAGTGGCGAGCATGGCACAGGCCGGATCGCTAAAATAGCGATTCTGTGTATCTAGAGCCGGAATATTTCCCGCCCAGTGCGCATTCTTTGGGGGCGATGGCCCCCGTTTGCATTTTGGAGGGCCCTGTCATGACCGAAACTTCAACCATCGCCGATCAGGCTTTCCCGCCAGAGCTTGTGATTGCGGATACCGTGCGCTGGCTGGAAAAGGCCGTGATAGGTCTCAACCTATGCCCTTTCGCCAAAGGCGTGCATGTCAAAGCTCAGATCCACTATGCCGTCAGCGATGCGACCGATGCGGAGGCTGTTGCCGAGGCCCTGCATCGCGAGCTTGAGGCCCTGGCCGAAGCCAGTGCGGAAAAACGTGACACCACACTGCTGATCCTGCCCCATGCCCTGCAGGATTTCCTGGACTTCAATGACTTCCTTGAAGTGGCCGATGCCATGGTCGAGGAGCTTGATCTGGGCGGTATTTTGCAGGTCGCCTCATTTCATCCTCAATTTCAGTTTGAGGGCACTGATGTGGACGACGTTACCAACTGCACCAACCGCTCTCCCTATCCCATATTGCACTTGCTGCGCGAAGACAGCATCGACAAGGCTGTGGAGGTGTTTCCGGAAGCCGAGACGATATACGAGCGCAATATGGAAACGCTGGAAAAGATCGGTATCGAGGGCTGGCTGGACCTGGATGTCGGGGCCCGCTGCCCCGTGACCGGCCATGCTCAGACGAAGGCAGAGAAGTGATGGGCAAGACCGATAAAAAGCAGAACCTGCAAAAGCCCGCCAAAACAGGGACGTCAGATATCGCCGAGCAACTGGGGCTCAAGCCCGGCCAGAGCCTTGAGCTGCTCAAGGCCCTGCATATTCTGACGCGCGAGGGCAAGCTCAACCAGGATTCGCGCCGCAAGCTCAAGCAGGTCTATCACCTCTATCAGTTCATCGAGCCTTTGCTGACAGAGCTATCCAAGGATGGGCATGCCGTGACACTGGCCGACCATGGCGCAGGCAAGTCCTATCTGGGGTTCATTCTTTACGACCTGTATTTCAAGGCCCTGGACCAGGGACGGATTTACGGCATCGAGACGCGTGCGCCGCTGGTCGAGGCATCTCAGAAGCTGGCGACTGAACTTGGCTTCGAGCGCATGGAGTTTCTCAATATGTCGGTGGCCGAGTCCACGCGAGCAGACTTCATGCCTTCGCAGTTCGATGTGGTCACGGCCTTGCATGCCTGTGATACGGCGACTGATGATGCGATCGCCTTCGGGCTGGAAAAGCAGGCCCGGGCCATGGTGCTGGTGCCTTGCTGTCAGGCCGAGGTGGCCGCATGTCTGCGCCAGACCAAGGCCATGAGCCTGGCGCGCACTCCGCTGGCCGAGTTGTGGCGTCACCCGATCCACACTCGCGAGATGGGCAGTCAGATTACCAATGTGCTGCGCTGCCTGTATCTGGAGGCTTGTGGTTACCAGGTCACGGTCACCGAGTTGGTGGGCTGGGAGCACAGCATGAAAAACGAATTGATTGTGGCCCGTTATACGGGACAGAAAAAGCGCAGTGCGGCGCAACGCCTGCGTCAGCTGCTCGCCGAGTTTGGACTGGAAGGTCTGGCGGGTGCACGCTATCCCCATTTGCCGGAAACCAGCGCGGTCTGAGCAGGCTTGAAGCATGAGCCCTGCCGGGCCCGCTGCTTGTGATGCTCAGTGACTTTCCATCAGGCGCTTCATCAGCTCCTGCGTCGACGCGTCCACTCCTGCCCAGTCATTGCGGTTCTGGCGAGCATGCAGCTGCTTTGCCAGCTTCTTGCCCAGCTCCACACCCCACTGGTCGAAGCTGTTGATGTCCCATATGGCGCCAGAGACAAAAATGCGATGTTCATACAGCGCAATCAAGGCGCCCAGAGAGGCCGGATCCAGTCTTTCAAGCATCAAGAAACTGCTGGGGCGATTGCCGGGACAGTCTTTTTCCAGACCTTCTCCACAGCGCCCCACCATCAGCGCCTGGGCCTGGGCAATCGCGTTGACCACCAGGCTTTGATGGTGCTCTCCCAGGTATTTGCCCCCGTCGCGCAGGACAATGAATTCGACCGGTATGACATCTTGCCCCTGATGCAGCATCTGAAAGAAGGCATGTTGCCCATTGGTGCCGGGTTCGCCCCAGATCACCGGCGCAGTGGGGACGGAGAGCCGAACGCCATTCTTGTTGATGCGTTTGCCGTTGCTCTCCATCTCCAGCTGCTGCAGATAGGCTGTCAGGCGGCGCAGCCCATGGCTGTAAGGCGCGATGCAGCGGCTGGAAAACTGGCAGAAATTGCGATACCAGATGTCCAGCAGGCCCAGGCGCACCGGGAGATTGTTCTCCAGAGGGGCTGTGAAAAAGTGGGCATCCATCGCGTGCGCGCCGCTCAGCAGCGCCCTGAATTGCGCCGAGCCTATGGCGATGGCAATGGGCAGCCCGATGGCGGACCACAGCGAAAAGCGTCCGCCCACCCAGTCCCAGAAGCCCAGAGTGCGCTGTATGCCGAACTCTGCGGCCGCCTGGGTATTGGTGGTTAGGGCCACGAAATGCCGGTCAATCGAGCATGGGGCCTGCGGATCTGCGCTGCCCCCATGGTCGAGAAACCACTGTCTGGCCGAGCGTGCATTCAGCATGGTCTCGGCCGTGGTGAAGGATTTGGAGGCAATCAGGAACAGCGTGCTTTCCGGTTTGACCCGGCGCAGCACATGCCCCAGTTCGTGCCCGTCCACATTGGAGACAAAGTGAAAGTTCTTGTCCTTGTCTATCCAGTCCTCAAGGGCATTGACCACGACTTCAGGACCCAGATGCGAGCCGCCGATGCCGATATTGACGATATCGGTGATCTGTTGACTGCCCCTGATCTGATCGGCCAGGGCGAGCATGCTATCCAGCGTGTCGTGAACGCCACGCAGAGCCGAATGCATGTCCTGGGGCCAGGACCGAAGCACAGGTGACTGGGCGAGCTGCCCGCCGTCTGCAGGAGTGCGCAGCAGCCAGTGCATCGCGCTGCGCTGCTCGCTGGGATTGATGACTGCGCCGGCCAGCATGGCATCGCGCTTGCTTGCGAGCTGGCTATCGACGGCAAGCTGTCTCAGCAAGGCCTCGGTCTCGCTAGTCCATAGGTTCTTCGACAGATCGGCGAATACATGCGGTGCCTGCATGCTCAGTGCATCAAGACGTTGTGGGTCTTGTGCAAAAGCCTGGCGCAAATCCAGATGCTGGATCTGCGACCGGTAGTGGGTTTGCAAAGCCTGCCAGGCAGGCAGCTCGTGACAAAGAGGGGTCAAAGGAAATGTCCGTCAATCTGCAGCCGCTTGCTGCATCAATGCTTCCAGCTTCAGGGTGTCTGCGGTGAAAGCGCGAATGCCCTCGGCCAGCTTTTCGGTGGCCATGGCATCTTCGTTCAGCGCAAAGCGAAACGAGGCCTGGTCATACAGAACGCGTTCCTGTGGCTGGGCTCTGGCCTTGTTCGGGTCCAGGGCGCGGGTCAAAGGCATGTCATCGTCCTGCTGTGCGCGGAGCTGGGCCAGCAGCTCAGGTGCAATGGTAAGCAGATCGCAGCCCGCCAGAGCCAGAATCTGGCCGGTATTACGAAAGCTTGCACCCATGACCTCGGTGGAAACATCGAAGTGCTTGTAATAGTCGTAGATTTTCTGTACGGAGCGCACGCCCGGATCATTGGTCCCGGCCATGGCGGCCTCATCCCACTGCGCGCCGGCCTGCTTTTTGTACCAGTCGTAGATGCGGCCCACAAAGGGTGAGATGAGCTGGACCTTGGCCTGACCGCAGGCAACGGCCTGGCAGAAGGAGAACAGCAGCGTCAGATTGGTGTGAATGCCGCGCTGCTCGAGAATGCGGGCCGCTTCAATCCCTTCCCAGGTGGCGGCGATCTTGATGAGCACGCGCTCGGTGTGGATGCCTGCGGCCTGATACAGCTCGATCAGTCGCTCGGCGCGCGTGACCGTGGCCACGGTGTCGAAAGACAGGCGGGCATCAACCTCGGTGGAGACACGACCGGGTATGGTGCTCAGAATCTCGCAGCCGAAGCGCACCAGCGTCCGGTCCATGATTTCGTCCAGCCCTCTGTCTTTGAATTGCGCCACGGTGGCGCGCATCAGCGGCGCATATTCGGTCTTTTGAACCGCTTTGAGAATCAGGGATGGATTGGTGGTGGCATCTTGCGGTTGAAACTGCGCCAGTTGATGAAAATCACCGGTGTCCGCGACCACGGTCGTGAATTGCTTGAGCGCCTCCAACTGATTCATGTCCATCCTTTGCTGTGTTTCAAACTAACCAGCAAGTGTAGAGCGTGAATCCCTGATTGAGAATGAGCTTGCAGATGCTCCGTTTGATGATGCATCAAGGCAAACCCTGTTGAATATGCGCGCTCGCCTATTTATTTGCGGAAATATGCAAGTTTTGCTGTCATTTTGCGAGGCGTGAGGCGCTTCGGTCTTATGCTCGCCTTTTTCTGCACTCATTCATTGCCTACACCTCATCTGCGCCAATATGCTTGATCGGATTACTGCCTCCCTTCCGTCCCTGGCGCCTGCAGAGCAGCGTGTTGCACGCCTGGTACTGGCCGATCCGCGGGCCTTCGCGCATCTGCCGGTGCGAGAGCTGGCAGTGCGGGCACATGTCAGCAAACCCACGGTGGTGCGCTTTTGTCGCAGCATGGGCTATGACGGCCTGGCGGACTTCAAGCTCAAGCTCGCGGGCAGCGTCAGCGAAGGCGTGCCCTTCATCCATCGCAGTGTGGACAGCGATGACAAGACCAGCGATGTCATGGTCAAGGTGGTGGACAACGCGGTTGCCGCTTTTCTGCAGTACCGCAATGCAGCCAGCACGGCGGCCATAGAGCAGGCTGCGCAGGCGATTGCAGCGACCTGGCAGACGGGCAAGCGCATCGAGTTCTACGGCGCCGGGAACTCGGGCATCGTGGCGCTGGATGCCCAGCACAAGTTCTTCCGCCTCGGTGTGACCAGCCTGGCCACCAGCGATGGCCATATGCAGGTCATGAGCGCCACCTTGCTGGGGCCGGGGGACTGCGTGGTCATTATTTCGAACTCCGGCCGAACGCGGGATCTGATGGATGCGGCGGATATCGCCCGCAAGAACGGGGCCACCACGATTGCCATCACGGCCAGCGGCTCTCCTCTGGCCTCGGCCTGCCAGGTGCATCTGGCGGCCGATCACCCCGAAGGCTACGACCGCTACAGCCCCATGGTGTCGCGGCTGCTGCACCTGCTCATCATCGATGTGCTGGCGACCTGTGTGGCTTTGCGCATCGGGCCTGCGCTGCAGCCGGCGCTGGAGCAGATGAAGAACAATCTGCGCGCCAAGCGCTATACCTGAAGACCTGCAAAGACGCGGCTTGGGGCAGGCAGCAGCGAAGGTGTGAATGCTCTTTTAATAGGAGCTTATACCGCTTTGCTGATAATGATTTCAGATATAAAACATATTGAAATCTTTTTTGAATAGTCGGCGATAGCTATCAAAAAAAGCCCATGCGGCCAGAGACTGCATGGGCTTTGTTGCGGACGGGCGCTGGCCCGCCGCTGTCGTGCTTACTCCTGCACGATGGAGGAGGGGTGGTTGGCCAGGGGCTTTACCTTGATCTGCATATAGGGGAACAGTGGCAGGCCGCTGAGCAGGCTGTGCAGTTCGTCATTGCTCTGGACGTCGAAGATGCTGACGTTGGCGTATTCGCCCACCACGCGCCAGATATGGCGCCACTTGCCTTCGCGCTGCAGCTTTTGCGAGTATTCCTTCTCGTCCTGCTTGATCTGCGCGACCAGTGCGGGGTCCAGCGAGTGGGGGATCTGGACAATCATTTCGACCATGTACAGCATGGGGTTCTCCTAGGTGAGGATGTGAACGGAAAAAGTACGCTGGCGCTCTGTTACAGATGAGGCCAGATCAGCATGGTGGTCGCGTAGATGACGCCGACCAGCATCATGGAAACCACGGTATAGCCCATGATGTCCTTGAGCTTGAGCTTGGACAAGGCCAGGGCCGGCAGGATCCAGAAGGGCTGGACCAGGTCGTTCCAGCCATTGCCCAGCATCACCGACATGGCGGTCTGGGCTTGCGAGGCCCCCAGAGTCTTGGCCGCGTCAATCATGAACGGGCCCTGCAGCACCCAGTGGCCGCCGCCCGAGGGCGCGAAGAAGTTGATCGCGAAGGAGCTGACCAGGCCCCACAGCGGCAGCGTGTGCTCGCTGGCGACGCTCACGAAGATGTGGGCGATGGACTCCACCAGGCCAGAGCCATGCATGATGGCCATGATGCCCGCGTAGAAGGGGAACTGCAGGATGATGCCGCCGATGGTCTTGACGCCTTCGTTGACCTTTTCCACGTAGAGCATGGGTGTTCTGAGCAGCAGCACGCCCAGGAACAGGATGAAGAAGTTGATCATGTTCAGGTCGAGGTTGCCGCCCTTGACGAAATGCAGCACCACATAGGCCATGCCGCACAGGCCGATCAGCAGATTGAGCACGCGGCTGTTGTTCAGGCGGTAGGCCAGGGTCTTCTGGTCGCCCAGCAGGTCGTGGCCTGCGCCGCCCTTGCCTTCGTCGGCGGCCACGGCGGGGTCCAGTTCCACGATCTTCTCGCCGGCCTTGGGATGCATGGCGGCATTGAGCAGCGGCAGGGCAATGAGCACGGCCAGACTGGTCAGCAGCATGGGTGCGGAGAAGATGGTCTGCGTCAGCGGGATCAGGCCCATGCTGCTCTCGAAGGTGTGGCCCTTGGTCGAGATCAGCACCGGAATCGTGGCCGAGAAGCCCAGGCTGTACATGGTGAAGCCGGTATAGGCCGAGGCGATGATCAGCGGATAGTGAACGCCCTTGACCTTGAGCGCCAGCTTGCGCGCCATGATGCCACCGATCACCAGGCCGAAGCCCCAGTTCAGGTAGCTGCCCACGCAGCCCACGATGGTGGCCACGATGATGGCCTGGCGCGGTGTGTGCACGTGGCTGGCGATGCGGTCCAGGAAGCGGTTGACCAGGGGCGCAGCCGCCAGCACATAGCCCATGACCAGGATCACGGCCATCTGCGTGGTGAAGGCCAGCAGGCTCCAGAAGCCCTTGCCCCAGTCCTCGACCACGAGGTTGACGGGCCGGCTTTCCACGGCAAAGGCCAGGACCATGGTCAGCAGGGTCAGCAGGATGGCAAAGACAAAGGGGTCGGGCAGATACTTGCGCATCAGCTCGGTGAAGAAGGCGGTGATTTTCGACATGGGTGCCGGTCTCCGGGGGTGGAATGATTTATGGGGAGAGGAAGGCGCCTGCGCCGCGGGGGCGCAGGGCAGGAACGTGGCTTTGCGGAAGTGGCCGGCAGGGCTCGCGTCAGAGACGCCGAGCCAGGGCCGTCCCGCAGCGAGGGCGTCGTCCCCTCCTGCGCAGCGAGAGAGGGCGCCGTGCATGCAGGCAAGCCGCAGCGCGGCTCAGGAGGCGTTTATACGGACGCCACGCCGACGGTCATCCCGCCGCAGACATAGAGCACCTGTCCGGTCACAAAGCCACTGCGCTCGTCGAGCATGTAGGACACGGCATGGGCCACATCCTCGGGAGTGCCCACGCGCTTGACGGGGACTGACTGGATGATCTTCTGCGTGCGCGGTGCATCGGGCGGGTTGGCCTTGTCGAACAGCTCGGTGCGGATGGGGCCGGGGCCTATGGCGTTGGCCGTGATGCCCCACTGTCCCAGCTCCAGCGCCCAGACGCGCGTCATGCCGATCAGGCCGGCCTTGGTGGCAGCGTAGGCGGTGCGCAAGTCCTTGCCCAGCGCGGCGCGCGAGGACATGTTGACGATGCGCCCGAAGCCCGCCTCCTTCATGCCGGGCAGCAGGGACTGCATGCACTGGAAGGCGCAGCGCAGGTTCAGCGAGACGGCCAGGTCGAACTCGGCCAGGGTCTGGGACGCGGCATCATTGGGCACGACCACGCCCACGTTGTTGACCAGGCGTGTGATGGGGCCGCCTTCCAGAGCCTGACGCAGGGCGCGGGCTGTGTCCTCGGTATTGCTGAGGTCAGCCTGGATGCCGCCCGGAACGTGATCGACCACGCGGTCGATGATGATGGGCTCGTAGCCATCGGCGCGGCAGCGCTCTGCAGCGGCGGCGCCGATGCCGGCACCGCCGCCGGTGATCAGCACACGGGGGCGGACGGGAAGGGAAGCGTTCTGGGAAGACATGGCAATACTTTCGGACGGAATGCGGGGAAAGGGCTGGGCTGCCGGGCGGGAGCTAGGCCGCCGCAGGCAGGTGGCTGGCGCCGGCCACATAGGCTTTGCGCCAGCGGGTGATGGACACGCGCTCGAACAGGCCGGCGGCGAAGAAGGGGTCGGACTCTATGAAGGACCGGGCTGCTTCGCGCGTGTCCAGTTCCACCACGTACAGGCCGCCGCCGAGGTCGCTGCCGTCGTCGGCCAGCTTGGCGCCGCAGGCCAGCAGCAGGTGCTTGTGGGTGTCCAGGAAGCCCAGGTGCGCGGGGCGATGGGCCTGGCGCACGGCCTGGTGGCCGGGCTTGTCGAAGGTTTCGATGATGAAGGGCATAAAGGCTCCGGCGTTGGGCTCAGACCGTGGCGACGGGCGTGACCGGCGAGGCGATGGCGCCCGGCAGGTTCAGCGGCGGTGCCGTGAGCAGGAAGCGGTGGCGACCGTGCTCGCGCAGCCAGTGCGCCAGCGGCGTCAGGTGCCACAGCTCGCCCAGGTGCACGCCCAGCTTGAACAGGCAATGCTCGTGCAGCGGCAGGGCCGCGCAGCAGGCAGCGCCGGGGCGCGCCGGGAAGGCCTCGACCGCGTAGTTGTCGGTGGCGATGACGGCGATCTGGCTGTCGGTGATCCACTGCAGCAGGCGCGCATCGCGCCCGTCGAGCACGGCGCAGGCGTGTTCCAGCACCTCGGGGTCGGGGTTTTTGTGCATGTCCAGCACCCGCTGGGCAAAACCCGTGTGCAGGCACAGCATGTCGCCGGGCTCGATTTGCACGCCGTCGGCGGCGATGGCCTGCATCAGCTGCTCGTAGCCGACCACGGTGCGGGCGTCGCCGAAGTGGGCGCGCAGGTCCACCATCACCCCGCGGCCCTGCACGCCGTTGCGGGCCATGCCTTCAATGCCCAGGGCTTTGGCGCAGCTGGTGCTGGCGTTGTCGTCCAGGTGCGCGGGAATGCCGGTGCCGCTCAGCTCGGCGGGGCCCACGATGTCGATACCCGCAGCAAAGCCGTTGTAGTACAGCGGCTCGGGCAGACCGTCGCCATTGGCATCGAACAGGGCGCCCACATGGGCCAGGCCGTCCCACTGCGTGGAGTACTGCAGCGACAGGATGACCATGTCGTCCGAGAGCACGTCGGTACGTCCCGGCTCCAGCTCCTGCAGCAGGCAGTTGAAATTGACGCGGCCCTTGCGCTGCAGCGGACGCAGCACCGGGGGCTTGCGGTTGGGATTGAGGGCGCTGCCGCCCGGGTAGTCCAGGGGCAGGCTCAGCGCAAAGCGCTGGCCGGTCTGCACTTCGGCCACGCCTTGGCGGACTTTTTCGGGGGTCAGCAGGTTCAGGCGGCCGAGCTGGTCGTCTTCACCGAAATCGCCCCAGGTCGAGCCTTCGGGGCGATGTCTCCAGCGGCGGAAGAGTGTGGGCATGGCGGTCTCCGTGTCACAGGCCGTGACGGCCGCTGCCACAGAAGGGCAGCCGGTCGTCGCGGCGTCGGTCAGTGCTGGCGTGCAAAGCCGGCCAGGGCTTGTTCGAAGGCCTCGGGCGCCTCCAGATTGGACAGGTGCGAGGCCTGCAGCTCGACCAGCTGCGAGCCGGCGATGGCGGCCTGCATGGCCTGGGCATCGGCCACCGTGGTCACGGGGTCATGCGCGCCGGCCACCAGCAGCGTGGGCGTGGCGATGGCGGCAATTGCTGCGCGCAGGTCCTCGCGGGCCAGTGCTTCACAGCAGCTGGCATAGCCTTCGGGCGCGATGCCGGCGATCCATCCCTGGGCGCGTTGCACCACGGCCGGCTGGGCAGCCGCAAAACCGGGCGTGAACCAGCGGCCCGGCGACGATTCGGCCAGGACCTGCATGCCGGCTGCGCCGTTGGCGCGCACCTGGGCGGCTCGCTCCAGCCAGGCCGACTCCACGCCGATCCTGGCGGCGCTGTTGGCCACGGTGAGACTGCGCAGGCGCTGGCCGGCATTGACACCCAGCCACAGGCCGGTCAGGCCGCCCATGGAGATGCCGCAGAAATGCGCCTGCTGTACCTGCAGCGCGTCGAGTATGGCCAGCACATCGTGGCCCAGCTGGTCAAAGTTGTAGGGGCCGTCGCTGCAGACGCTGGCGCCATGGCCGCGCGTGTCGTAGCGCAGCACGCGAAATTCGCTGCGCAGGGCAGTTGCCTGTGCATCCCACATCTCCAGCGTGGTGCCCAGGGAGTTGGACAGCACCAGCACGGGGGCGTCGTCAGGGCCTTGCAGATCAATGCGGAAATCGCCGCTGGCGGTGGAGAGCAGGGAGGTGGTCATACAGGCTCGTAAAAGGGGTGGAAAGAAGCGCGCCGCAGTGGTGCGTCCTGGGTCAGGGGGCAGCCGAGCAGGGGCCTTGCTGCCCGCAGCGACGGCTACGAGAGCGCGCCGTGCCACGGGGGAAGCCGCGCAGCGGCTCAGGGGGAGTGTTGGATCTCAAACGCTGGCGCCGGAGTCCTTGACCACCTTGCCCCACTTCTTGGCTTCGGCGTCGATGAACTTGGCAAAGCCTTCCTGGGTGTCGATCACGACTTCACCGCCCTGGTCGTTGATCTTCTTGATCACGGCGGGATCCTTGAGCACCTTGGCAATGGCGGCATGCAGCTTTTGCTGGATGTCGGCAGGTGTCTTGACAGGAACGAAGAGACCGAACCAGGAAGTGGCCTCGTAGCCGGGCACGCCGGCTTCGGCCACCGTGGGTACATCGGGCAGTTCGGGCGAGCGCTTGGCGGTGGTCACGGCGATGGGGCGCAGCTTGCCCGAACGCACATGCTGGATGGCCGAGGGCATGTTGTCGAACATGATGGCGATCTGGTTGCCCAGCAGATCGGTGATGGCCGGCGCACTGCCCTTGTAGGGCACATGCACCATGTCCAGATGGGTCATGGACTTGAACAGTTCGCCTGACAGGTGGATGGAGCTGCCCGAGCCCGAGGAGCCGAAGTTCAGCTTGCCGGGATTGGCCTTGGCGTAGGCCATCATTTCCTTGACGGTCTTGAATGGCTGGCTGGGGTGGGCCACCAGCAGATTCGGCACATTGGCAACCCGGGTCAGAGGGGCGAAGTCCTTGACGGGGTCGAAGGGCATCTTCTTGTACAGGGCTTCGTTGATGGCGTGCGTGCCCACAGTTCCCATGAACAGGGTGTAGCCGTCGCCGGCTGCACGGGCTGCTGCCTGGCCGCCGATATTGCCGCCCGCACCGGGACGGTTGTCGATGATGATGCTCTGGCCCAGTTCGGTGCTCAGGGCCTGACCCACCACGCGCGCCAGGATGTCGGTCGTGCCGCCGGCCGAGAAGGGCACGATCATGGTGATGGGCTTGCTGGGATAGGGCGTCTGGGCCATGGCGGGAGCCGTGCCCAGAGCGAACAGGGCGGTTGCTGCCAGGGTCTGCAGGCTGCGGCGGCGAGACAGGGAAAGGGAATTGGACATTGAGGTCTCCGGAAAAAGGCAAGACACCGCCGGCCAGTGGCCGGGGCGCGGGCTGCCGCGGTGGCACACCTGCGAGAGAAGGTGCACGCCAGCGGTCGTTGTTTTTGAGCAAGAGGCAAGGGGGCGGCAGCAGGCCGGGCGGGGCCCGTCTCTGCCGCAGTCGGGATCAGACGCGTTCGAGCACCACGGCAATGCCCTGGCCCACGCCGATGCACATGGTGCACAGCGCATAGCGGCCGCCCAGGGCATGGAGCTGGTTCACGGCCGTGGTGGCCAGGCGGGCGCCCGATGCGCCCAGGGGGTGACCCAGGGCGATGGCGCCGCCCCACTGGTTGACGCGGCGGTCGTCGTCGGCAATGCCCAGATCGCGCAGCACGGCCAGGCCTTGTGCGGCAAAGGCTTCGTTGAGCTCGATGACATCCATCTGCTCAAGAGTCAGCCCGGTCTGGGCCAGCACCTTGCGCACGGCGGGAGCCGGGCCGAAGCCCATGATGCGCGGCGCGACGCCGGCCACGGCCATGCCGACCACACGGGCGCGCGGCACCAGGCCGTACTGCTTGGCCGCTTCCTCGTTGGCCAGCAGCAGGGCGCAGGCGCCGTCGTTGACGCCGCTGGCATTGCCGGCCGTGACCGTGCCATCGGGGCGTACCACGCCCTTGAGCTTGCCCAGCGCCTCGATGGTGGTGGCGCGGGGGTGTTCGTCCTGACTCACGACAATGGGGTCGCCCTTCTTCTGGGCGATGGACACGGGCACGATCTCGCGTGCCAGATGGCCGGCGGCAATCGCTGCCGCTGCCTTTTCCTGGCTGGCCAGGGCCATTCGGTCCTGGGCTTCGCGTTCGATCCCGAAGTCGTCGGCCACGTTTTCGGCGGTCTCGGGCATGGAGTCCACGCCGTACTGGGCTTTCATCAGCTTGTTGACAAAGCGCCAGCCGATGGTGGTGTCGTAGACGGCATTGCTGCGGCTGAAGGCGGACTCGGCCTTGGGCATGACGAAGGGCGCGCGGCTCATGCTTTCCACGCCGCCGGCAATCATCAGGCGTGCTTCGCCGGACTTGATGGCACGTGCGGCGGTGCCGACAGCGTCCAGGCCCGAGCCGCACAGGCGGTTGATGGTGGCGCCGGGCACATCGATGGGCAGGCCGGCCAGCAGCGCCGACATGCGGGCCACATTGCGGTTGTCCTCGCCGGCCTGGTTGGCGCAGCCGTAGAGCACATCGGCCACGGCGGTCCAGTCCACATTGGGGTTGCGCTGCATCAGCGCCCTGATGGGCAGGGCGCCCAGATCATCGGTGCGCACGCCGGACAGCGCACCGCCGTAGCGACCGAAGGGGGTGCGGATGGCGTCGCAGATAAAGGCTTGGTTCTGGTTGCTCATGGCATGTCTCCGTTATGAAAATTGAGCTTGGGGTCTAGGCCGGATTGGCAAGAAAGCCGTCAGCGGGCCGTTCAGGCCGCGATGGGCAGGCCCACGATGCGTTCGAGTTCGGCGTGCTCCAGTCCTTCGACCTTGTCGATCAGGCGCAGCCCTTCGGCAGTGCAGGCCAGGGTGCACAGATCGGTGTAGATGCGTTTGACGCAGCCCAGGCCGGTCAGCGGGTAGCTGCACCGGGCCACGACCTTGCTCTCGCCCTTCTTGGTGAGCAGATCCATCATCACCCAGGTCTGCTTGGCGCCAATGGCCAGGTCCATGGCTCCGCCCACGGCGGGTATGGCGCCGGGCTCGCCTGTGCTCCAGTTGGCCAGGTCGCCCGTGGCCGAAACCTGGAAGGCTCCGAGCACGCAGATGTCCAGATGGCCGCCGCGCATCATGGCGAAGCTGTCGGCGTGGTGGAAATAGCTGCCGCCGGGCAGCAGGGTCACGGGCTGCTTGCCGGCATTGGTCAGGTCGTAGTCTTCGGAGCCGGCCGCCGGTGCCGGGCCCATGCCCAGAATGCCGTTCTCGCTTTGCAGCACGATCTCGCGTCCTGCGGGGATGTGGTTGGCCACCAGGGTGGGCTGGCCTATGCCCAGATTGACATAGGCTCCGTCATGAATGTCCTGGGCCACGCGCAGGGCCAGTTCGTCCTTGCTTCGTTTTTGATAGCTCACGCTTGTATCTCCTTGCTGGACCTTGGCTGGCTCAGGCCGCCTTCTTGAAGCCGCCGGCCTGGGTGGCCACGCGCTCGATCTTCACCACCTGGCTCACATAGATGCCCGGGGTGACCACGGATTCGGGGTCAAGCTGGCCGAGTTCCACGATGTCATGCACGGTGGCCACGGTGAACTTGGCGGCCGAGGCCATCACGGGGCCGAAGTTGCGCGCCGACATGCGGTAGGTCAGGTTGCCCCAGCGGTCGCCCTTTTCCGCCTTGATCAAGGCCACATCGCCATGGATCGGGTACTCCAGCACATAGTGCTTGCCGTTGATCTCGCGCGTTTCCTTGCCTTTGGCAAGTTCGGTACCGTAGGCCGTGGGGCAGAAGAAAGCGCCTATGCCTGCAGCAGCGGCGCGCATGCGCTCGGCCAGATTGCCCTGGGCCACCAGCTCGAGTTCGATCTTGCCGCTGCGGTACAGCTCGTCGAAGACCCAGCTGTCCACCTGGCGCGGGAAGCTGCAGATGATCTTGCGCACCTGGCCGGTCTTGAGCAGGGCGGCCAGACCGGTGTCGCCATTGCCGGCATTGTTGTTGACCACGGTAAGCTCGCGAGCACCCTGGGCGATCAGGCCGTCGATCAGCTCGCCGGGGATGCCCGAGGTGCCGAAGCCGCCGATGAGCACGGTGGAGCCGTCTTGAATGCCGGACAGGGCCTGAGCGACCGAGTCGGCGATCTTGTTGATCATGGGTGTCTCCAATTTTCTATACAAAGACTTGCGCCATTGGCGCTAAAATGTTCGCATATAGAACATTTGTTCGCTAAAAGAATTGTAGGAAAGGATGAAGAAAATGGAGACTGTAAAAACCACATCAGGGAAAACCCCTGTTGAGATCGATGCAGCCCCGCTCAAGCCCGGCGACAGCTATGTGCAGTCCTTTGCCCGCGGACTGGAAGTCATTCGTTCGTTCAGTGCCAGGGCGCCGGAGCAGACGCTCAGCGAGGTGGCTGCCGCCACGGGTCTGACACGTGCCGGTGCAAGGCGCATCCTGCTGACGCTGCAGACGCTGGGCTATGTGCGCAGCGACGGCAAGTACTACGCACTCACTCCGCGCATCCTGGATCTGGGCTTTGCCTATCTGAGCTCCACGCCGCTGTGGAATCTGGCCGAGCCGGCCATGGAGGCGCTGGTGGACGAGGTCAAGGAGTCATGCTCGGCCGCCGTGCTCGAAGGTCTGGACGTGGTCTATGTGCTGCGCGTTCACACGCACAAGATCATGAGCACCAATCTGGGCGTGGGCTCGCGACTGCCCGCCTTCTGGACATCCATGGGCCGGGTGCTGCTGGCGGCACTGCCCCCTGATGAGCTGCGGGCGCTGATGGCCCGGCGCGAACAGCGCGCCTTCACGCGCCACACGCTGACTGGCGACGACGAACTGTATGCCGAGATTGCACGTGTGCGTGAGCAGGGCTGGGCCCTGCTCAACCAGGAGCTGGAGGAGGGGCTGATCTCGATTGCGGCCCCCATACGCAATGCACGCGGCCAGACGGTGGCGGCGCTCAACATCAGTGGTCAGGCCAACCGCACCAGCGAGCAGATGATGCGCGAGAGGCTGCTGCCGCAGTTGCTGGCCGCTACGCGCCACATCAGCCAGTTGCTGAGTGCTTCGGGCCGCATGCATCTGTGATGTCTGGCGTTTGAGAGCGTGTCGGCTCTGGCGCGACGCTTCATAATGACCGAACGCCTTCCCTGTCGCCCCTGTCCAAGTCCGCTCCATGGCCCGTCTTCCCCGTCTCACGCTGGCAAACATGCCGCACCACATCATCCAGCGTGGCAACAACAGCGGCGAGATCTTTGTGGACGCGCAGGATCGCCTGGTCATGCTGGATCTGATGCGCGAGATGGCGCGGCGCTTCGATGTCGATGTGCATGCCTATGTGCTCATGCCCAATCACTTCCATCTGCTGCTGACGCCCAGGACGGAGCAGGGCGTGCCCCGGTTCATGCAGGCCGTGGGGCGCAGCTATGTGCGTTACTTCAACAACCGGCACGGGCGTACCGGCACCTTGTGGGAGGGACGTTACCGCTGTACCGTGCTGCAGGCCGAGCAGTGGCTGATGGCCACCATGGTCTCCATGGATCTCAACCCCGTGCGCGACGGGCTGGTGCAGCGCGCGGTGGACTGGCCCTGGTCCAGCTATGCGCACAACGCAGGCCTGCAAAGCGATGCGCTCATCAGCCCGCACGCGCTTTTCTGGGCCCTGGGCAACACGCCGTTTGCCAGAGATGCTGCTTATGTCAGGGCCGTGGAGGCCGGTCTGGATGCCGATACCCAGGCGCAGATCAGTCATGCAGCCCTGCGTGGCTGGGCTCTGGGCGAGCCCGATTTCATTGAAAATTTGCAACAAAAAACCGAGCGGCGCGTGAAGCGGCAGAAGGCCGGCAGGCCTGCAGCACGCACAGCTTCGGTGCACGAGGACTAGGCGGCTTTTCCAACTCCTTGTTTTTATTGGAAGACTTTGCTTGATTTTTATATGTCCCTAATTAAATGCAAATAAAAAAAGTTGGGAATTAATTAGAATCTGACCCCAATTAATACTTATTGCATAACTTCATGTCATGTCGTAATCTTGCGTTCCCCGCGATTGATATAAGAGGATTCCCCATGACGACTGCTGCCGAGATCAAGTATCTCCAGGACCACGGTCTGTACTCCAAGAGCAACGAACACGATGCCTGCGGTCTGGGCTTTGTGGCCCATATCAAGGGTCAGAAGCGCCATGACATCGTGCTGGGGGCACTGAAGATCCTCGAGAACATCGACCATCGCGGTGCCGTGGGTGCGGATCCCCTGATGGGCGACGGCGCCGGTATCCTGATCCAGATTCCCGACCAGCTCTACCGTGAAGAAATGGCCAAGCAGGGCGTGGCACTGCCTCCTGCAGGCGAGTATGGCGTGGGCATGATCTTCCTGCCCAAGGAACATGCTTCGCGCCTGGCTTGCCAGCAGGAGATGGAGCGAGCCATCAAGGCCGAAGGTCAGGTGCTGCTGGGCTGGCGCGATGTGCCGGTGAACCGCGATATGCCCATGTCGCCTACCGTGCAGGAAAAGGAACCCATCCTGCGCCAGGTCTTCATCGGCCGTGGTGCCGATGTCATCGTGCAGGACGCGCTGGAGCGCAAGCTGTACGTGATCCGCAAGACGGCCTCGGCCGCCATCCAGAACCTGGGCCTCAAGCACAGCAAGGAATACTACGTTCCCAGCATGAGCAGCCGCACCGTGGTCTACAAGGGCCTGCTGCTGGCCGACCAGGTGGGGGTGTACTACCGTGACCTGGCAGACGAGCGCTGCGTCTCGGCCATCGGCCTGGTGCACCAGCGCTTCTCCACCAACACCTTCCCCGAGTGGCCTCTGGCTCACCCCTATCGCTATGTGGCCCACAACGGTGAAATCAACACCGTGCGCGGCAACTACAACTGGATGCTGGCGCGCGAAGGCGTGATGGCCTCTCCCGTGCTGGGCGAAGACCTGCAGAAGCTCTATCCCATCAGCTTTGCCGGCCAGTCCGACACCGCCACCTTCGACAACTGCCTGGAGCTGCTGACCATGGCCGGCTACCCCATCAGCCAGGCCGTGATGATGATGATTCCCGAGCCCTGGGAGCAGCACGAAGCCATGGACGAGCGCCGCCGCGCCTTCTATGAATACCACGCTGCGATGATCGAGCCCTGGGACGGTCCCGCCTCCATCGTGTTCACCGATGGCCGCCAGATCGGCGCCACGCTGGACCGCAACGGTCTGCGTCCCTCGCGCTACTGCATCACCGATGACGACATGGTGATCCTGGCTTCCGAAGCCGGCGTGCTGCCCGTGCCCGATAGCAAGATCGTGCGCAAGTGGCGCCTGCAGCCCGGCAAGATGCTGCTGATCGACCTGGAGCAGGGTCGCATGATCGAAGACGAAGAGCTCAAGGCCAACGTCGTCAACACCAAGCCCTACAAGCAGTGGATCGAGAACCTGCGCATCAAGCTCGACGAGGTGGAAATCCCCGCCGATTTCAAGGCACCCGCAGCCAAGACCGAGCTGTCCCTGCTGGACCGCCAGCAAGCCTTCGGTTTCACGCAGGAAGACATCAAGTTCCTGCTGACCCCGATGGCTGAAAAGGGCGAGGAAGGCATTGGCTCCATGGGCAATGACAGCCCGCTGGCCGTGCTGTCCGACAAGAACAAGCCGCTGTACAACTACTTCCGTCAGATGTTCGCCCAGGTGACGAACCCTCCCATCGATCCGATCCGCGAAGCGATCGTGATGTCGCTGGTGTCGTTCGTGGGTCCCAAGCCCAACCTGCTGGACATCAACCAGGTCAACCCGCCCATGCGCCTGGAGCTGCAGCAGCCCGTGCTCGACTTCGAAGGCATGGCCAGGTTGCGTGATATCGAAAAGCACACCAACGGCAAGTTCAAGAGCTCGACGATCGACATCACCTACCCGCTGTCCTGGGGCAAGCAGGGTGTGGAAGCCAAGCTGGCTTCGCTGTGCGCCCACGCCGTGGACGAGATCAAGGGCGGTGCCAACATCCTGATCATCAGCGACCGCAACATGAGCGCCACGCAAGTGGCCATCCCCGCGCTGCTGGCGCTGTCCGCCATCCACCAGCATCTGGTGCGTGAAGGCCTGCGCACTACAGCCGGTCTGGTGGTGGAAACCGGCACGGCCCGCGAAGTGCATCACTTCGCCGTGCTGGCCGGCTACGGTGCCGAAGCCGTGCACCCCTATCTGGCGATGGAGACCCTGGTCGACATCTTCAGCCGCGAAGCTGCCCCCATCACTGCCGACAAGGCCATCTATCACTATGTGAAGGCCATCGGCAAGGGTCTGTCCAAGATCATGTCCAAGATGGGCGTGTCCACCTATATGTCCTACTGCGGCGCCCAGCTGTTCGAAGCCGTGGGCCTGAACAGCGAGACCGTGGACAAGTACTTCACGGGCACTGCCAGCCGCGTGGAAGGTATCGGCGTCTTCGAGATTGCCGAGGAAACCATCCGCAACCACGAGGCTGCCTTCAGCGACGACCCCGTGCTGGAAACCATGCTGGATGCCGGTGGCGAGTACGCCTGGCGTGCCCGTGGCGAAGAGCATATGTGGACGCCTGACGTGATCGCCAAGCTGCAGCACTCCACACGTGCCAACAACTTCAGCACCTACAAGGAATACGCTCAGCTGATCAACGACCAGACCAAGCGCCACATGACGCTGCGCGGCCTGTTCGAGTTCAAGTTCGATCCCGCCAAGGCGATTCCCGTGGACCAGGTCGAGTCGGCCAAGGAAATCGTCAAGCGCTTTGCCACGGGTGCCATGTCGCTGGGCTCCATCTCCACCGAAGCCCATGCCACGCTGGCCGTGGCCATGAACCGCATCGGCGGCAAGAGCAACACCGGCGAGGGCGGCGAAGATCCCAAGCGCTATCGCAACGAGCTCAAGGGCATCCCCATCAGCAAGGGCGAAACCCTGGCTTCCATCATCGGCAAGGACAAGGTCGAGTCCGATATCGAACTGCAGGCTGGCGACTCGCTGCGCTCCAAGATCAAGCAGGTCGCGTCCGGTCGTTTCGGCGTGACTGCCGAATATCTGGCCTCTTCGGACCAGATCCAGATCAAGATGGCCCAGGGCGCCAAGCCCGGCGAAGGCGGCCAGCTGCCCGGTGGCAAGGTCTCCGACTACATCGGTGCACTGCGTCACTCGGTGCCGGGTGTGGGCCTGATTTCGCCTCCTCCCCACCACGACATCTACTCGATCGAAGACTTGGCGCAGCTGATCCACGATCTGAAGAACGTGGCTCCGCACGCCAGCATCAGCACCAAGCTGGTGTCCGAAGTCGGTGTGGGCACGATCGCCGCAGGCGTGACCAAGTGCAAGAGCGATCACCTGGTGATCGCAGGGCACGACGGCGGCACCGGTGCCTCGCCCTGGTCCTCCATCAAGCATGCGGGCGGTCCCTGGGAAATCGGCCTGGCCGAAACCCAGCAGACCCTGGTGCTGAACCGTCTGCGCGGTCGTGTGCGTGTGCAGGCCGACGGCCAGATGAAGACTGGCCGCGACGTGGTCATCGGCGCTCTGCTGGGTGCTGACGAGTTCGGCTTCGCCACGGCTCCGCTGGTGGTGGAAGGCTGCATCATGATGCGCAAGTGCCACCTCAACACCTGCCCCGTGGGCGTGGCCACGCAAGACCCCGTGCTGCGTGCCAAGTTCACCGGCAAGCCCGAGCATGTGGTGAACTATTTCTTCTTCATCGCTGAGGAAGTGCGCCAGATCATGGCCCAGCTGGGTATCGCCAAGTTCGACGACCTGATCGGCCGCTGCGACCTGCTCGACACCCGCAAGGGCATCGAGCACTGGAAGGCTCAGGGCCTGGACTTCAGCCGTCTGTTTGCCCAGCCCGAAGTGCCTGCCGACGTGGCCCGCTATCACGTGGAAAGCCAGGATCACCTGCTGGACAAGGCGCTGGACGTCAAGCTCATCGAGCGCTGCAAGCCTGCCATCGAAAACGGCGAGAAGGTGCGCATCATGGAAGTGGCGCGCAACGTCAACCGCTCCGTCGGTGCCATGCTCTCGGGCGCGGTGACCAAGCATCACGCCGAAGGCCTGCCAGACGACACCATCCGCATCCACTTCGAAGGTACGGGTGGCCAGTCCTTCGGTGCCTTCCTGTGCAACGGCATCACGCTGAACCTCAGCGGCGAAGCCAACGACTACACGGGCAAGGGTCTGTCCGGCGGCCGTGTGGTGGTGCATCCCAGCCATGAGTTCCGTGGCTCGACGACGAGCAACACCATCGTGGGCAACACCGTGATGTTCGGCGCCACCAGCGGTGAGGCCTTCTTCAGCGGCGTGGCCGGTGAGCGCTTTGCCGTGCGTCTGTCCGGCGCCACGGCCGTGGTCGAAGGCGTGGGTGACCACGGCTGCGAATACATGACCGGCGGTACCGTGGTCGTGCTGGGCAAGACCGGCCGCAACTTCGCGGCCGGCATGAGCGGCGGTGTGGCCTATGTCTACGACGAGGACGGCAAGTTTGCCGAGCGTTGCAACACCGCTTCGGTGAAGCTGGAGAAGGTGCTGCCGCATGACGAGTTTGTCTCGCGTGTCGATCCCGGCATCTGGCACCGCGGCCAGAGCGACGATCAGCAGCTGCGCAATATGGTGGAGGCTCACAGCCGCTGGACGGGTTCCAAGCGCGCCCGTGATCTGCTGGACAACTGGGCCGCAGCGCGTGCCAAGTTTGTCAAGGTGTTCCCGACCGAGTACCAGCGTGCACTCGGCGAGATCTTTGAACGCAAACAGAAGGAAAAGCAAGCTGCGAAAGCGCCAGCAGCTCCTCAAAAAGAAGCAGTAGCCGCCAAGTAAACACGGCTCCAAGCGGTGGCGGCCAGGCGGCCACCGCACTGCAAGCGAACACAGATTTCAAGGATTAAAGATCATGGGAAAGACCACCGGCTTCATGGAATACGAGCGCATCGAAGAGGGCTATGCCCCCGTTGCGGAACGTCTCAAGCACTACAAGGAATTCGTCATCGGCCTGACGACCGATCAGGCCAAGGTGCAGGCTGCACGCTGCATGGACTGCGGCACGCCGTTCTGCAACAACGGCTGCCCGGTCAACAACATCATTCCGGACTTCAACGACCTCGTGTATCAGGGTGACTGGAAGAACGCCATCACCACGCTGCACAGCACCAACAACTTCCCCGAGTTCACGGGCCGCATCTGCCCCGCACCCTGCGAAGCTGCCTGTGTGGCCAATATCAATGGCGACGCCATCGGCATCAAGTCCATCGAGCACTCCATCATCGACCGTGCCTGGAGCGAAGGCTGGGTCAAGCCCCTGCTGCCCAAGCACAAGACCGGCAAGAAGGTGGCCGTGGTCGGTGCCGGCCCTGCAGGCATGGCAGCGGCCCAGCAACTGGTGCGCGCCGGCCACGACGTGACCCTGTTCGAGAAGAACGACCGCGTGGGCGGCCTGCTGCGCTACGGCATTCCCGACTTCAAGCTGGACAAGGGCCTGATCGACCGCCGTGTCGAGCAGATGGTGGCCGAAGGCCTGAAGATCCGCACCGGCGTGCTGATTGCCGGCAAGGACGGTCTGGGCAAGGATTCCAAGGTCACCAACTGGGCCAAGGAAACCATCAGCCCCGAGCAGCTCAATGCCGAGTTCGATGCCGTGCTGCTGACCGGCGGCTCCGAGCAGTCGCGTGATCTGCCCGTGCCCGGCCGCGATCTGGAAGGCGTGCACTTCGCGATGGAGTTCCTGCCCCAGCAGAACAAGGTCAATGCGGGCGACAAGCTCAAGGGCCAGATCCGTGCGGACGGCAAGCATGTCATCGTCATCGGCGGCGGCGACACCGGCTCCGACTGCGTGGGCACCTCCAACCGCCATGGCGCCAAGAGCGTGACCCAGTTCGAGGTCATGCCCATGCCGCCCGAGCAGGAGAACAAGCCCCTGGTCTGGCCTTACTGGCCGATCAAGCTGCGTACCTCGTCCAGCCACGACGAAGGCGTGGTGCGTGAGTTCGCGATCTCGACCAAGGAATTCGGCGGCGAAAAGGGCAAGGTCAAGAGCCTGACCACCGTGCAGGTCGAGTTCAAGGACGGCAAGCTGAGCGAAGTGCCCGGCACGGAAAAGGTCTGGCCTGCCGATCTGGTGCTGCTGGCCATGGGCTTTGTGAACCCGGTTGCCACCGTGCTCGAAGCCTTTGGCGTCGACAAGGATGCACGCGGCAACGCCAAGGCCAGCACCGACTTCATCGGCGGCTATGCCACCAGCGTGCCCAAGGTGTTCGCTGCCGGCGACATCCGCCGCGGCCAGTCGCTGGTCGTGTGGGCGATTCGCGAAGGCCGCCAGGCGGCGCGTGCCGTGGACGAGTTCCTGATGGGCGCCAGCGAACTGCCTCGCTGATCACTCACAGCGGGTCATCACACAAAAGGCATTCCCTGGAATGCCTTTTGTTTTTGATAGCTGCAAGCGCTTGCCTTAAATGGAATTCAGAGATATTTCAATAGTTCTTTGATTGCTGTAGAGCGCAAGGCGCTATCAAAAAAGTCAGCGCAGCCACAGAAGCCGGGGGCAGGCGTCGGCACCGCTCCACAGCACGGCGTTCTGCTGCCAGTGCCGCCCCCATTGCAGCGCCGTGTCGGCGCCCATGCCCCAGATCAGCACGCTGTCCTCTGCGGGCCACTGGCCTTGCGGGTCCTGGCCGCAGCCGTCCAGATACTGCCAGCCCTCGCTGTCCAGCGCATGGCGCAGGGCGCGCATGCGACGGGCGTTCTCCGCCGGCTCCAGGATCTGTCCCCAGGGATTGCAGGCCGTGAGATAGCAGGCGGCCTGGATGAGCTGCCGTCCCAGTTGTTGCCCGAGCCAGTCGTTGTGTTCACCTGCGCGTAGCGTCTGTGCGACAGCGCCCTGGGGTGCATCGACCCGGTAGAGCGCGTCGCGATAGGCCTGCTGCAAGGCGGCGGGGAGCTGGCTGGTGTCGGGTGACGCTGGTGACATGGTGTGGAGTTTGGCAAGCTTTCACTTGGTGAGGACTTGCGCAGACAAGAATGCAACAACGGCCTGCCCCCTGAGGCAGCCGTCTTGCCTGAACCTGTTTTGCGTAAGTCGTGATGGTTTTGCGACCGGCGAGTGACGCACTGGCCCGTCTGCGCGACAATAGCGGATTCGGCGCTGGCGGCAGCCCGGCTTCGGGGCGGCTGCGGTGGCCCCGGACGGGAGACAAAGCCCCTGCCTCCGCTTTTTCCACTTCATATTTTGACGCCATGAAAAAACGTACCCTGCTGGCCTCGGTGGCCCTGACTGCAATTTTGGCTGCCTGCGGCAAGAACGAGCCCGCAAGCAACACTGCTGCAGCTCCTGCGCCCGCTCCTGCGGCAGCTGCCGCCAAGCTGGTGGTGGGCCTGGACGACAACTTCCCGCCCATGGGTTTCCGTGATGACAAGAACGAGCTGGTCGGTTTCGACATCGACATGGCCCGTGAAGTGGCCAAGCGCGCCAATATCGAAGTGGAGTTCAAGCCCATCGACTGGAACGCCAAGGAAGCCGAGCTGCTGGGCAAGCGTGTGGACGCGCTGTGGAACGGCCTGACCATTCTGGAAGAGCGCAAGGAAAAGATCCTGTTCTCCGATCCCTACATGGTGAACAAGCAGATCATCATCGTGAAGGCCGGCTCTCCCATCAAGAGCAAGGCCGACATGGTTGGCAAGATCGTGGGCGCCCAGGAAGGCTCCAGCGCCGTGACCGCCCTGACCAAGGACAAGGAACTGTCGGACAAGTTCAAGGAAACCAAGCTGTTCGGCGACAACATCACGGCTCTGATGGATCTGGAAGCCGGCCGTCTGGACGTGGTGGTGGTGGATGAAGTGGTGGGCCGTTTCCTGGTCAACAAGAAGCCCGAAAACTACGTGGTGCTGGCTGATGACTTCGGTACCGAAGACTATGGCGTGGGCTTCCGCAAGGACGACGAAGCCACACGCAACAAGGTCAACGATGTGCTGACCGAAATGAAGAAGGACGGCAAGGCTGCTGAAATCGCCCAGAAGTGGTTTGGCGCTGACGTGATCAAGCACTAATCCCTTTTTCGTGTACTGCACCGGCAATGCCTGGCATTGCCGGTTTTTTTTGCGACGACAATGCGTGCAAACACTTCCTTTTGCGCACGCCCGTGCCTGTGGCGGGCTTTCGATAGCTGCAGCGCCACACTGAAGGCCATTTGATGGACTATGTAATCTCGCTCCTGGGGCCCATGTCGGCTGGTGCCCTTGTCACACTCAAGCTGTTTTTCATCACGCTGGTGCTTTCCATCCCTCTGGGGCTGGCGTTGGCGCTGATGCGCATCTCCAGCATCAAGCCGCTGAGCGGCGCCGTAGGCGCCTATATCTGGCTGATGCGCGGCACGCCGCTGATGCTGCAGCTGCTGTTTGTTTACTTCGCGCTGCCCTTTGTGCCCTACATCGGTGTGCGCCTGCCCGACTTTCAGGCGGCCGTGGTGGCGTTTGCGCTGAACTACGCGGCCTATTTCGCTGAAATTTTCCGTGCCGGCATCAAGTCCGTGGACCGCGGCCAGTACGAAGGCGCCAAGGTGCTGGGTATGACTTATGCCCAGACCATGCGCCGCATTGTGCTGCCCCAGATGTGGGCCCGCATCCTGCCGCCCGTCAGCAACGAGACCATTACCCTGGTCAAGGACACTTCGCTGATCTATGTGCTGGCGCTCAACGACCTGCTGCGCGTGGCGCGCGGCGTGGTGCAGCGCGACTTCAGCTTCACGCCCTTTGTCGTGGCTGCGGCCTTCTATCTCATCATGACCCTGGTGCTGACCTGGGGCTTCCAATACCTCGAGAAACGCTATGCCAAGTACGACGCCTGACGTGATGATTTCCGCCCGGGGCATCCACAAGGCCTTTGGCAGCAACGAAGTGCTGCGCGGGGTCTCTCTGGAGCTGTTGCGCGGCGAGGTGGTGGCCGTGATCGGCCCGTCCGGCTCGGGCAAGAGCACTTTTTTGCGCTGCCTCAACCACCTGGAGACGATTGACCGCGGCACCATCAGCATCGAAGGCGAGGTGTTGGCGCGCTCCGAGGGGGAGGCCAGGGCTCAGTATGTGAGCGATGCCGAAATCCGCAAGATCGGCCGCAAGATGGGCATGGTGTTTCAGTCCTTCAATCTGTTTCCCCATCTCACGGTGCTGGAGAACATCATTGAGGCGCCGCTCATCGTCAAGGGCATGAAGCGCGAAGACATCCTTCCCAAGGCCGAGGTTCTGCTTGCCAAGGTGGGGCTGGCCGCCAAGCGCGATGCCTACCCCAACCATCTCTCCGGCGGTCAGAAGCAGCGCGTGGCGATTGCCCGTGCGCTGGCCATGGAGCCGGACATTCTGTTGTTCGACGAGCCCACCTCGGCGCTGGATCCCGAGCTGACCGGTGAGGTGCTGCGCACCATGCGCGAACTGGCCGAGGAGCATATGACCATGCTGGTCGTGACCCACGAGATGGGTTTTGCGCGTGAGGTGGCCAACCGCGTGATCTTCATGGATGGCGGTCACATCGTCGAGCAAGGCCCGTCCGAAGCATTCTTTGTTGCGCCTCAGCACGAGCGCACCAAGGCGTTTCTGCAGAATATGTTGTAAATAAGTCGCAACTGCTGATGCGATTTCATATCGCAAAAAAAGCAGTTTGCGCATGCACAACAAGCGCTAAATGCTCCTGAAACAGGAGCGGAAGCTCTGCGATTCAAACCAGGTCTTGAAGAAACATTCGTGAATGTATGTTTACTTGGGACTAACCCGAGCTTTTTGCCGAGCTTGTCGGCACAATACCAGTTTGCTTTCTCTTGAGCGGCTATTCACGCATGTCACCCAACGCACCCTTTGTGGAACTGCGCAATGTCACCTTTGGCTATGGTGACCGCGTCATCCTGCGCGATCTGTCCCTGCAAGTGCCGCGCGGCAAGGTCACGGCGCTGATGGGCGCATCGGGCGGTGGCAAGACCACGGTGCTGCGTCTGATCGGCGGGCAGAACCGCGCCCAGCAGGGCCAGGTGCTGTTTGACGGCCAGGATGTGACCACCATGGATGCGCAGCAGCTTTACGCCGCGCGTCGCCGCATGGGCATGCTGTTTCAGTTCGGTGCGCTGTTCACCGACATGAGCGTGTTTGACAATGTGGCCTTTCCGCTGCGCGAGCACACCGATCTGCCCGAAGAGCTGATTCGCGACATCGTGCTCATGAAGCTGCATGCCGTGGGCTTGCGCGGGGCGCGCGATCTGATGCCTTCCCAGGTATCGGGCGGCATGGCCCGCCGCGTGGCACTGGCCCGCGCGATTGCGCTGGATCCCGAACTGATCATGTATGACGAGCCTTTCGCGGGCCTGGACCCTATTTCACTGGGCACCTCGGCGCAGCTGATCCGCCAGCTCAACGATGCCATGGGCCTGACTTCGATTCTGGTTTCCCACGATCTGGAAGAAACCTTCCGCGTGGCCGACCACGTGGTGATTCTGGGGGCCGGCAGCGTTGCCGCCCAGGGCACGCCCGAAGAGGTGCGCGCCAGCAGCGATCCGCTGGTGCAGCAATTCATCCATGCCAGACCCACGGGGCCTGTGCCGTTCCACTATCCCGGCGTCAGTGCCGATGAGGACTTCGGCAGCAGGAGGCGTGCATGAACTTTCTCGCACGCATTGGCCTGGCAGTGCGCTGCCAGCTGGTCAACATGGGGATCGGTGCGCGCCTGTTGTGGCGCCTGCTGGGCTTGATGGGGCCGGCACTCAGGCGACCGCGCCTGATCGGCGACCAGATTCACTTTCTGGGCAATTATTCGCTGGCCATCATCGGCGTCTCCGGACTGTTCGTGGGCTTTGTGCTGGGTCTGCAGGGCTATTACATCCTGCAGCGCTATGGCTCGGCCGAGGCGCTGGGCATGATGGTTGCCCTGAGTCTGCTTCGAGAGCTGGGACCCGTGGTCACTGCCTTGCTGTTCGCGGGCCGTGCCGGTACGGCCCTGACGGCCGAAATCGGTCTGATGAAGGCCGGTGAACAGCTGTCGGCCATGGAAATGATGGCAGTCGACCCCGTCAAACGCATTTTGGCGCCGCGCTTCTGGGCCGGGCTGATCACCATGCCCTTGCTGGCTGCAGTCTTCAGCGCCGTCGGCGTGCTGGGCGGCTGGCTGGTGGGGGTGGTGCTGATCGGCGTCGACAGCGGTGCTTTCTGGGGCCAGATGCAGCAGGGCGTGGATTGGTGGAGCGATCTGGGCAACGGCGTGCTCAAGAGCTTTGTCTTCGGCCTGGCCGTGACCTTTGTGGCCCTGCTCGAAGGCTATGCGGCCAAGCCTACGCCCGAAGGGGTTTCCCGGGCCACCACCCGTACCGTGGTCGTGGCTTCGCTAGCGGTGCTGGGGCTGGACTTCCTGCTCACCGCAACCATGTTCAGCATTTGAGGCTGCACAGCAGATAGAGGTAAAAAATCATGCAGCAAAAGAAAAGTGATATCTGGGTCGGCCTGTTTGTGCTGATCGGTGCTCTGGCCCTGGTGTTCCTGGCCTTGCAGTCGGCCAATCTGCTGAGTCTGAACTTCCAGAAGACCTATGTGATTACGGCGCGTTTTGACAATATCGGCGGGCTCAAGCCCAAGGCGGCGGTCAAGAGCGCCGGCGTGGTCGTGGGCCGTATCGAGTCCATCACCTTCAACGACCAGACCTTTCAGGCCGATGTGGCCATGAGCATGGAAACCCGTTACGCCTTTCCCAAGGATAGTTCGCTGAAAATTCTGACAAGCGGCCTGCTGGGCGATCAGTACATTGGTATTGAAGCGGGCGCCAGCGAAGAGAACCTCAAGGCAGGCGACCGCGTGACAGCCACCCAGTCTGCCGTGGTGCTCGAGAATCTGATCGGTCAGTTTCTCTACAGCAAGGCGGAGCAGGGTGGTGATTCCGGTGGTGCCGCAGCCAACGGGGGAGCGAAAGAATGATGACGACAACAAGCTCACCAACGAAATTGGTGTCAAACAAGGCGCAAGCGCTCAGGCGCAGTGCGCTGGTAGCTGGCGTTTCCGTAGCAGCTTTGCTGACCGGCTGCGCCACCACCACGGCCACAGGCCCCGCCAATCCAGCCGATCCGCTGGAGTCCATGAACCGCAGCATCTATTCCTTCAACGAAGGCGTGGACGAGGCGATCTTCAAGCCCGTGGCCACGGCCTATCAGACCGTGACGCCGCGCCTTGCCAGAGATGGTGTGACCAATTTCTTCGACAACCTTGGCGATGCCTGGTCCTTCGTCAACAATGTGCTGCAGGGCCAGGGTGGGGACGCTTACAACTCCATGGTGCGCTTCAGCGTCAACACGGTGTTCGGCATTGGCGGTCTGTTCGACATTGCCAGCGAGGCCGGCATCGAGCGTCGGAAGCAGGATTTCGGTCAGACCCTGGGCCGCTGGGGCGTGTCTACCGGGCCATATCTGGTGCTGCCGTTCTGGGGGCCTTCCACGGTGCGGGATTCGGCAGGCCTGCTGGTCGATGCCTTTGGTTATCCCGCCAACACCATGGATGATGTGCGCTGGCGCAACAGCCTGTTCGGTCTGCGCATGGTCAACAACCGTGCCAATCTGCTCAAGGCCGGTGATGTACTGGACTCCGTTGCGCTCGACAAATACAGCCTGGTGCGCGATGTCTATCTGCGCTCACGCATTGGCGGCGCGGCGTCCGGCGGCGATGGTCGTCTCGAAAACTATGATGACGACAACGCCGGCAAGCTGCCCCCGGAAGGCCAGTGAGCCGGTAGAGCTTGGTTACAAACATGATGCTCAGGCTGCGCGAGTGCGGTGACACTTGCGGGCCTAGGAGAAAAAACGCAATGAAGATTACTCGTCGCATGTGGGGCATGGCAGCAGGTGCCATGCTCGCTCTGAATCTGGGTCTGCCCGCCGCCCAGGCTGCTGAGGAAGCGCCTGACGCACTGGTCAAGCGCGTCTCTGCCGATGTGCTGGAGACCATCAAGAAGGACGCCTCGCTGCGCAACGGCGACGCCAGCAAGATCAATGCGCTGGTCAATGAGAAGGTCATGCCCTATGTGGACTTCCGCCGCATGACATCGGCCGCTGTCGGTCCGGCCTGGCGTCAGGCCACGCCCGAGCAGCGCCAGAAACTGCAGGACGAGTTCAAGGCCCTGCTGATTCGCACCTATGCGGGGGCCCTGTCCCAGGTCGGCGATCAGACCATTACCGTAAGGCCAGTGCGCATGGCTGCCGGCGACACCGACGTGCTGGTGCGTACCCAGGTCAACGGCCGTGGCGACCCCGTGCAGCTGGATTTCCGTCTGGAAAAGCAGGCCACGGGCTGGAAGCTCTACAACTTCAACGTGCTCGGTGTGTGGCTGGTGGAAACCTATCGCAACCAGTTTGCGCAGGAAATCAATGCCAACGGCATCGACGGCCTGATCAAGACCCTGGCCTCGCGCAGCTCCATGCCGGCGACGGCCACCAAGTAAGCAAAGCGCTTCAGACGTCATGACCCGCTCAGCTAGCAACCCTCTGCAACTGCCCAAGGAACTGACCTATCGTCAGGGGCGCGACTGTCTGCTGCGTCTGCGCCCGCTGGTCACGGGCCATGCGGATGCCCAGGTGGTGCTGGATGCCAGCGCCGTCAAGGTGTTTGACTCGGCGGCTCTGGCCGTGCTGCTGGCCTGCCGGCGTGCAGCCCAGGAGGTGGGCAAGCAGCTCATCGTCGAAGGCCTGCCCAAGGGGCTGCAGTCCATGGCCGCGCTGTATGGCGTGGACGGCTTGCTGATGCCCGCTCCCGTGCCCGATGCGGCCGCCACCGCTCAGCAGGGCTAGGCTGACGAATCACTGTGTCCGGCTAAGCCCCGCCAAGGCAGAGGCTGTGGGCAAGCCCTAGAATCATGGGCTCCATGTCCGCAGTCTCATTCCAATCCGTCTCCAAGACCTACCGCACCCCCAAGGGGGATTTTCAGGCCCTCAAATCGGTGAGCCTGGATATCGAGGAAGGTGAATTCTTCGGTCTGCTCGGCCCCAACGGTGCCGGCAAGACCACGATGATCAGCATCCTCGCCGGACTGGCGCAAGCCACGGGCGGGCGCGTGCTGGTGCAGGGCAGCGATGTGCAGGCCAATTACGCCGATGCACGCCGCAAGCTGGGCATCGTGCCGCAGGAGCTGGTGTTCGACCCCTTCTTCAATGTGCGCGAGGCCTTGAGATTCCAGTCCGGATATTTCGGCGTCAAGAACAACGACGACTGGATCGACGAGCTGCTCGACAGCCTGGGCCTGACGGACAAGGCCCACAACAATATGCGCCAGCTCTCGGGCGGCATGAAGCGCCGCGTGCTGGTGGCTCAGGCCCTGGTGCACAAGCCGCCCATCATCGTGCTGGACGAGCCCACGGCCGGTGTGGACGTGGAGCTGCGCCAGACGCTGTGGCATTTCATTGCCAAGCTCAACAAGCAAGGCCATACGGTGCTGCTGACCACTCACTATCTGGAAGAGGCCGAGGCGCTGTGCAGCCGCGTGGCCATGCTCAAGCGCGGCGAGATCATCAAGCTCTCGCCCATGAGCGAGCTGCTCAAGTCGGCTTCCAGCAATGTGTTGCAGTTCAAGACCGATAGCGCCCTGCCCAAGGCCGTGGCCGACAGGGCCCGGGTCACAGGTCGAATCGTGCAGATTCCTGCCGCCCATGCCGGCGATGTGGAGCAACTGCTGGCCGCTTTGCGCGAGGCGGGCGTGACCCCCGAGGATGTGGAAATCCGCCGTGCGGATCTGGAGGATGTGTTCATCCACATCATGAATGAAGGCTCCAGGACACAGGCTCCTGCAGGAGGTGTCCAATGAACGGCTGGCAGACCCTGCTCAAGAAGGAAGTACTGCGCTTCTGGAAGGTGAGCTTTCAGACCGTGGCTGCACCGGTGCTCACGGCCGTGCTGTATCTGCTGGTTTTCGGCCATGTGCTTGAAGGCCGGGTCATGGTCTATGACCGCATCCCCTACACCGCGTTCCTGATTCCCGGTCTGGTGATGATGAGCATGTTGCAAAACGCATTTGCCAACAGCTCGTCCAGCCTGGTGCAGAGCAAGATCATGGGCTCGCTGGTGTTCGTGCTGCTCACGCCGCTGTCGCACTGGGCCTGGTTCAGCGCCTACGTGGGCGCGGCGATTCTGCGCGGCCTGCTGGTGGGGCTGGGCGTGTTTGTGGTCACCTTGTTCTTTGCCGTGCCCGACTTTGCCGCGCCGCTGTGGATTCTGGTGTTCGGCTTTCTGGGCTGTGCCCTGATGGGCACGCTGGGCCTGATCGCCGGTCTCTGGGCCGAGAAGTTCGACCAGATGGCGGCTTTCCAGAACTTTCTGATCATGCCCCTGACCTTTCTGTCCGGCGTGTTCTATTCCGTGCACTCGCTGCCCGGCTTCTGGCAGGCGGTCAGCCATGTCAACCCGTTCTTCTACATGATTGACGGCTTCCGCTATGGCTTCTTCGGCCAGAGCGATGTCTCGCCCTGGCTCAGCTTTGCCATCGTGGGCGCTGCCTGGCTGGCCGTGAGCGCGCTGGCCGTGCACCTGCTGCGTATCGGCTACAAGATTCGTAACTGATTTTTAGAATTGACGCAGGGCTGCTTGCGAGACAATGACCGGTTTCGCCAGCTTTTGCGCATAAAGGTTCCCCATGACTGCAGACCAACTCAAAGACCTGATCGCCGCCGGCCTGCCCTGCGAGCATATTGCGCTGGAAGGCGATGGCCGACATTGGTTTGCCACCATTGTTTCTGCGCAGTTTGAAGGCCAGCGTCTGCTGGGCCGCCAGCGCCTGGTGTATGCGACGCTGGGCAACCGCATGGCCACCGATGAAGTCCATGCCCTGTCCATGAAGACCTACACCCCGGCAGAGTGGGCTGCGGCCCAGGCCTGATGCGAGTCGAGACGCAAGATTGATAGCTGTCAGCGCTTGATGCACAGGCGCTGAATGCATTTTTTATACATAACATTCAAGGCTTGAAGCCATGGACAAACTCAAGATCCACGGTGGTCGTCCCCTCAAGGGCGAAGTAATCATTTCCGGCGCCAAAAACGCCGCTCTGCCTGAAATGTGTGCCGCACTGCTCACGGCCGAGCCCGTGCATCTGCACAATGTGCCGCGTCTGCACGATGTGGCCACCATGCGCAAGCTGCTGGCCAATATGGGTGTGCAGACCGAAACCCATGGCGAACGCGGCGGCATGAGCTTTGTGGCACCCGACAGCCTGGTGCCCGAAGCGCCTTACGAGCTGGTCAAGACCATGCGCGCCTCGGTGCTGGCCCTGGGCCCGCTGCTGGCCCGCTTCGGCCACGCCAAGGTGTCGCTGCCCGGCGGCTGCGCGATAGGCTCGCGTCCCGTGGATCAGCACATCAAGGGCCTGCAGGCCATGGGTGCCATCATCACCGTGGAAAACGGCTACATGCATGCCAGCCTGCCTGAAGGTCGCAAGCGTTTGAAGGGCGCACGCATCACCACCGACATGGTGACCGTGACCGGTACCGAGAACTTCCTGATGGCCGCTGCGCTGGCCGAAGGCGAGACGGTTCTGGAAAACGCCGCCATGGAACCCGAAATCACCGATCTGGCCGAGATGCTGATCAAGATGGGGGCCAGGATCACCGGTCACGGCACCAGTCATATCGTGATTCAGGGCGTGGACAAGCTGCATGGCTGCGAGCACCAGGTGGTGGCCGACCGTATCGAGGCCGGCACCTTCCTCTGCGCCGTGGCGGCCACCAGCGGTGAGGCTCTGCTGCACCACGCGCGTGCCGACCATCTGGGCGCCGTGATCGACAAGCTCAAGGATGCGGGCGTGAGCGTGGACTGCGTGGACGGCGGCCTGAAGGTGGCGTCCTCCGGCAAGCTCAAGGCGCAGGGCTTTCGCACCACCGAATATCCGGGCTTTCCCACCGATATGCAGGCCCAGTTCATGGCGCTGAACCTGGTGGCCGAAGGCACCAGCATGGTGACCGAAACCATCTTCGAGAACCGCTTCATGCATGTCAACGAGATGGTGCGCCTGGGCGCGCGCATCACCACCGACGGCCGCGTGGCGACCATCGAAGGCGGCAAGCGCCTGTCCGGCGCCACCGTGATGGCGACCGATCTGCGGGCTTCGGCCAGCCTGGTGATTGCCGGTCTGGTGGCCGAGGGCGAGACCATCGTCGATCGCATCTACCACCTGGATCGTGGCTACGACCGCATGGAAGACAAGCTGCGCGCCCTGGGCGCCGATATCGAGAGAATTTCCGCATGAGCACCGCAACGCCTGTGACCATCGCCCTGTCCAAGGGCCGCATTTTTGAAGAAACCGTGCCCCTGCTGGCCGCTGCCGGCATCGAGGTGACCGAGGATGTGGAAAAGTCGCGCAAGCTGATTTTCGACACCAACCGTCCCGATGTGCGCGTGGTGCTGGTGCGCGCTTCGGACGTGCCGGTCTATGTGCAATACGGCGGGGCGGACCTGGGCGTCTCGGGCCTGGATTCGTTGATCGAGCATGGCGGCCAGGGCCTGTACCAGCCGCTGGACCTGCAGATCGCCAAGTGCCGCGTCAGCGTGGCCGTGCGTAACGGTTTTGACTACCAGCTGGCGGTCAAGCAGGGCGCGCGCCTGCGCATCGCCACCAAATACCCCGAGATCGCGCGCAATTTCTTCGCCAAGAAGGGCGTGCACGTGGACATGGTCAAGCTCTACGGCTCCATGGAGTTGGCGCCGCTGACCGGCATGGCCGATGCCATCGTCGATCTGGTGTCCACCGGCAACACGCTCAAGGCCAACGATCTGGTCGAGGTCGAGCCGATCATGGACATCAGCTCGCGTCTGGTCGTCAACCAGGCTTCGCTCAAGCTCAAGCAGGCTCCGCTGCGCCACATCATCGATGCGTTTGCGCAGGCCGTTGCCGCCAAGAACAACTGATTTTCCCCACAGGTAAATACTATGGAATTCGTAGCTGCTCCCGCCCGTCTTTCAACCGCTGATGCCCAGTTCGAGCATGATTTTGCCCAGCGTCTGCATTGGTCGGCGGACACGGACGCAGCCATCGAGCAGCGCGTGGCCGATATCCTGGCCGATGTACAGCAGCGTGGTGATGCCGCCGTGCTCGAGTACACGGCCCGCTTTGACGGCCTGCAGGCCGATTCCATGGCTGCGCTGGAGCTGACCAAGCAAGAGCTGAAAGCCGCTTTCGAGAGCCTGCCCGGTGCCGAACGTGAAGCGCTGGAGTCGGCGGCACGCCGTGTGCGCAGCTATCACGAGGCGCAGAAGAAGGCCAATGGCGAGAGCTGGAGCTACCGCGACGAGGACGGCACGCTGCTGGGCCAGAAGGTCACGCCGCTGGACCGTGTGGGCATCTACGTGCCCGGCGGCAAGGCCGCCTATCCGTCCAGCGTGCTGATGAACGCCATTCCCGCCCATGTGGCCGGTGTGCAGGACATCATCATGGTCGTGCCCACGCCGCAGGGTCAGAAGAACCCGCTGGTGCTGGCTGCTGCCTATGTGGCGGGCGTGCATCGCGCCTTCACCATTGGCGGCGCCCAGGCCGTGGCCGCTCTGGCTTACGGCACGGCCACCGTGCCCAAGGTGGACAAGATCACCGGCCCCGGCAATGCCTATGTGGCCAGCGCCAAGAAGCGCGTGTTCGGCATCGTGGGCATCGACATGATTGCCGGTCCTTCTGAAATCCTGGTGCTGGCCGACGGCACGACCCCGCCCGACTGGGTGGCCATGGATCTGTTCAGCCAGGCCGAGCACGACGAGCTGGCCCAGTCCATCTTGCTGTGCCCCGATGCTGCCTATCTCGATGCCGTTCAGGCCGCGATCGACCGCCTGCTGCCCGAGATGCCGCGCAAGGCCATCATCGCCAAGAGCCTGAGCGACCGTGGCGCGCTGATCCTGACCAAGGACATGGAAGAGGCTTGCGCGATCAGCAACCGCATCGCGCCCGAGCATCTGGAAGTCTCCAGCCGCGACCCGCATCGCTGGGAGCCTTTGCTGAGGCACGCCGGCGCCATCTTCCTGGGTGCCTATACCTCGGAGAGCCTGGGCGACTATTGCGCCGGCCCGAATCACGTGTTGCCGACCAGCGGTACGGCGCGCTTTTCCTCGCCGCTGGGGGTGTACGACTTCCAGAAGCGCAGCTCCATCATCGAAGTCAGCGAGGCCGGTGCCCAGATCCTGGGCAAGACCGCCGCCGTGCTGGCCTATGGCGAAGGCCTGCAGGGCCATGCCAGGGCTGCCGAAATGCGCCTGAAGTAAACCGGCGAGCACCTGCCCCCTGAAGCCGTGGCCTGTCCACGGCTTTTTTCGTTGCCAGGCAGATCCACATGTCCGTCGTCCCGGGGCAAATCGTCTCCATATGTTTCCTGGCGCGGGAAAGCGTGGATTTGCGGTGACACTCGGCGGGCTGCGTGGCAGCGCAGCATTCCATAGCCAATCACAACAAGGGAGCGTGAAGATGAATCAGGTCATGAGTTCCTGGCAGCAACGCGGCTGGCGGCTGCTGGGCGGACTGCTGCTGGTCGCCGGGCTGGCCGCCTGCGGTGCACCGCCTTCGGCGCAGGATGCCTTGCAGGTCGCCGAGCGCGGATCGGCAGCGCCGCGCACGCCCAGGGTCGAGTCCACACTGGGCACGCAATGGGGGGAAGGGCGAGAGTCGGTCACACGGACCGTGGAAGCTGCGCGCCTGGATCCTGAGCGCCCGCGCACCGTGGCACAGCTGCGCTACTCCGATGAGGCCAGCATCCGCCGCGCCCTGGGACGCAGCATTGATCAGCAGCTCAGCGTGCAGCTGGCCGACGGCGACGTGGAGTGGGTGGTGCAGGACGGGCAAGGCCGGCCGCTGCCCATCTACACCATGCGCGGAGCTCGGGACTATCAGCTGGCCGGCCGTCATGGCGAGCGCTACGAGCTGGTCTACAGCAACCGCAGCCAGCGTCACTATGAGGTCGTTGCCACGGTGGACGGCCTGGATGTGCTCACCGGCCAGGCCGGCAGCGTGCACAGCGCCGGCTATCTGCTGCGTCCCGGCGAGACCCTGCGCATCGAGGGTTTTCGCAAGAGCCAGCGTGAAGTGGCTGCCTTTCGCTTTGCCGGCAAGGAGCGTGCCTATGCCGGCAACACCCCGGCTGGCGACGCCCGCAACGTGGG
The DNA here is from genome assembly GCF_014076415.1 of Comamonas testosteroni. NCBI lineage: Bacteria > Pseudomonadati > Pseudomonadota > Betaproteobacteria > Burkholderiales > Comamonadaceae > Comamonas > Comamonas testosteroni. The sequence continues at coordinate 882,457 of NZ_CP043568.1, forward strand.
CGTGATCGGAGCGGCCCTGTTTGAAGTCCGGCTGCAGGGGCGCGATGCCGCTCAGCCTGCGCCCGGGCGCCGCGGCGCGGCCGAGCCTGCGGCTTTTCCCGCCGACGGCAGATATGCCCCGCCGCCGCAGTACCGGCGCTGAGGTCTTTGGCGCTGCCGCCTGCAGCCGCAGCGCCTCTCAGGCCCGTCTGCTGAACTGGCCCAATCCGTCGTCGTCATAGAACTCCAGCCAGAGGCTTTGGGCCGGCGCTGCGTCACCTGCCTCGAAGACCGCCAGCGAAATGCTGTGCGGAGCTGCGCTTTCGTTGCCCGGGACAAAGCAGAACTGGCTGCCGTTCCAGTGCTGCAGCACATAGGTCTGGGCTTGCGGGCCTATGCTTAGCTGCAGCCGGTTGTCGACGAGGCTGACCTGCACCGGGCCGTGGTAGGCGTTGTCATAGCTTCCCGCATAGCGCTGCAGCGCGCCCGGCGGCTGGGGCGCAGACGGAGGCTGCTGGCCCAGCAGGGAGCCCGTGGGCGCCATCAGCGGAGCGATCTTTTCGCTGTACAGCGACCACCAGTCCTGCGTGAGGCGGCCGGTCTCCATCAGGTCCACGAACTGGCGACACAGGGTTTCGGGAACGCCGATGGGCATGCCGTTGGTGAGCACGATGACGGCGGCGTCCAGCGAGGGAATGAGCATGAAGCAGGTGGCCGCGCCCAGCATGAAGGCGCCCGAATGGCTGAGGAACTTGAGCCCGCCATCGGTCGCTGCGACATTGAAGCCGAAGCCGTAGTGCCCTCCCGGCGCCTGTGGCTGCCAGGCGGCTTGCAGGGCCGCTGGGGCGACCAGCTGCTGTCCCTGCCAGCGCCCCTGCGCCAGCAGCAAAGACAGCCAGCGCGCCATGTCGTTGACGCTGGAGCTGGCGCCGCCGGCCGGTGACTGGGGGTCGGCATTGCGCGGCGTGCCGCGCTGCCAGCTGCCGTCATCGACGCGCACATGCGGGCTGGCACGGTTGGCCTGCTGCATGAATTCGGCATAGACCGATGTGGTTCGCGTCATGCCCAGAGGCGCATACAGGGTCTGGCGAGACAGACTCGCCCAGTCGGTATTGGCAGCGCCTGCGACGCCCACGGCGGCGGCAGTCAGCCCGGCATTGGTGTAGGCGTATTCGCTGCGCAGCGGTTTGACGGGCAGCAGACGCAGCCGCTCCAGCACCACCTGCTGGTCATTGCCCAGCTCCTCGAGCTTGTCGCCCGCATGGTCGGGCAGGCCGCTGCGGTGGGCAAACAGATCGCCCACGGTCAGCACCGCGCTGCTGCCCGGATTGCGCAGCGCAAACCAGGGTAGCAAGTCCTGCATGCGGCTGTCCCAGGAGACCCGTCCCAGGCCGACCTGGCGCGCCACGACGGTGGCAGCCAGGGATTTGGAGACCGAGGCTAGCTGGAACACGGTGTCGGCATTCACGGCTGCACTGCCTCCGGTCTCGCAAAGCCCCAGGCCTTGGGCGACAAGCGTTTGCGCGCCCTGGACCACGGCCCAGGCCATGCCCGGAACACCGCTGACACGGCGCAGCGTCGCAGCCAGTTCGGGTAGTCGCCCGGCTGCCTCCGCGGCGCTCAGGCCTTTTGCTGGTACGTCGTCTCCGCCGCAGCCCGCCAGAGCCAGCCCGGAGCCGGCCGCGATGCCCAGACCGGCTCCGGCGCGGACGGTGCGATCGAGCATCTGGCGTCTGGTCCATGTGGTCTCGGATTGCTGGCTCATGATTTCTCCTCCCGGTTGGTGGGCCTGCGCTTGCAGAGGGGCAAGTTCCTGGCGAACTGTTTTTTGCTCTGCAGTATGGATTCCAGCAGGCCATTCTGGCAATTTGAAATTCAACACGAATTTCGTGTTGCACGAAATTCGTGTACCATGCAGGCCATGAAGAACGTCACCATCACCGTCGAAGACGGCGTGCTTGACTGGGCGCGCATTGAAGCGGCCAGGCGTGGCAGCAGTGTGTCGCGCATGCTGGGTGACTTCATGGCCGAGCTGATGCAGCGCGAGGACGCCTACGAGCGTGCCTACCTGGCCTGGCGCACGGACGAGCGGACCTGGCAAGCTGCCGGCCAGTCGGCCAAGTCCCTGGCGCGCAGTGCCAGCAGCAAGCGTGCTGCAGTACAAAGCAATGCCGAAACCGAGGTGGCCAGGTGAACCCCGTGTTTGTCGATACCTCGGTGCTGATCGCCGCGGAAGATGCGGCTGGCGGTGCGCTGTATGCGGCCACGCTGGAATGGCTGGATCTGCTGTGGCGCAGCCGTAGCGGCCGCACCAGCAACCAGGCGCTGGTGGAGTTCTATGACCAGGCCACCACTGCAGCCCTGCCCCTGCCGCAGGGCGATGCCCGCGCAGCCATCCGTCGCTACCAGACCTGGACGCCCTGGAAGACCGACGCCGCCACGCTGGAGACGGCCTGGGCCGTGCAGGCTCGCCATGCGCTGGACTTTGGCGACTGCCTGGCCGTGGCCTGCGCCCAGCACAGTGGCTGCAATCAGATGCTGAGCCTGCATTTGCCCCACGGGGCGGAGTTTGGCGGCGTAACCGTGGTGCATCCGCTGGAGCAAGCCGCCACGCAGAATCTTGAGGCTTGAGCGCCACAATCGCAGCGATCGGTATCGACTGCATTGGCCAACGCAAGCCTTGTGTGAAGGAGTGAACCCATGACTGCTCAAGACATCCAGACCAAAGCCCTGCAACGCATTCGCGCCGATGTACGCGCCATGCAGGGCTACCATGTGCAGCCCGCGCAGGGCCTGCTCAAGATGGACACGATGGAGAACCCCTACCGTCTGCCGCCCGAGCTGCAGAAAAAGCTGGGCGAGCATCTGGGCGGTCTGGAAATCAACCGCTACCCTGGCGAGCGTCAGGAGGTGCTCAAGCAGATGCTGGCCGACTACGCCGGTGCTCCGGCCGGTACCTCGGTGCTGCTTGGCAATGGCTCGGACGAAATCATCACCCTGCTGGCGCTGGCCACGGCCCAGCCCTGCAACAACGAGCGCGCCAAGATGCTGGCGCCCATGCCGGGCTTTGTGATGTATCCGCTGTCTGCCAAGCTGCAGGGCCTGGATTTCGTGGGCGTGAATCTGACGGGCGACTTTGACCTGGATGTGCCGGCCATGCAGGTCGCCATTGCCGAGCACCAGCCTGCCATCACCTATATCGCCTATCCCAACAATCCCACCGCCACGCTGTGGGCCGAGGACAAGGTGCAGGCCGTGATCGACGCCGTGGCCGAGGTTGGCGGTCTGGTCGTGATGGACGAGGCCTATCAGCCCTTCGCCAGCCGCAGCTGGATCACCCGCATGAAGGCCGACCCCGCGCGCAACGCCCATGTGCTGCTGATGCGCACGCTGTCCAAGTTCGGTCTGGCCGGTGCGCGCCTGGGCTATCTGATCGGCCCTTCGGCCATCGTCAACGAGATCGACAAGGTGCGCCCGCCCTACAACATCAGCGTGCTCAACTGCGAGACGGCGATTTTTGCGCTGCAGCACGAGTCCCTGTACGCCGAGCAGGCTGCTGCCATCCGTGCCGAACGCCAGCCGCTGATCGATGCCCTGGCCCTGCTGGATGGTGTGCAAAAAATCTGGCCTTCCGAAGCCAATATGGTGCTGCTGCGCGTGCGCGATGCCGGCAAGGCCCAGATCGAGATGAAGCAGCGCGGCGTGCTGGTCAAGAACGTATCGGCCATGCACCCCTTGCTGCACAACTGCCTGCGCCTGACCGTGGGTACCCGCGAAGAAAACGCCCAGATGCTGGCGGCACTGAAAGAAAGCCTATGAGCAATATCGTCCCCTCCATCGCCCAGAACCTGCCGCGCATTGCCGAAGTGCAGCGCAACACGGCCGAGACCCGCGTCGCCGTGCGCGTCAACCTCGACGGCACTGGCAAGGCCAGCCTGAACTCCGGCATCGGCTTTCTCGACCACATGCTGGACCAGATCGCGCGCCACGGCCTGATCGACATGGACATCGAATGTGCGGGCGATCTGCACATCGACGGCCACCACACGGTGGAGGACATCGGCATCACCCTGGGCCAGGCCTTCGCCAAGGCCATCGGCGACAAGAAAGGCATTCGCCGCTACGGTCATGCCTATGTGCCGCTGGACGAAGCCCTGAGCCGCGTCGTCATCGACTTCTCGGGCCGTCCCGGTCTGCACATGGATGTGAAGTTCACCGCCGGCAGCATCGGTCAGCTCGATACGCAGCTGGTTTTCGAATTCTTCCAGGGCTTTGTCAACCACGCCGGAGTGACGCTGCACATCGATAATCTCAAGGGCTTCAACGCCCACCACCAGTGCGAAACCATCTTCAAGGCCTTCGCCCGCGCCATGCGCTTTGCGCTGGAGCATGATGAGCGCATGGCAGGTGTGATTCCGTCCACCAAGGGTGCTCTCTAATCAGGAGCTGGTAGCGCTTGATATGCAGTGAATGCAAGGCGCTATCTTTAGAAAATCAAATCTCGACAAGCGGTAGCTGCTATGAGTTTGAAGAACAACACCGTAGCCGTGGTCGATTACGGCATGGGCAATCTGCGCTCGGTCTCGCAGGCGGTACGCACGGCCGCGGCCGATACCGGCTGGGACGTGGTCGTCACGGCCGATCCCGAGGTGGTCCTTGCCGCCAACCGCGTAGTCCTGCCCGGTCAGGGCGCCATGCCCGACTGCATGCGCGAGCTGCGCGAATCCGGCCTGCAGCAGGCCGTGCTCGATGCGGCTGCCAACAAGCCGCTGTTCGGCGTCTGCGTGGGCATGCAGATGCTGCTCGACCACAGCGACGAAGGCGATGTGCCGGGCCTGGGGCTGATTCCCGGCAATGTGCGCAAGTTCGATCTCGAAGGCAGGACGCAGGCCGACGGCAGTCGTTTCAAGGTGCCGCAAATGGGCTGGAACCAGGTGCAGCAGACGCAGCAGGGCGGCAAGCCCCATGCGCTGTGGGCCGGCATTCCCGACGGCAGCTTCTACTATTTTGTGCACAGCTTTTATGCGCAGGTGCAACAAAGCGCGCATTGCGCGGCCGAGGCCGACTATGGCGGCCTCTTTGCATGTGCCGTCGCACGCGATAATATTTTCGCAACCCAGTTCCACCCCGAGAAAAGCTCGGACCAGGGGCTGGCGCTGTTCCGCAACTTCCTGGGCTGGAAGCCCTGAAGTTTTTCTTTGTGCACTGGCCATTTCTGACGGCCAAACTTGCTAGCAGATCACCATCATGTTGCTCATCCCCGCTATCGACCTCAAGGACGGCCACTGCGTTCGCCTGATTCAGGGTGATATGGACCAGTCCACCACTTTCGGTGAAGACCCCGCAGCCATGGCCGCCAAATGGCTGGATGAGGGGGCCCGTCGCCTGCACCTGGTAGACCTGAACGGCGCCTTTGCGGGCCAGCCCAAGAACCTGTCGGCCATCAAGAGCATCCTCAAGGAAGTCGATGGCGAGATTCCCGTTCAGCTGGGCGGTGGCATCCGTGATCTGGACACCATCGAGCGCTACATCGATCTGGGCATCGAGTACCTGATCATCGGCACCGCTGCCGTGAAGAACCCCGGTTTCCTGCAGGATGCCTGCAGCGCCTTTCCCGGCCACATCATCGTGGGCCTGGACGCCAAGGACGGCAAGGTGGCGATCGACGGCTGGAGCAAGCTCACCGGTCAGGATGTAATCGAAACCGCCAAGCGCTTCGAAGACTGGGGCGTGGAATCCATCATCTACACCGATATCGGTCGTGACGGCATGCTCAGCGGCATCAACATCGACGCCACCGTCAAGCTGGCCCAGTCGCTGAAGATTCCGGTCATCGCCTCGGGCGGTCTGGCCGGCATGGCCGACATCGAAGCGCTGTGCAAGGTGCAGGACGAGGGCGTGGAAGGCGTTATATGCGGCCGCGCCATCTATACCGGCGATCTGGACTTCGCCGCTGGCCAGGAGCGTGCGGACGAGCTCACGGGTGAGTGACTTGACGTTTCAGGCCCAGGCCGTTGACTGGAAAGGACTCCCTGCCATTGCTTTGAAGCTGGGGCAGGGGGATTCGGTGCTGATCTGTCTGCAGGGCGCCCAGGTGCTGTCCTGGATCGGCCTGGGGCAGGAACGTTTGTTCCTCAGTCCCAGGGCGGCCCATGACGGCCAGAGCGCCATTCGCGGCGGCATTCCGGTCTGTTTCCCTCAGTTCAATCAACGCGGCCCCCTGGTCAAACATGGCTTTGCGCGCCTCAGTCGCTGGCAGGCCGATGCTGCGCAGCCATCGGGCGAGGGTGGTGTGCAAATCTCCTTGTGCCTGACGGACAGCGAGGCATCGCGCGCCGTCTGGCCGCATGCCTTTGAGGCCATGCTCAGGGTCGAGCTCAGGCCCGGCATGTTGCGCGTGGAACTGGCCGTGCATAACCGCGGCCGGCAGGACCTGTCCTTTACCGCGGCCTTGCACGGCTATCTGCGTGTGGCCCAGGTCGAGCAGGCCAGCTTGCATGGCCTCGAAGGTTTGAGCTACTGGGATGCTGCTGCGGCTCAGCCGGACACCCATGTCATGCAGGAGGGCCGCGTCAGCTTCGGTACGGAGACCGATCGCGTCTATCCCCGTGCTGCTGCAGCCGTGCAGCTGCAAAGCTCGGGCCTGCCCTGGCTGCAGCTTGCCCAGGATGCATCCTGGAGCGAAACCGTGGTCTGGAATCCAGGCCCTGCGCTGTGTGCCACGCTCAAGGACATGGAAGTCGACAGCTGGCAGCAGATGCTGTGCGTGGAGGCAGCGGCCATTGATGCGCCTGTGGTTCTTGGGCCTGATCAGCGCTGGAAGGCGGCGCAGACCTTCGAATGCTTTTGAAGCGCTGAACGGGCAGGGGTGAGGCCACCCCGAGTCTGGATCGGTCCACGTGCGCAGACCTGCAGGCCGCCGATCTGTTCAATCCTGTCGCCGGCTCCATGGGCCCAAGCCGCAGTAGCAGGGCGGAAGACGGCTCAGCGGGGTTTGCTGCCCAGGGCATCCGCCAAGGCATCGACCAGAGGCGGGTTCAGATAATGCGGGCCGTCGAAGGCGAAGACCGTCCAGCCTTGGTAGGCCGTCAGCTGCGGCAGAAACTCCTCTGCCATGGCACTGCGAAAGCCACCACCCGGCGCAGGCCGGAAAGCCTCGGCAATCACCCGTACCCGCGCCTGGCCCAGATGGGCGGTCAGCATTTGCAGGTATTCGCGTGCCACGCTGGGAGTGCGCGCGTGCACGCCGACTCCATCCTGGAAAAACACGCCCACATCTTCAGGTATCCAGCGCATGATCCAGTCAACCAGCGCCTGGGGACCCATGTTGGCATTGTCGTAGGCGCTGATCCACAGCGGACGCGGCAGCTTGTTGAGAACCTCGGTGAGAAGGCTGGGCGTAGCCCAGGTCGGATCGATTTCGACCGGGAAGTACCAGCCGGCAACCCGCAGTGGCAGCGCTGTGATCGCTGCTTTCAAGGCATATGACTGCATTGCCAGATCCGCGAGACTGGCGCGGGCCTTGGCCTCGTCATGCATGCCGGCCAGGCCGAGAATCAGCTCCTGCGCCCAGGGCTCGGCCGCGATGCGCTCCCAGTCCGGGAGATTGCGGCTCATGGAGGGCAGGTAAGTGCCGGGCACCAGGCTCAGATTGTCCACGGCCGTCCATTGCACCAGCAGGCGGCGGATGCCCAGACGCTGCCATGTTCCATGGGGCCGCAAAGTGTCGGCACTGGGCTGCCAGACCATGCCGGGCAGACGCAGGCCGGGCTTGGCCTGTGCCTCGGGCAGGCAGCAGCTCAGCGCCCAGGCCAGGCCCAGTGCCTCGCGTCTGTTGCATTGTTCCATCGTCATATCTATGGATCGAGCCGCTTTCTCCTTTCGGAGAAAGCGCTTTTCTTTCATGGCAGCTGGCTCGGAACCGTCCAGGTGAAGCCCAGATTGGAGATGCCACTGACAAGGCTCTTGAAGTCCGCCAGGCCAGGGGTTCCAACCTGCGGCTCCAGCCAGAACGGGTGGAAGAAGAACGAGGCATAACCGTCACGTACCGTCTTCACATACTGGGCATTGGTGAGAATGTCCTGCCATGTGTAGTTGAAGGAGGAAGTCGGGTCGATCTGATGAATGTCGTATTCGATGTTACCCAGGCTTTCCGGCAACACTTTCTGCCCGTAGTAGTCGGTCTGGATGGGGTAGGGGAAGATCTGGCCCACGGCAAAATCCTTCTCCACCGATGCAGTGAAATTGGGCTTGTCTGCGGTGTAGTACACCACGCGTTGATAAGTCTTGGGGAAGACCTGCGTACTGGCCTTGGATGCCAGCGCCGAGCCCTGGTAGTGCGGGGTTTCCCAGGCTGTCGCGCGATATCCATTGAGAGATAGCTCCAGCAGGCCGGCTCGATAACGTCCCAACGCCCAGGATGTCGAGTCTTCCGGCACGGGCTTGTTGTTGACAATGTCCCAGAACTCGTAGTCATCGCCACTCACGGCCGTATAGCGATTGCGCACATTGCTGTACTGGTGTGTGTAGCCATGCATCACGATTTCGCCGCCGCGCACCAGTGCGTAGTTGAGAGCTCTCTTCAGATTGGTCGCCAGTGACATGGGTACCTGCATCGGCACTCCCGAGTTGTAGACGCCAAGAGGATCCTTGTAGTACGGAATGGTCGCAATCGAAAACGGGATCCGTTGCTGGTAGAGGTAGTCCGTCAGTGATTTCATTGCCGTCACACTGACCAAGGCGCTCACATCTTCAAGACGGACCATGGCCTTGTGGCTTTCGGCATGGTTCACCCCCAGCATGTCATGCAGCATGTCTGCCAGCACGAGATAGCGATCGCGTGGTCCGATATAGCTGAAGGGCAGATCCGCCACATACCAGAAGTTGCCCGACCTCACCACATAGGGCGCCTGCTCGCCGGTCTTTGGATTGGACATGGAGACCAGGTTCTGGGCCTTGGTGGTATCGGTGATGGCCGTCAGCCCCACATCGGGATCCGCATTCACGGCTCCGGTACTGCTGTCGTATGCGTAGTATTTGACAAAGGGCAGGCTTTTGTAGGTGATGGTGTCGAAGAACCCCGGTGCGGTGTTGCTTGATGTCGGAGCTGCATTGAGTCCGCGCAGTGCCGTCAGGTTGAAGCCATAGCGGGACTGGAAGCCGTAGGTCGGATCCCAGGCAAACTGCCAGAGGTTGTACTTGAACCAGACTATGGTCTTGCTCGAGCTGGCAGCATCGGTCATGAAGGCGGCAGGAACCGGGTTGTCGTAATACGCGCCCAGATAGAACGTGGCGTCGTAGCCGCTGAGCTGCCCTGCCGTGTAGTTCTGCACCGCGACCATATCGACCTTGCTGTCGAAATGTCCCAGCAGATTGCGCAGCATGATGGCATAGCCCATGCCGAGCTTGGTGTAGGCCGTATTGGGCGGCGCGTCATAAAGGATCAGTGTGCGCGGACCTGTTTGCGCAAAGGCGCCAGGGCTCGCAAAGAGCATGGCCAGCAGCCATGCCCCAAGAAGGCGTCCTAGGGTTTTCATGAGACTCTCCTGAGATCATTACACGGTGAGGCTTATTGCTACTGGTCACGGAATGGACTGCCCGGATTGGGCTTGCCTTTCGGCGGATTGCCGGGGGAGGGGTTGCCGGGTTTGACAGGCGGCTCGTCCAGCGTGTCATCCCGTGTGAAATCCTTCTTGAAATGTCCTTTGTGGTGGTGCGCGCGTTCGTTGCGCTTGCGCTCTACGGGGGACGCACCGACATCCATGCGGATCTGGGAGGCCCCAGGTGGCAATGGCGGCGGCATGACGTTGGAGGCCTGGGTCCAGTTGGCCCAGGTCAGCAGCGCCAGCGCGAGCAGCGCGCGCGTGGCCTGCCTTTGATCATGGGAGTGCATGAGAGTCTCCTTTCTGGAGTGCAGAAAGAAAAAGTGTCGAACAACACCATCTCCATAAACTCTAAGAATGGCGATGGGTTCGGGCCTTAAAGGCGTGCCATCTCAAAACACCAAGGCGGCACGTAGAAACACGCCTTTCCCTCTGTCGTCCCCGGCAAGCCGGGCGCGATACTGCAGGGAGAGGTCGAGGTAGGAGCGGGGCGCATGGTCACGGTCCTCGCGGAACCAGAAACGCATGCTCACACCAACGCCAGCGCCAACCGAGCTTTGCTTGCCCGAGGCTGTGCGTTCAGAGTTGTAATCAGCGCCCAGGACTGCATGCGGAAACAGCACCAGTCTTGAGTCGCCCCCCCCCATTCGGAAACTGCGCCCTGCTTGGGCTTCGAACGTCGCGTAGTTCTGCTTGCGATGAATAAAACGGCCCACTTCGGCGTACATATTGAACGTGTTCCAGCTGGGCACATCCACGCGCAGGTCGGTGCCCATACCGCCCGAATATCCCATGCGCAGCAACCAGTCGTTGCTGGACAGCGAGCCGATGCGCACGCGCCGTTCGGCCGCGAGTATGAGGTTGTGATCGCTCAGCGGCTTGGCTCGAATACCGATGGCACCCTGGGTGGTCTCTCCGCCCGTGGGCACATCGTGGCGGCTGTAGACCGTTTGTGCAGCGCCTCCGTACACCTCCCAGAAGCGGCCGTCGCCGAACTTCTGCGGGCGCCAGTACACCTCGCTGACGAGCTGGGCCACGTCGCCATAGAGGCCGGGCTGGGCGCCCGCCGCGCCCAGGGAAATGCCCCGATAGCCTAGCAACGTGTTGATGCCCCAGGAGCGGTCCCGGTCGGCAACTTCACGCCGCGTCTCATATTGCTGCTGCGGCGTCATGGCGAGTCTGCCGTCATGTGCTGCGGCAATGGCCTGCTTGAAGTAGTCGATGGACTGATCGTTCTCGGCCAGCCTGCTGGCCGCGTAGGCTCCATCGCGCAGTGCCGTGTCAGGCAGGCGGCTCTGGTCACGTGCGCGGTTGAAGATGGACAAGGCACTGCGATCGTCCCCCACGCGGACGGCCAGATAGGCCAGATTGGGGTCGGCGCTTTGCTGCATCTCGGGCTCTGCGGTGGCCTGGGCAAAGCGTGCTGCCGCCTCGTCTCGCCGCCCTAGCTGAAGCAGCAGATCCACCTCGCTGGACAGGGACAGGCCGCCCATCTGCAAGGCCGTCTGTGCGTCGGCGTTGGCAGCCTCGGTCATACCCTGCTCGCGACGCAGACGACTGCGCAAGGCCAGCACTTCGACTGCATCGGGCTGAAGCTGCAGTGTTTGATCGGCCTCCTCAAGTGCCTGTGCCTTCTGGCCTGCAGCCAGCAATGCCTGCAGGCGCAACTGGCGATAGGGCAGTTGTCCGGGGTTGAGTTGTATGGCAGCAGCGGCCTTGTCTGCCGCCAAGGCATATTGCCCATCGCTGTAGGCTTGATAGGCTTCATGTGCGACTTTGTATGCCGGGTCCGGCGCTTGCTGACCGGGCCAGATTTCGCAGCCGGGCACATCGCCGGCGCTGAAGCAGTTGACCAGGGGCAGCGGCAGCTCGTAGCTGCGTGACATGGTTGAGGAGCGCAGCGTCTTGAGCTGTTCCCGGCGCCTGTTGACGTCGGCATTGCTGTCCGCCTCCAGCGCCTGCACCAGCCGCTGGGCTCGTTCTGTCTGGCCGGCGGCCAGCGCTGCATCCAGGGCTATCACGCCGTAGTTCTGCCGCTCCGACCGCGACAGATGGGGGGCGGCAAGCGCTGCGTCGAAAGCCTGTTCGGAGGCCATGCCGCGACCTTGGAGATGCAGGGCCACGCCCTGCAGTACCTGCAGTGCAGGATCATGCTGCAGCGCCAGCCCTTGCTCTGCCACACGCTGTGCCTGGGCCGCCTGCCCATCCTGAAGCAGCAGGCCCAGCCATTGCAGGCGCGGCGCCAGCGCCTGCGGTGCCAGACGCACGCTGGACTCGGCATGGCGCAGGGCCTTGGCCATGTCGCCTTGCTCGCGGGCCTGCAAGGCTTGCTCGAAAGGGCGCAGAGCCTGGCGCTGGCGTATGGAGGTACGCAGCATCTGCCAATCGGCGTCCGACTGCAGCTGTTTGACCTTGTCCAGTCTTGCTGCACGGGCTTCGGCCTCGTCGAAGCGCCCGTTCTCCACCAGCAGATAGACCAGCAGGCGCTGGTAGTCCAGACGCCCGGGGGCCGCAGCTACGGCCTGCCTTGCCAGAGGCAAGGCCGTCGCGAAGTCGCGCCGCTCGGTGGCGGCATAGGCCTGGCTGGCCTTGGCGTAACCAGCAGGCATTGCCTGTGCGGTCGGGCTCTTGCGCGGGCGCGGCGTGGTGTCCGCTGTCGATGCGGCCGCCTTTGCCGGCTCCGGTGTTGTCGCTGCTGAAGGCGTGGCCGTGCCTGGCGTCTTCGGCGGCTCCTTGGCCGCAGGAGCGGGCAGAGCTTGAGACTCGGGCTGTCTGGCTGGAACGGCTCCCTGATGCATGTCGCGCAGAGCCTGGGCCAGACGCGCATCGCCAGGGTGGCGCTGAAGCTGGGCTTTCAATACGGCTTCGGCCTGTGCGGGTTGGCCAAAGCGGCGATGGGCTGCCGCCAGTTGCAAGGCGATCTCGGTGTTGTCCGGTGCCAGACGCTGAGCCTGCTGCAGCTCGGAGATGGCGCGCTGGCCATCGCCGCGCGCCATGGCCTCATACGCCTTGTCGATCCGGGGGTAGACCTGAAAGCGCTGTCTGGGAGTGATATCCGGACCTAGATCCACCGTCTGCGCCAGACCATCGTATGGGGTGGCGCATGCCAGGGAAAGAACCAGAATAGGACGAGAAAGCTTCATATATTGGCACCTAAGCAGCAACAGATACGATCGGGGCGGCATCAAGGCGGCGCAAAAGTTGCGCCATGGTGACCTGCAGCTGTTGCTGCAGTCGCAGTGCTTCATCCAGCGTGGCCTGTGTCAACGCCCCCTGGTTCACCAGGAACTGGCCCAGGCTGTCATCGGCTTGCTCATGTCTGAGCAGCAAGGCATTCAGCACGGCCGTGTCGATGCGGCCCAGGGCTTGAAGCACTTCGCCCAGCATCAGCTGCCGCGACACATAGAATTTCCACAGCTCTTTCGCCTGTTCGGCGGATACGCGTTTGCGCTCCACGGCCCAGGCCAGCAGTTCGCGAGCCGGCTCCCCATGCTGTCTTGCATACAGACGCCGCAGCTCGACCGTGACCTCTCCCTTGGGGGCAATGAGGTAGCGCACAGGTCTCTCGAGCTTGCGCTCCAGGGCTGCATGCGAGACCGGGTCTATGACTGACTCGCTGGCCAGGACCAGCGTCTTTCCCTCCTCGCGCAGCGGCACCACGCTGTAATGCAGTGCCAGATGTGCCGGCAGCAGCGCCGCGATCTCGTCGGGGATCAGGCGCTCGCCCAGAAACTCCCAGGAAACCCCGGCCTGCTGGGCCACTGCAGCGGCCAGCTGTGCGGTGCTGATCAGGTCCTTGTGCACCAGCGCACTGCCCAGACGCAGGCCCGGAGTGGGTCGTACCAGGGCCTCCTGCAGCTGGCTCTCGGTCAAGGCGCCTTGCGCGATCAGTATCTGTCCCAGGGGCTGGCGCAGTCGGGGGCCCTCTCCCAGCATGGGGAAGTCATGGTCGGTCTTGGCCCAGGCCATGCGCCGGATATCCTTGGCCTGCAGCGCCTGGGCGATGGCCCGCCAGTTGGCCAGAAAGTTCACCAGATTGCCCCATAGCAGGCGCGGAAGCGACATCAATCCCTGGACGATGCCGTAGTAGCTGGTGACGAAGAACATGCGCTGGGCAATGCGGTTGAGCATCAGCACGAAGTTCGCGGCCAGCAGCGCGTACAGCCACCAGTCGCCCTGGAAGATGGATAGAAACCGGTAGCTGTCCGGTACCAGGCGCTGGTAGAGCCAGATGGCAATCAGCTGCATCGCCAGCAGCATGGCCAGAAAGCTGGCGAAATTGGTGAGAGCTCCCTTTCGGTCGCGCCAGAGAAAATAGTTCAGCACGCCGCTCTTGGTCCAGCGCAGGGTCTTGAAACCCTGGATCACGATGCCGGTGATCCAGCGGGACTTCTGTCGCACCGCCGCATTCAGCGTATCGGGGAAGAACTCCCGCACACAGATGACGCTGGCTTCGCGTGCGCTGCGTCCGTGTCGGCGCGGCTGGTCGGGGTCGGCCGGCTGGTCTGCATCGTGCACGGGAAAGCGCACGAAGATCTCGCGCATACCCAGCTGCTTGAGCCGGAAACCGATGTCGTAGTCCTCGGTCAGGCTCTGGGTGTCGAAGGCCACGCCGTCGCCCATCTCCAGCAGCGCCGTGATGGCGCGGCGGCTGAAGCAGGTGCCGACCCCGGCGCTGGGCACCTGACCCACCAGGGCCTCGCGCACCACGATGTCCTTGGCATGCAGCTCGGCAAACTCGTCCAGATAATGCCCGCCGGTGAATTCGCGCAGCGGCCGCTCCAGGGGGTAGACCGGCAGCTGGATCAGATCCTTGCGATCCACGAGAAAGTTGAACAGTCTCAGCTCCAACCTGGACAGCACGTCTTCCGAGTCGTGAAGGATGAAACCTGCAAACTCGATGCCCGAGCGCTGCTCGAACTGGAAGATGGCATCGAGCACGTTGTTGAGGCAGTCGGCCTTGCTGGTCGGCCCGGGGCGTGCGCAGACCACGCTGTGCACATTCGGGAAATGGGCTCTTACCTGCTCCACATCGGCGTGGGTCTGGGGGTCGTTGGGGTAGGTGCCGATGAAGATGTGGTAGTTCTCATAGTCCAGCGTGGTTGCCGCCAGCTGCGCCATCTTGCCGATCACGCCATGCTCCTGCCAGGCGGGCACCATGATGGCCAGCGGCTTCTCGTCCACCCCGAGCAAGGCCTTGTGATTCATCTGCTCATGGCGCGAGTACACGGTCAGTGCACGCCAGGTGCGTCGCCCCCAGTAAAAGAGGTCGATGAACAGATCGTCCAGTCCGCTGATGAAGATCACTACCGCAATGACGATGGCGATGCTCTTGAGGACATAGAGGTATCCGGTGAACAGGTCAAGCCAGGACATGAGGCGTCCTTTCTGCGGCTTTCTGTGCCAGGCCAGCTTGATCAGGCCTGAGCATCTGGTGCAGTCTTTTTACGGTGCGCTGTGCTGCAGTCCCGTCACCAAACGGGTTGCTGCTGGCCTGCATGCTCCGATAGGCCGCATCGTCATGCATCAGGTGGCGCACGGACTGAACGATCCTGCCTCTGTCGGCTCCAACCAAGGCGGCGCAGCCGGCTTCCAGCACCTCGGGACGCTCGGTCTCGTCGCGCAAGACCAGCACAGGTACCTTGAAGGTCGGCGCCTCCTCCTGCAGTCCGCCGGAATCGGTCAGCACCAGCCAGGCATCGGCCAGGGCCTGCTGCATGGCCAGGTAATCCAGCGGTTCTGTCAGCTTGACATTGGGCAGTCCGCCCAGCAGCCGGTATACGGGCTCCTTGACCACCGGATTGAGGTGGACCGGAAACAGCACCGGCATCTGGGGAAACTCGCGCGCGATATCGGCAATGGCTTCGCACACATGGTCCACATCGGGGCCCCAGTTCTCTCGCCTGTGCATGGTCACCAGGATATGGCCCCGGCCTTGCATGCGGCGACGGATGTGGTGATGCTGGCTGGCCCAGAGCTGGGCATCGACGACGGTGTTGCCCGTCATCTCGATGTTTTCCTTGGCCACGTTTTCGCGCTCCAGTGCCTGCTGGGCTCTCAGGGTGGGGGCCAGATGCAGGCTGGCGATGCGCCCTATCATCTGCCGCAGACCTTCTTCCGGAAAAGGTCGGTGCAGGTTGTAGGTGCGCAGGCCGGCCTCGACATGGACGACGGGCACCTTGAGGTAGAAGCCGGCCAATGCACCCTGAAACGCGCTCTCTGTATCTCCCTGCACGATCACTGCCTCACAGCTCGTAACCGTGAGCACGGACTCCAGTTGAGTCCGGCAGCCTGTAGCGAATTCCAGCAGCGAGCCTCCTTGCCTTTGCAGCACATGATCGGGCTGGATATGAAAGCAATCCAGCATTTGTGCGGCCATGTCGCCATGCTGGCCGGTGTGCAGCCAGATGGGGCGGGCCCAGTGCGTCTCCTGCAGTGCGTGATAAACAGGGGCCAGCTTGATGATTTCGGGCCTGGTCCCGGACACGATGAGCAACTGCGCGATGTCTGGCTTGGCGTGAAGAGCCTCGGAGTCCTGATTCATTGTGTTCTCCCTTTGAGTCAATTGGTATCAGACGTTCTTCATTCGTACCTGCTCAAAATCATCTTTCACGCTCCGCTTCGGGTATGTCAGCCAGCTCCTCATGCTGGCCGCCATTGGTGCCGGCTCTATCTGCTGCATGAGCGGCGCAGCCGCATCAGCGGGCTAACCATCTCTGGCAGCCGTGACCAGTCGCTCGGCACAGCGGCTGGCCTGATCGCCATCCTGAGCCTCCACCATCACATGCAGCAGCGGCTCCGTGCCGCTGTGACGCACCAGCACACGCCCGGTAGAGCCCAGCTCGGCCTCGACCTGTGCCTGCACTCGTGCCAGCAAGGCATTGCTGCGCCAATCCCGGTCTGGCGACCAGTGCACATTGAGCAAGGCCTGGGGATAGAGCTGCACCGGCAGCAGCCATTGCGACAGCGTGCGGCCGGTGCGCACACAGGCCTGCAATATCTGCAGCGCATTCACCAGACCGTCGCCCGTGCTGTGGCGGTCCAGTATCAGCAGATGGCCTGACCCCTCGCCACCGAAGGTCCAGCCCCTGCGGCTGAGCTCTTCAAGCACGTAGCGGTCACCGACCTTGGTGCGCATGAAGTCCACATCCAGCACCCCGAATGCCCGCTCCACCGCCATATTCGTCATCAGCGTGCCGACGGCACCCGCAATGCTCTCGTCATGCTCCAGGCGGTCGGCGACAATCAGATACAGCAGTTCGTCCCCGTTATAGAGCCTTCCGGCGGCATCGACGACCAGCAGGCGATCCGCATCGCCATCCAGTGCGATGCCGAAATCCGCACCGCAGCCGGAAACAGTCGTGGCCAGGAGCTCAGGATGTGCGGCTCCGGCCCCCTGGTTGATATTCATGCCATCGGGTGCGCAGCCTATGGCAACCACTTCAGCCCCGAGTTCATGCAAGACCATGGGCGCTATCTGATAGGCCGCACCATGGCCGGCATCGACCACGATCTTCAGTCCTCGCAAGGTGAACGCATGGTCGCAAGTGCTCTTGCAAAACTCGATATAGCGACCGGCGGCATCATCCAGGAGCTGGGTCTTTCCGAGTGCGATCGCCGGGACCCAATGCGGCTCATCCAGCAGCATCTGCTCGACCGCTACCTCCCAGACGTAGGGCAGCTTGGTGCCTTTGGCACTGAAGAATTTGATGCCGTTGTCCTCGAAGGTGTTGTGGCTGGCGCTGATGACCACTCCCAGACTGGCCCGCAAGGCCCGCGTGAGATAGGCCACCCCCGGTGTAGGCAGCGTTCCAAGCAGCAGCACATCCACGCCAGAGGAATTGAAGCCCGACACCAGGGCGCTTTCGAGCATGTGCCCCGAGATGCGCGTGTCCTTGCCGATCAGCACCGTCGGGCGCTCTTCGTTGCGATGAAGCATTCGTCCGACGACATGGGCAAGATGCAGAGCGAAGTCCGGCGTGATGGGGAAATACCCAGCCCGCCCACGGATTCCGTCGGTACCGAAATATTGGCGTCTCATATCCATGATGATCACCTATGCCTGAATACATTCATCGAACGGGATGGGTTTCCGGGTCCGGTCAATTATTTATGGGGACAACACTGTCGAAGTATTAAAAACTATTGATTTATTTTTTTCATAGTTTCACTAGCAAAAACAATCCGAACAAGAATGCAGCGTAAAAAGAAACATCTTTTTACGCCATGAATATTTGGATGCCGAATTGGGGTTTTATACACAATATTTAAGGTATTTCGCTTCCCGGTCGGGACTGTTTGCATTGCTGTCAGCCCAAGAGTCCAGGCGTCCAGGCGGCTTGCCGAAGCCCAATCTGCCTGCAATAGCTTTGCTTGTCACGCAGTCGCATGCCGCTCTCGACGGTGCAGCTTTTCGCTGGCCTGGAGGCCGCTTATCGAGAATATCAGCGCCTGTATTTTTCGGATCGCTCGCGGCATGCCCGGTCAGGAGTGGGCGATGCTCCTATGTGTGCCAGTTAATCGCAGCCGGAATATTGATGCAGGAAAGAAATTGCGGCGGAAAACAATAAATTCCGAGGCCGGCTCTGTGTTTACTGTTATTCAATTGGGAGCACAGGGATTTTGTGCTGCTCTTTATGGGTTGAGGCAGCGGTTGAATTGAATCGTTTCAGCTCGCGCAGGTTTGATTCGCGATGCGATGGCTGTGGCCGGGCTGCGTGCCGCCGAAGCCGGGTGGCAATGCCATGGCAGCAGCAAGGGGGCGCCGTTGGCAGATGCCGGAGGCAGCGGCGAGGCCGTGGTATCTTCGGCCTTCTTGTTCGTAGATATTCCGAGACTGGTCCATGCTTGCCAAACGCATCATTCCCTGCCTTGACGTGACCGGCGGCCGCGTGGTCAAGGGCGTCAATTTTCTGGAGCTGCGCGATGCGGGCGACCCGGTGGAAATTGCCGCACGCTACAACGCCCAGGGTGCGGATGAGCTGACTTTTCTGGACATCACGGCTACCAGCGATGGCCGTGACCTGATTCTGCCCATCATCGAAGCCGTGGCTTCGCAGGTCTTCATTCCGCTGACCGTGGGCGGTGGCGTGCGCAGCGTGGAAGATGTGCGTCGTCTGCTCAATGCCGGAGCCGACAAGACCAGCTTCAACTCCGCCGCCATTGCCAACCCGGACACCATCAATGCCTGCAGCGACAAGTACGGCGCGCAATGCATTGTGGTGGCCATCGACGCCAAGCGCCGCACGCCCGAGGACGAGCAGCGCATCGGCCCCGGCGGCACGCCCATGGGGCCGGGCTGGGATGTGTACAGCCATGGCGGCCGCAAGAACGTGGGGCTGGACGTGGTGCGCTGGGCCGAAGAGATGGCCAGGCGCGGTGCCGGCGAGATCCTGCTGACCAGCATGGACAAGGACGGCACCAAGAGCGGTTTCGACCTGAAGCTCACGCGTGCCGTGGCCGATGCCGTGGCCGTGCCGGTGATTGCATCGGGCGGTGTCGGCAATCTGGAGGATCTGGCCGATGGCGTGACCATTGGCGGCGCCGATGCCGTGCTGGCCGCGAGCATCTTCCACTATGGCGAATACACCGTGCAGCAGGCCAAGGAGTGCATGCGTGCACGCGGCATTCCCGTGCGCCTGTAAAAGTTAATTTGAGAGCGGCTTGCGCAGGCTACAAGCAGCTTTCCATATGTTTTGTGGTTGATGTTGTCTGCTGGCCTGCGCTGGCAGCTATACAAAACAAAGGTCTGCAATGAGCTGGCTCGATCAAGTCAAATGGGATGCGCAGGGACTGGTGCCCGTGATTGCGCAGGAGCAAAGCAGCGGCGACGTGGTCATGTTCGCCTGGATGAACCGCGAGGCACTGGAAAAGACCGCCGAGCTGGGGCGTGCCGTCTACTTCAGCCGCTCGCGCAACAAGCTGTGGTTCAAGGGCGAGGAGTCAGGCCATGTGCAGACCGTGCACGAGATGCGCATCGACTGCGACAACGACGTGGTTTTGCTCAAGATCACGCAAGAGGGGCATGATCCCGGTATTGCCTGCCATACCGGTCGCCACTCCTGCTTCTATAGCGTTTTCAAGGACGGACAGTGGCTCGCTGTCGATCCGGTCTTGAAAGATCCTGCTTCCATCTATAAATAAAGTCATGTCTGAACAAAACACCGCGTCGGTCGAGGGCGCACTGGCCCGTCTGGCCGCCGTGATCGAAAGCCGCAAGGTCGCCAACGGTGGCGATCCCGAGAAAAGCTATGTCGCGCGCCTGCTGCACAAGGGGCCCGACGCCTTTCTGAAGAAGATCGGCGAAGAGGCAACCGAAGTCGTCATGGCCGCCAAGGATGTCGATCATGGCGCGGACAAGGGCAAGATCCTCTATGAAGTGGCGGATCTGTGGTTTCACTCCATGATTGCGTTGTCGCACTACGGATTGACGCCTGCAGAGGTGGTGGCCGAGCTGGAGCGCCGCGAGGGCACCAGCGGTCTGGAGGAGAAAGCCCTGCGCAAGGCCCAGGAACGCGCTGCTCAGGAAGGGGCGGCCAAGCAATAAGGAGGAAGCGCATGAATGACGATCGCGACATCATCGATGTAAACAGCAGCAGCTCTACCGAGGTCGAGGGCCTGAAGGCCTGGGGCTGGGTCAGCTATCTGCTGCACCTGATCGTGGCCGTGGCTGCGGTGCTGCCGGGCGCGCAGGTCAGTGTGCTGCTGTTGCTGATTGCAGTCGTCATCGATCTGGTCAAGCGCGACGATGCGCGCGGCACCTGGCAGGAGAGCCATTTTTCCTGGCGCCTGCGCAGCGTGCTCTGGGCCATCGTGCTCTATGCCGTGACCTTCCCGTTCTTCCTGCTGGGCCTCCTGATCTTCAACCCCGCCTGGGTGCTGATCTCCATCTGGTTCCTCTACCGGATCGTCAGTGGCATGATCGCCATGAACAAGAATCGCGCGATCCAGCCCTGAGCCGAACTTGCCAGACACCCAAGCCCCTGCTTTACGGCCGGGGCTTTTTTGTTTTGGCAAGCGGTTTTGTTGCACTGCAACAGATTCGAGGTCGCAGGCTGACACGGGTGCAGGGCCTGTGCAATGCTCGCGGTGCTGGATAAGCTTCAGGACTTGTGCAAGCCAGGATCGGGCATGACATCCGTCCTGCCTTCTGGTTTTCATGAGTCGCTGGCTCCTCACTTGGTTCATCAACCTTCACAGGATCGTGCCATGGCTGCAGAGACTTCCCATACCCTCAACCTGGCCTTGCAGGGCGGGGGATCGCATGGTGCGCTGACCTGGGGCGTGCTGGACGCATTGCTGGACGATGACGGCCTGATCTTCGAAGGCATCAGCGGCACCAGCGCCGGTGCCATGAATGCCGTGGCGCTGGCCCATGGCTTCGCGCAGGCGGCCGCGCAGGAAAAAAAGGCGGACGATGCCCGTTACCTCGGGCGGCAACTGGCGCGCCAGTCTCTGCGCGAGTTGTGGGAGGGCGTGGGCACCATGGGCAGCGTGGGCAAGATCTTCTGGGCCGCGCCGTTGCCGGGCAGCAAGCAGTTCATGGGCGTGCTCAATCAGTTTCTGTCGCCCTATCAGACCAATCCGCTCAATATCAACCCGCTGCGACAGTTGCTCACCCGGGTGGTGGACTTCGAGGCGCTGGCACATCCCGAGCACCCCAGCGTGGTGCCCAAGCTTTTCATCTGCGCCACCAATGTGCGCACGGGCGCCGGCAAGATCTTCAAGGGCGAGCAGGTGACGGCAGACGCCATCATGGCCTCGGCCTGCCTGCCGCAGCTGTTCAAGGCGGTGGAGATTGACGGGGAGTGCTACTGGGATGGCGGGTTCTCGGGCAATCCGGCCCTGTATCCGCTGATCTACGAGACCCGGAGCCGGGACATCCTGCTGGTGCAGATCAATCCCAAGGAGTCCGATGTCTCGCCCGACACGGCACGCGAGATCATGGACCGCATGAACGAGATCACCTTCAACGCCAGCTTGCTGGCCGAGCTGCGGGCCATCGAGTTCGTGGTCAAGCTGCTGGAGCAAAAGCGCCTGGACCCCGAACGCTACAAGCATGTGCTGATGCACCGCATCGATGGCGGCTCCGTGCTCAAGCCCTTCGGTGCCTCGAGCAAGGTGCGTGCAGACATGGGCATGGTGCGCAAGCTGTTCGAGCTGGGGCGTGAGCGCGGCCAGCAATGGCTGCAGCTCAACCGCGAGCACCTTGGCGTCAAGCAGACGCTTCGATTCAACGAGAATAGGGGATAGCCTCCGCAGGGGGGGCGACGCCATTGCCTGCTTTCTGGCTTCCCGGGTCATGGGCAGGGCAGGGCGTTGGGAGTACTGAACCGTAGATACAAGAGACCATGCACGACCACGATTACGACGCCAATTGCATTTTCTGCCGAATCGCCAAGGGGGAGATTCCTTCGCGCAAAGTCTATGAGGATGAGGAACTGTTCGCCTTCCATGACATTCACCCCGGTGCGCCCGTGCACTTCCTGGTGATTCCCAAGAAGCACATTCGCTCCATGGCCCAGGTCGGCGCCGAGGATGCGCCCCTGCTGGGCCGCATGATGGCGCTGGCTCCCCGGCTGGCGATGGAGCAGGGCTGCAACCCTTATCCCGATGGCGGTTTCCGCATCGTGGTCAATACCGGCAGCGAAGGCGGGCAGGAAGTGCACCATCTGCACCTGCACGTCATGGGCGGCCCGCGACCCTGGCTCAAGGGCTGATCAGGCCTAGCGCAGGCCTGCACCCGGCGATAGAGCTGTGCGCTGCAGGCTTTTTGGGTGATTGATTCGTATCTGTCACAAGCCCCGTCTAAAATGGTTTGCAATTTCTAGGAGATTCTCATGGGCTCGTTTTCTATCTGGCACTGGGCGATCGTGCTGCTCATCGTGGTTCTGGTGTTCGGCACCAAGAAGCTCAAGAACATCGGCTCCGACCTGGGCGGTGCCGTCAAGGGCTTCAAGGACGGCATGAAGGACGGTGCGACTGACGCCGACGCCAACGCTACGACCGGCCAAGTGGCCAACCAGCAGGCCGTCGAAAAGGCCACCATCGACGTGGAAGCCAAGCAAAAGAGCTGATCGCGGCAGGACTGACATTTAGATGTTTGATATTGGCCTGTCCAAAATGGCGCTGATCGGTGCCGTGGCCCTGGTGGTCATCGGTCCCGAGAAGCTGCCGCGCGTGGCCCGCATGGTGGGCACCTTGCTTGGCAGGGCACAGCGCTATGTGTCCGACGTCAAGGCCGAGGTCAACCGCTCCATGGAGCTCGATGAGTTGCGCAAGATGAAGGACACGGTCGAGACTGCCGCACGGGACGTGGAGTCCAGCATGCGCAATCAGGCCTCCGATCTTGAAAAGGACTGGAGCGATGCGACCAAGGACCTGCGCGACGACTCGAACATGACTTCGGCTTCGTCCTTCGGCTCCTATGACGCAGAAGGTGGCTACACCGGTCTGGATACGCACAGCAGCGTGGTGCCCAGCTATCGCCATCCGCGCAAGAACTGGCGCGTCAAGCGCGGTGCCGTGCCCCAGTGGTACAAGGCCCGTGCCGGGGTACGCAGCAAGGTCCAGTCGGGTGCGGCACGCGTGGCGCGCTTTCGCCCCAAGAAGTTCCATTGAACATGCAGCTCAGCAGCCTGCCGGCCGCAAGGTCGGCCATGGCCGGCCCCAGGGGGACGGCTTGGCTGCCCGCATGTCGCTCTTTGCCCGTGATCCGCGGGCGTTGTTGTTTCCCAAGCGTGAGGAGCCGATCAGGCTCCGACGCGGTTTTGCACCATGTCCGAACCCTCTAAAGAAGACGAACTCGCCGGCACGGAGCAGCCGTTTGTCCAGCACCTGATGGAGCTGCGTGATCGCCTGCTCTACAGCCTGTATGGCGTTTTGATCGGCGTCGGGCTGCTGATGTTCTGGCCGGGCCCCGACGGCCTGATCGACTTCATCGCCCTGCCCATCAAGGAGCACATGCCGCCTGGCGCCAAGCTGATTGCGGTGGGCGTTTTCTCGCCCTTCTTCGTGCCGCTCAAGGTGCTGATGATGGTGGCTGTGCTGCTGGCGTTGCCATGGATCATGTACCAGATCTGGGCCTTTGTGGCTCCGGGCCTGTACAGCCACGAGAAGAAATTCGCCTTGCCGCTGATCCTGTTCGGCAGCCTGCTGGCCTATGCCGGCATTGCATTCGTACAGTTCTTTGTGCTGGGCAATATGTTCAAGTTCATCCAGCACTTCACGCCGGCCAGCGTGGCAGCCACGCCCGACATCGCCTCGTACGTGGAAGCGATTCTGTCGCTCTACATCGCTTTTGCCGCGGCCTTCCAGGTGCCCATCGTGGTGATGCTGCTGGTGCGCTTTGGTCTGGTGGAGATCGAGAAGCTCAAGGCCTTCCGCGGCTATTTCGTGGTGCTGGCCTTTGTGATTGCTGCCGTCATCACGCCGCCCGATGTGATCTCTCAGCTGGCCCTGGCCTTGCCCATGTGCCTGCTCTACGAGATCGGCATTCTGGGGGCCGGCTGGTTCAGCCGGGTATCGCGTGCGCCCGATGCCGACGAAAGCACGGGCTCAGAGGTGGAAAAATCCACAGACGGCCACTGATCTGCGCCCCGACCTCCTGCAAAGCCCTTGAAGCAATTCAAGGGCTTTTGTTTTGATAGCTGCCGGTGCTTTCCCAGCAAGCGCTTGAGCCGTATTTTCTGACGAGTACTGATGGTGCCGCTGCGGCTTGCAGAGCGGGCCGGAGCATGAAAAAAGCCAGCGGCTGGCGCTGGCTTTTCGGTTTGTTGGCGCTGCAATCAGCGGCGTGGGCGGCTCTGCTGCTGCAAGGTGCTGGCTGCTGGGCGGGCTCCCGGAGTGATGTCCAGCACGACTTCGCTGTCGCCACGGCGCACATCGAACTTGGCGGCTTCGCCGGGCTTGAGCGAGGCCACGGCCGTCAGCAGTTCGGAGACATTGCGGGTCGCGGTCTCGCCCACCTTGACGATCACGTCGCCGGGGCGCATGCCGGCCTGCGCGGCGGGGCCGGCCTGCAGCACGCCGGTGATGATGACGCCGGCATCGGCCTTGACGCCAAAGGTCTCGGCCAGCTCGGGCGAGAGCTCGTTGGGTTCCACGCCGATCCAGCCGCGCGTGACCTTGCCGTCCTTGACGATGCCGTCCAGCACCATCTTGGCAGTGGAGACGGGAATCGCGAACCCGATGCCCATGCTGCCGCCAGAGCGCGAGTAGATGGCCGTGTTGATGCCCAGCAGATTGCCGTTGGCATCCACCAGCGCACCGCCGGAGTTGCCGGGGTTGATGGCCGCGTCGGTCTGGATGAAGTTCTCGAAGGTGTTGATGCCCAGCTGGCTGCGGCCCAGGGCGCTGATGATGCCGCTGGTCACTGTCTGGCCCACGCCGAAGGGGTTGCCGATGGCCAGCACGCGGTCACCCACAGCGACCTGATCGGAGTTGCCCAGCACGATGACGGGCAGCTTGTCGAGCTCGATCTTGAGAATGGCCAGATCGGTCTCGGGGTCTGTTCCTATGATCTTGGCCTTGGCCTGACGGCTATCGGTCAGCGTGACCTCGATATCGTCGGCGCCCTCCACCACATGGTTGTTGGTGAGGATGTAGCCATCTTGACTGATGATGACGCCGCTACCCAAACCAGATTGCTCCTGCGGACCCTGATCGCCAAAGAAGAACTGGAACCACGGGTCGTTGGCGCGCGGGTGGCGTACCGCCTTGCTGGTGTTGATGCTGACCACGGCGGGCGAGGCCTTGCGCGCGGCAGGCGCAAAGCTGCCGGGAGCGACTTCACCCGCTGGAGTGGATGGAGCCTGCAGCAGTGAAACACCGGCACTGCTACGGATATTTCCGCGCTGAAGCCAAGTGGGCTGTAGGGTAGCCACTACAAAATAGATAGCCACCAGCACGGTGACGACCTGCGAAAACAGCAGCCAGGTGCGTTTCATGTAATGCGTATAGGTAGTGAGGGGAACAAGCCCACATTGTGAAGCATGGCTGCGCCAAGCGTCGAAGCGAACATTTGCTTGCAAGCAAATGCATAACGCAAAGCTTTGCAGAATGCAGGGCCTATGGCTATAGGACTGCAAGCATCTAAAGTTTTATGCGTCCGGGATATATGAGTGAAAACCCTAGAATGTTTTTTCGACTGCGCTTACGCCGCCGTTACTGAAGTGACTGCCCACAAGGTGCCCATATTCAGTTTGGTGTGGCTTTGCATCTGAAGCCCGCCGCAATCGGTCTGCCACTGCACGTTGACCCGTGATCAGCGGCCTTATCCGCGCTGTCCTGTTGTTCGATCTAGGAAACACCATGACTACGCTTGACCACGCTGCATCGGCTGACGCGCCGGCTGCAGCGACGAATCGTCTCCTGAACCGGGAGGACTACAAGACCCTGGGCTTATCGGCCCTGGGCGGAACGCTGGAGTTTTACGACTTCGTGGTGTTCGTCTTTTTTGCCAATGTGATTGGCAGCCTGTTTTTTCCAGCCTCACTGCCGGAGTGGATGCGCCAGCTGCAGACGCTGGGTATTTTCGCTGCCGGCTATCTGGCGCGCCCCATCGGCGGCATTTTGATTGCCCACTTCGGCGACATCCTGGGTCGCAAGAAGATGTTCACGCTGTCAGTGTTCCTGATGGCCGTGCCCACGCTGGTCATCGGCCTGCTGCCGACTTATGAAACCATAGGCTTGGCCGCTCCCATCCTGCTGCTGCTGATGCGCGTGATGCAAGGTGCCGCCATCGGCGGTGAAATGCCCGGCGCCTGGGTGTTCGTCGCCGAGCATGCTCCCGAAAAGCGCTACGGCTTTGCGATCGGCGCATTGACCTCCGGCATTACCGGCGGTATTTTCCTGGGCTCCATCATCGGGGTCTGGCTCAACAGCACCTACAGCCAGGGCGAGATCCACGACTGGGCCTGGCGCCTGCCCTTCATCCTGGGCGGTGTCTTCGGTCTGGTGTCGGTGTATCTGCGCAAGTTCCTGCACGAGACCCCCATCTTCCAGGAACTGCAGGCCCGCAAGGCCGCTGACCGCGAACTGCCGATCAAGACCATCTTGCGCGACCACAGGGAAGCCTGCGTTGTCGTGGCGCTGATGACCTGGGTACTGTCCACGGCGATCGTGGTGGTGATCCTGTTCACGCCGGCCTATCTGCAAAAGGTGTTCCACATCGAGCCTGCGATGGCCCTGAAGGCCAATGCCGTGGCGACCGTGACGCTGACCATAGGCTGCGTGTTCTGGGGCTGGCTGTCCGACAAGATCGGCACCAAGCTGACCATGCTCATCGGCTGGGGCGGCATGACGGCCACAGCCTATCTGTTCTACCTGAACCTGCCTGGCAACGAAGCTTCGCTGATCTGCAACTATGCGACCGTGGGCTTCTTCGTGGGCTCCATCTCGCTGCTGCCCGTGGTGGGCGTGCGGGCCTTCCCGCCCGAAGTGCGCTTCACCGGTCTGTCCTTCTCCTACAATATGGCCTATGCCGTGTTCGGTGGCCTGACACCGATGCTGGTGTCCGTATGGCAGCAGGTGGATGTGATGGCGCCTGCCCACTATGTGGCGGTCATGGGCGTGCTGGGCATGGCCATGGGCTTTTGGCCGCTGGCATGCAAGGGCTGGAAGCCGCGCAGAGGGTGAGTCTGCACAGCGAATGAGAAAAGGCAGTCAGCAGTGGCTGCCTTTTTTTTCGCCGCTCGCGCGCTTGCGGCGGCGTGGCTGCATGGCGGGCGCGGAGACGGTGCTCAGCACCATGTCGGCAAAGGCGCTCCCGCCCGCCGAGATATGGTTGCGCATGGCCTCGGCAGCGACTTCGCTGTTGCCGGCCAGAATGGCGTTCACCACGGTTTCATGCTCCGCCTGGGAGTGCAGCAGGCGCTCCGGCTTTTCAAACATCTTGCTGCGGTAGGGGGCGACCCTGAGTCTGGCCTCACGGGTTTGCTCGACGATAAATGTGTTTCCGCTAGACTGATATATCAAATCGTGCAGTCTGGCATTTGCCTGTTCGTAGGCAATGGAGTCGGCCGTACGCGCATGGGCTGCCGTCTGCGCCAGAGCCGCTTGCAGCTGCGTTCTCTGCTCCGAGTTGATGCGCCTGGCCGCCAGGCGCGCCAGCACGCCTTCCAGTTCGGCAAGTCCTTCCATCATCGCAATCAGCTCACGGGGATCGAGGTGGCGCACGTAGATGCCAACGCGCGGAAGAATGCTCACCATCCCCTTGGCAGATAGCAACAGCAGGGCTTCGCGTACTGGCGTGCGCGAAGCCCGGAAACGCTCGCACAGCGCCTGTTCGTCGATGGCGGCGCCCGGCCGCAATGCGCCGTTGCGCAGGTCTTGCTCCAGTGCCAGCCGTATGCGGTCCTGCATGCTGAGCGCGTCTAGGGTTTCTGCCGTTGGTGGATGTTTTGGCTTCATTGTTTAATATTAGATATATCTATTCATATTTCTGATACGCATGAACCCAAGACTGGATTTCCAGGACTGTATGGCAACCATCACACTCCAGCGCCCCACGGTGGCGAACCGTCTGGCGCCCGATGATTTGCCGGTACTCATTGAATGCATAGCATGCGTCAATCAGAGGGAGGATGTACGGGTGCTGGTGTTGCGTAGCGAAGGCAGGCATTTCTGCAGTGGCTACGATATATCACAAATCGAAAACAGCCAGAGTCAGGGCAGCAGCTTCGGAGAGATGGTGGACGTGGTTGAGCAGTGCCGCGCGGTGACCATTGCCGCCATTCAAGGGGGCGTATACGGCGGCGCAACTGATCTGGCACTGGCTTGCGACTTTCGCGTGGGTTCGATGGCGGCGGACATGTTCATGCCCGCCGCAAGACTGGGCCTGCATTTCTATGCCTCGGGGTTGGAGCGCTATGTCAGCCGTCTGGGGCTCGATACCGCCAAGCGCCTGTTTCTGAGCTGCGAGCGCCTGGATGCCGAGCAGATGAAGGCCTGCGGCTTCCTGACGCATCTGGTGGCACAAACGGAGCTTGAAGAGACCGTGGCGAGTCTGGCCGGGACGCTGGGAGCGATGGCGCCCTTGGCCTTGTTTGGCATGAAAAAACACCTGAACCTGATTGCCTGCGGTCGCCATGATCCAGAGGCGATTGCGCGCGAAGTGCAGCGCTCGGTGGAGTCCGAGGATCTGCGCGAGGGCGGCCTGGCCTGGCGCGAAAAGCGCACGCCTCTCTTCAGGGGTTGCTAGCACCGGCTTGCCGCCGAAAAACATCCATACCTTCCACCAAGGAGACAAGCATGTTCAAGAAAGCATTGGTATCGGCCTGCCTGCTGAGCGCCAGCGCGCTGGTGCTGGCAGACAGCTATCCGTCGCGGCCCATCACGCTGATGGTGGGCTTTCCGCCCGGCGGTGGCGCCGACGCGGTGGCGCGCATCGTCAGTGAAAAACTGGGGCGGGTGTTGAATCAGTCGGTGCTGGTGGACAACCGCCCCGGCGCAGGCACGACGATTGCGTCGGACCTGGTGGCGCGGGCGCCAGCCGACGGCTACACCTTGCTGCTGGGCTCAGCCAATCTGTATGGCACGGACCAGATTCTTTACAAGAGTGCGCGCTATGACGGCGTCAGGAGCTTCACGCCCATCATGCGCTGGAGCGATTCGCCGATGCTGCTTGCGGTGAAAAAGGACTTTCCCGAGAAAACGGTGGCCGGACTGATCGAGCAGGCCCGCAAGCATCCCGGCAAGCTGACGTATTCCTCGTCCGGCACCGGAGTGGTCACGCATCTGGCCGGTGCGTCGTTTGCGCATGCCGCCGGCATCGACATGCTGCATGTGCCGTTCAAGGGTGGCGCGCCTTCGATCCAGGCCGTGGGCGCGGGTGACGTGGACATGACCTTCGGGACGCCGCCCTCGGTGATGCCGATGGCCGCTGGCGGCAAGCTGCGCATCTTGGCCGTGACCACGGCCCAGCGCTCACAGCTGTTTCCCGATCTGCCGGCCATGCAGGAGTCCGGCATCAATGGGGCGGACTTCACGCTCTGGTTCGGTCTCTACGGGCCGGCCAAGCTGCCCAGGGAGATCACGCAAAAGCTGTTCGAGGCCAGCCGCCAGGCCTTGAGCGATCCGGAAGTCAAGGCCAAGCTCGAAAAGCAGGGCGTCGTGGCCTATCCCTCGGCATCGCCCCAGGAGTTCGAGACCTGGGCCCAGGCCGACGGCAAGAAGCAAAAAGCCGTGGCCGAGCGCGCCATGGCGGGGCAATGAAGCGGTTTCTAGCAAAGAGAGTTATCCATATGTCTGACATGAACATGTTCGCCGCACTGCGCGCGGCTTTCCCGGCCGATCTGGACGAGGTCGCCATCGAGGCCGTATCGCCCCAGGTGTCGGCCGACGCGCCGCTTCTCTATACCTGGCGCGACCTGGACCGCATGAGCGCACGCATGGCGAATCTACTGGCCTCGCTCGATCTGCCCGCCGCCAGCCGTATCGCGGTGCAGGTGGAAAAATCGGTCGAGGCGCTGATGCTGTATTTGGCCACCTTGCGCGCCGGCCATGTGTTCCTGCCGCTCAACACTGCCTACCAGAGCGCCGAAATCGAATATTTCATCGGCAATGCCGAGCCCGCCGTGGTGGTCTGTACGCCCGCCAATGCGGACTGGGTGGCAAAGGTGGCGGCGGACTGCGGCACTCAGCATGTCTTCACGCTGGGCGAAGCGCGGGACGGCAGCCTGCTGGAGCAGGCGCTGCGCTTCGACGAGGAGCATGCGCCTGTGCCGCGCCAGGCCGACGATCTGGCTGCCATTCTCTACACCAGCGGCACCACGGGGCGCAGCAAGGGAGCGATGCTCTCGCATGGCAATCTGCTCTCGAACGCTCTCATGCTCAAGCAGTACTGGGGCTGGCGCACGCGCGAGCAGGGCGGCGACGTGCTGATCCACGCCTTGCCGATCTTTCATGCGCACGGGCTGTTCGTCGCCATCCATGGCGCGCTGATCAATGGCAGCAAGATCATCTGGATGGCGAAATTTGATGCCAGGGCCGTGATCGCGGCCATGCCGCGCGCCACCGTGTTCATGGGCGTGCCCACGCTGTATGTGCGCATGCTGGCCGAGCCGACGCTGACCAGGGCGGCGGCCAGCCGGATGCGGCTGTTCATCTCGGGCTCGGCACCGCTGCTCATCGAAACCTTTGGCGAATGGCGCCAGCGCACCGGCCACACCATTCTCGAGCGCTATGGCATGAGCGAGACCATCATGCTTACCTCCAATCCCTACGGTCCCGATGCTCGCCACGGCGGGCAGGACGAGCGCCGCGGCGGCACCGTGGGCTTTGCGCTGCCCGGTGTGGGGGTACGCGTGGCGGGCGACAGCGGGCAGCCGCTGCCCACGGGCGAAGTCGGTGCCATCGAGGTCAGCGGACCCAATATCTTCAAAGGCTATTGGCGCATGCCTGAAAAAACGGCGCAGGAGTTCACTGCAGACGGCTGGTTCAGGACCGGCGACGTCGGCAGGGTGGATGAGCGCGGCTATATCACCATCGTGGGTCGTAGCAAGGATCTGATCATCAGCGGCGGCTACAACGTCTACCCGGCGGAGGTCGAAGGCTTTATCAACGACATGCCCGGTGTGGCTGAGAGCGCCCTGGTCGGTGTGCCGCACCCGGATTTCGGTGAGGTGGGTGTGGCGGTGGTGGTCGCCAGGCCGGGGCATTCGCCCGGCAGCGAGGCGATCGTCGCGCTGCTGAAAGCGCAGCTCGCCAACTTCAAGATTCCCAAGCGCTGCTTTGTCGTGGCGGAGCTGCCGCGCAATGCCATGGGCAAGGTGCAGAAAAACCTGCTGCGTGACCAGTACCAAAGTCTGTTCACTTCAAAAGCATAGCTGCTGTCGCATGCTGTTAAACATTTTCAGCAATTTTCAGTGTTGAAATGCTTGTACGGCATGCGATAGATGCTCCTTACTTTGAAACAATCAGGGTGCGACAATCATGGGCATGATGACCACCCGCCAAGACATGTTGCAGGCCTTCGAAGCCTTGCTGCAGCCCGAACGCTTCAAGGACTACGGACCCAACGGCCTGCAGGTCGAAGGCAAGAGCGAGATTCGCCGCATCGTCAGCGGTGTGACGGCCAGTCGAGCCCTGATCGAAGCTGCGATCGAGGCCGGGGCCGATGCCATCTTCGTGCATCACGGCCTGTTCTGGCGCGGCATGGATGGGCGCATCACGGGCTGGCTCAAGGAGCGCATCCGCCTGCTGCTGGCGCATGACATCAATCTGTTTGCCTATCATCTGCCGCTGGATGCCCATGCCGAACTGGGCAATAACGCGCAACTGGGTGCCAGGCTCGGCGTGCAGGGACAGGCCGCATTCGGCGATCAGAATCTGGGCTGGCTGGCCGATGTGGACTTTGCCGATGCCGCCGCTCTGGCCGAACATGTGCAAGGCGTGCTGGGGCGCAAGGTGACGCTGGCCGGTGCGCAAGAGCGCAGGCCGATTCGCAAGCTGGCCTGGTGTACTGGAGGTGCTCAAGGCTTTTTCGAGTCCGCGATTGCCGCCGGCGCCGATGCCTATATCACTGGCGAGATCTCCGAGCCCCAGATGCATCTGGCGCGAGAGATGGGCGTGAGCTTTATCGCTGCCGGCCATCACGCCACTGAGCGCTACGGCGCGCCTGCCGTGGCGGCCCATGTGGCCCGGGAGTGCGGGCTGGAGCACTGCTTCATCGATATCGACAACCCGGCCTGATCCGGACCTGGACCTTCGTTTCTCACTTTTGATGGCTGCAAGCACTTGGGAACAGAGGAGCTTGCGGCGACTCTGATGCCTATGTCCGTCATTGCTTCAACCCAAACCATTGCCATCACCCAGGGCGACTGTGCAGGCATAGGGCCTGAAATCATCGCCAAGGCTTTTCGGGCTGCACCGCAGGCCATGCGCGGCTGCTTTGTAGTGGGCGAGTTGCAGACTCTGCGCCGTGCGACTGCGCTGGCAGCGCGGGCCGCCGACGGCGACCAGGCCATCGCCCAGCCCGTGGTGGTGATCGATGAGCCGGGCGAAGCCTGGTCTGTTCCGGAAGGTGCTGTCGCGCTGCTGAACCTGCCGGGGCTGGCGGGGCCCCAGCCCTATGGCCAGATTTGCGCAGCTGCCGGGCAGGCCGCGGCGCAATGTGTGGTCTGGGCCGCGCAAGCAGCTTTGCGTGGCGAGATTGCCGCCCTGGTCACGGCACCCTTGCACAAGGAGGCGCTGCATCTGGCAGGCGTGACTTTCCCCGGGCACACGGAACTTCTGCAGGCCGAGGCGGCTGCCCATGCGGGCGTTTCGCTGGAACAGATGCCGGTGCGCATGATGCTGGCGAACGACGAGCTGCGCACCGTGCTGGTCAGCATCCATGTCTCGCTGCGCGAGGCCATCGAGGCCGTGACCGGGCCGCAGATCCTGCAGACCTTGCGCATCACGCATCAGGCGCTGAGCAGAAGCCTGGGACGCGCGCCGCGCATTGCCGTGGCCGGGCTCAATCCGCATGCGGGCGAGGGCGGCATCTTCGGTCGTGAGGAAATCGAGATCATTGCCCCGGCGATCGCGGCAGCGCAGGCTGAAGGCATGGATGTGCAGGGGCCGTTTGCGCCGGACACGGTCTTCATGCGGGCGCGAAATACGCCAGATCACCCGGGTGAATTCGATGCGGTGTTGGCGATGTACCACGACCAAGGGTTGATCCCAGTCAAATATTTGGGTGTGGAAAAAGGCGTCAACGTGACCCTGGGTTTGCCGCTGGTACGCACCAGTCCCGACCATGGCACGGCCTTTGACATTGCCGGCCTGGGCGTGGCCGACGAGGCCAGCCTGCTCGAAGCCGTGCACATGGCCCGCAGTCTGGCTATTTGACGGGGTTTCTCCGCGGCAGATCGCGCGGTGGCCGCCCGGAGGCGTGCACGGCATTCGCACCCATGAAAAAAGCCTGCCGGTGCCGGCAGGCTTTCAGTCATCGGATTTGAAGGATCTCAGGCCTTGCGATTGAGGCTGTCGCGGATCTCGCGCAGCAGCTGAATGTCTTCAGGCGTAGCGGGTGCTTGCTCCGGTGCCGCAGGTGCCTCGCGCTTGAGGCGGTTGATCTGCTTGACCATCATGAAAATGATGAAGGCCAGAATCACGAAA
Organism: Comamonas testosteroni; assembly: GCF_014076415.1. Taxonomy (NCBI): domain Bacteria; kingdom Pseudomonadati; phylum Pseudomonadota; class Betaproteobacteria; order Burkholderiales; family Comamonadaceae; genus Comamonas; species Comamonas testosteroni. Next base: position 916,140 of record NZ_CP043568.1, read on the forward strand.
TTCACTGCAACCGTGATGAAGTTGCCGTAGGCAAATACAGGAATGCCGGCTTTTTTCAGTGCATCCAGAGTACGAGGAACTCCTTCGGGCATGGTGCCCAGAACGACGAACAGGTTGGAAAAATCCAGCTTGCCAAAGAACAGGCCCACCAGAGGCATGATGAGGTCGTTGACCACGGAATCAACGATTTTCCCGAACGCGCCGCCGATGATCACGCCCACGGCAAGATCCATGACGTTTCCCTTGATTGCGAACTCGCGGAATTCTTGCATCATGCCCATAAGCAGTTCCAGTCACTAAGAGTTTGAGATAGCGCAGTATTGCGTGACTTTGGCCGTTGTCAACGTCGGACTGGGGCTGGAATAACCATAACCCCGCCGCTAGAATTTGCAGTTGACCCCAAATCAAGCGATGTACTTCGAGGAAATCCATGAGTGACTCTCCAGTCGACTCCAGCAAGCGCACGTGGATCATCACGTCAGCATGTGCTGGTGCCGTGGGCGGTGTGGCAACGGCCGTCCCTTTTGTGAGCTCCTTCCAGCCTTCTGAAAAAGCCAAAGCAGCAGGTGCTGCGGTAGAGGTGGATATCTCCAATCTCAAGGATGGTGAGAAGCTCACCGTCGAGTGGCGTGGCAAGCCGGTGTGGATCATCAAGCGCACACCCGAGCAGCTCAAGGACTTGCCAGGCCTCGATGGCGAACTGGCAGACCCAGGCTCGGCGCGTCATCCCGAAGAGTTCACTCCTCCCTATGCGCGCAATGAAGCGCGCTCCATCAAGCCTGAAATCCTGGTGGTCGTGGGCATCTGCACGCATCTGGGCTGCTCTCCCACCGACAAGTTCGTCGCCGGGCCTCAGCCTTCGCTGCCTGCAGACTGGAAGGGCGGTTTCCTGTGCCCATGCCATGGCTCCACCTTTGACATGGCCGGCCGGGTGTTCAAGAACAAGCCAGCTCCGGACAACCTGCAAGTGCCGCCACATATGTATCTGTCCGACACCAAGCTGCTGATTGGTGAAGACACCAAGGCAGCCTGAGGGAGACAAGAACAATGGCCCACGAATTCAAGCAAATCGACCCGAACTCCACGACCGGAGCGAAGGCCATGAACTGGCTGGAGAACCGGTTTCCGACGGCATTCGATGCGTACCGCGTCCATATGTCGGAGTACTACGCTCCCAAGAACTTCAACTTCTGGTACATCTTCGGCTCACTGGCGCTGCTGGTGCTGGTGATCCAGATCGTCACCGGCATCTTCCTGGTGATGCACTACAAGCCTGATGCCGAAAAGGCGTTTGCTTCCGTGGAATACATCATGCGTGATGTGCCCTGGGGCTGGCTGATCCGCTACATGCACTCCACAGGCGCCTCGGCGTTCTTTGTGGTGGTCTATCTGCATATGTTCCGCGGTCTTCTGTATGGTTCTTACCGCAAACCACGTGAACTGGTCTGGATCTTCGGCTGCGCCATCTTCCTGGTGCTGATGGCCGAAGCCTTTATGGGCTATCTGCTGCCCTGGGGCCAGATGTCGTACTGGGGCGCTCAGGTGATCGTGAACCTGTTCTCCGCCATCCCCTTTGTCGGTCCCGATCTGGCTCTGCTGATCCGTGGCGACTATGTGGTGGGCGATGCGACTCTGAACCGCTTCTTCAGCTTCCACGTGATCGCCGTGCCTCTGGTGCTGCTGGGTCTGGTCGTCGCGCATTTGCTGGCGCTGCACGACGTGGGCTCCAACAATCCCGATGGTATTGAGATCAAGGGCCCGAATGCGCCCAAGGATGAAAAAGGCCGCCCTCTGGATGGCGTTCCCTTCCATCCCTACTACACGGTGCATGACATCTTTGGCGTGACGGTGTTCCTGTTCCTGTTCTCGGCCGTGGTGTTCTTTGCGCCCGAGTTCGGCGGCTACTTCCTGGAGTACAACAACTTCATCCCGGCCGACCCGCTCAAGACGCCCAATCACATTGCCCCTGTCTGGTATTTCACGCCCTTCTATTCGATGCTGCGTGCCATCACCAGCGAGATGATGTATGTGCTGATCGCCTGCGTGGTGCTGGGTGCCGGCTACGGCATTCTCAAGTCGCGCCTGCCCGGTTTTGCCAAGGGCGCCGTCGCCATCGTGGCTCTGGGTGCCATCGCCATGATGCTGTCCATCGATGCCAAGTTCTGGGGCGTGGTCGTCATGGGTGGTGCGGTCATCATCCTGTTTGCCCTGCCCTGGCTCGATTGCAGCCCGGTCAAGTCGATCCGCTATCGTCCCAGCTGGCACAAATATGTGTATGCAGTGTTTGTGGTGAACTTCGTCGTCCTGGCCTATCTGGGGGTGCAGCCTCCGTCGCCGGTGGGCGAGAAGGTGTCGCAGGTCGGCACGCTGTTCTACTTCGGCTTCTTCCTGCTCATGCCCTGGTGGAGCCGCTTGGGTGAAACCAAGCCCGTGCCCGAGCGTGTCACCTTCAAGCCTCACTGAAGCAGGAGAGAACAAGAATGAAGAAACTGATTCTGACCCTGGTTGCAGCCCTGGGTATCGCCGGTGCTGCGCAAGCCTCCGAAGGCGGCATCCACTGGGACAAGGCGCCGGTCAACACCAGCGACACGGCATCCCTGCAAAATGGTGCCAAGATCTTTGTCAATTACTGCCTGAGCTGCCACTCCGCTGCCTTCATGCGTTTCAATCGCTTGAAGGACATCGGCCTGACCGATCAGGACATCAAGGACAATCTGCTGTTCAGCACCGACAAGGTGGGTGAGACCATGAAGGCAGCCATCAATCCCAAGGAAGCCAAGGAGTGGTTCGGTGCCAACCCTCCCGACCTGACCGTGATCGCGCGCTCGCGTGCCGGCTCGGGCGGCTCGGGAGCTGATTACCTGTATACCTTCTTGCGTACTTTCTACAGGGATGACACCAAGGCCACGGGCTGGAATAATCTTGCCTTTCCCAGCGTAGGCATGCCGCATGCGCTGTGGGAGCTGCAGGGTGAGCGTCGCGCCATCTTCGAAGAGCATGACGACCATGGAACTAAGACCCAGGTCTTCAAGGGTTGGGAGCAGGTGTCTCCTGGCAAGATGAGCGCAGTGCAGTACGATCAGGCAGTTGGCGATCTGGTGAATTACCTGCAATGGATGGGGGAGCCGGCTCAGAACACCCGAACCCGTATCGGGGTGGGCGTGTTGATTTTCCTGGCCTTCTTCATCTTTATCGCTTGGCGCCTGAATGCCGCGTTCTGGAAAGACGTGAAATAGGCTTTGCCGCCGTGCAGAAGTTGTCTGCAGCCAAACCGTGTTAGTGCAGAGTGGGGTGCCGTGGGCAACCCACTCTTTTTGATTTTTAGGAGTCTCCACCATGATGGTGCTTTATTCGGGAACGACTTGCCCCTTCTCACACCGCTGCCGCTTTGTGCTGTTTGAAAAAGGCATGGATTTCGAGATCCGCGATGTGGACTTGTTCAGCAAGCCCGAAGAAATCGCCGTGATGAACCCCTATGGTCAAGTGCCAATCCTGGTCGAGCGCGACCTGATTCTGTACGAGTCCAACATCATCAACGAGTACATCGATGAGCGCTTTCCCCATCCCCAGCTGATGCCTGGTGACCCTGTGGACCGTGCCCGTGTGCGCCTGTTCCTGCTGAACTTCGAAAAGGAGCTGTTCGTGCACGTGAGCGCTCTGGAAGAGCGCAACGTCAAGGGCAACGAAAAGGCTCTGGAGAAGGCTCGTGCCCATATCCGTGACCGCCTGACCCAGATGGCGCCCATCTTCCTGAAGAACAAGTACATCATGGGCGAGAACTTCTCCATGCTGGATGTGGCGATTGCTCCCCTGCTGTGGCGCCTGGACTATTACGGCATCGAGCTGTCCAAGAATGCTGCCCCTCTGCTCAAGTATGCCGAGCGCATTTTCTCGCGCCCCGCTTACATTGAAGCACTGACTCCCTCTGAAAAGGTCATGCGCAAGTAATTGCACATGAGCGCAGAGCGGGCATGTTGAAGGGCTTTCCTTCATCTGCCCGCTTTTTTGTCTTTGCAATCTTCTGGATTTGATTCGTCAGGAAATGAGATGACAGCCCCTGAAACGACTTCAACCCGCCCGTATCTGCTGCGGGCATTGTTTGAATGGTGTACCGACAATGGTTTGACGCCGCATATTGCCGTGCGCGTGGACCGCAGCACCCAGGTGCCCATGGAGTTCGTGCGTGATGGTCAAATCGTGCTCAACATCAGCTATGACGCGACCAGCGGCCTGCTGATCGGCAATGAGTATGTTGAATTCAAGGCACGCTTTGGCGGCCAGCCACGGGAAATCATGGTGCCTGTGGCGAACGTCATGGCCATCTATGCCCGCGAGACCGGCCAGGGCATGGCCTTCCCGCCCGAGGAGGACGAAGTCCCCGAGGATGGCGATGCACCATCGATGGAAGATGCCGAGCCCGAGATGGAGTCGGGTGAGGAGTCCTCGGCCGAGCGTGTGGTGCAACTGGTTCCTGTCAAGGCGGAAGCAGAAGCTTCCGGCGAAGATGACGCTCCTCGTACACCGCCACCCGCAGGTGGTCGTCCGGCGCTCAAGCGTGTGAAGTAGTCCGGTCAGCGTTTTTGCCGGTAGATCGGGAAATTTCAGGATTCTTCTTTTGGGGCTGAATTTCTACGTTAGAATTCAGTCTTCGCCGGTTTAGCTCAGTTGGTAGAGCACCCGCCTTGTAAGCGGTAGGTCGTCAGTTCGAATCCGACAACCGGCACCAAACAAATAGGTCTCTTCGGAGGCCTTTTTTGTTTTTCTGACTCTAAAAAGGTCTTGTCAGGCCTGAACTTTGATGCGGATGCTGTTGACAGTCCAGCCTTTGGTGCGCAGATGAGCCGCCATGGCCGGCAGCAATTGGCGCACTTTGGCCGCAGCAGCGTTGTTTTTCACAATCAGGCACCAGCCGTCCTCATCAATGGGGCCGGCCTGCAAGCTGGCGCGCAGCATGGGCGGAACCAGGGGTAAAACGGCTTTGAGCCGGTTGCTGGAGTCCTGAGTCAGTGCTGCCAGGCGCGCCAATGTGGGAGAAGACTCCATGGCATTGATGGCAGTTACGGCGTGATGGCGGCGAACAATGGTCATGCGAGCGGCAAACAGTTGGGCAGGGGCTAAGCCCGAGCTTAGCTCAGCCGGGAATGAATGCCGCAGTGCCGGCTATTTGCGCGCGCAGTGCAATCCCATACGTGCTCTGGAGTAGCGAAAAGCCAAGGCAGGCTTGCGCGGTTAGAATCATTTTTTGGTCCTGTCCCAGTTTGGGGTGCGTCAGGAGGTTTTTTCACCCATTTCGGGTGTGGCTCTTGACTGCCGCAGGGACGGCCCCATCTGAAGACCAACAATCAAGGGATTCTGGACACATTGCTTTGCGCAACAGGCAAAAAAGCAATGTGCCTTCGCACGCATGGCCACCAATTTCCTCACCAAACTGTTCGGCAGCCGCAATGACCGGTTGCTCAAGCAATACCGTAAAACAGTCGCTCGCATCAATGCGATGGAGCCTGAGTACGAAAAGCTCAGCGATGAGGCATTGCGCGCCAAGACGCAGGAGTTCAAGGACCGCGTTGCCAAGGGCGAGGCGCTGGACGAGTTGTTGCCTGAAGCCTTTGCCGTAGTGCGTGAAGGCTCCAAGCGCGTCATGAAGATGCGTCACTTCGACGTACAGATGCTGGGCGCCATGGCGCTGCATTACGGCAAGATTGCCGAAATGCGCACCGGCGAAGGCAAGACGCTGACCGCGACGCTGCCCGTGTACCTCAATGCCCTGTCGGGCGAGGGCGTGCATGTCGTGACCGTCAACGATTACCTGGCCAACCGCGATGCCACGACCATGGCCCGCCTCTACAACTTCCTCGGCCTGTCGGTGGGCATCAACCTGCCCAATCTGTCGCGCGAACAAAAGCAGCAGGCATACAACTCCGACATCACCTACGGCACGAACAACGAATACGGCTTCGACTACCTGCGTGACAACATGGTGTACGAGCCCGGCGACCGCGTGCAGCGCGTGCTGAACTACGCCATCGTCGACGAGGTGGACTCCATCCTGATCGACGAGGCGCGTACTCCGTTGATCATCTCCGGCCCGGCCGAAGATCACACGGCCATGTACGTGGCCATGAACCAGATCGTGCCGAATCTGGTGCGCCAGGAGGGGGAAGCCGATCCCCGTACGGGCGAAGGCGTGACCAAGCCCGGCGATTTCACGGTTGATGAGAAATCCCATCAGGTCTACCTGACTGATCAAGGTTATGAAGCGGCCGAGCGCCTGCTGGCCCATGCCGGCCTGATCGCCGAAGGCTCGTCCCTGTACGACCCATCCAATATCTCTCTGGTGCATCATCTGTACGCCGCGCTGCGTGCCAACCAGCTGTATTTCCGCGACCAGCACTATGTGGTGCAGAACGACGAAATCGTGATCGTGGACGAGTTCACCGGCCGTCTGATGGCTGGCCGCCGCTGGAGCGATGGTCTGCACCAGGCCGTGGAAGCCAAGGAAGGTGTGGCCATCCAGGCCGAGAACCAGACCATGGCCTCGATCACCTTCCAGAACTACTTCCGTCTCTACAAGAAGCTGTCGGGCATGACCGGTACGGCCGACACCGAGGCCTACGAATTCCAGGAAATCTATGGCCTGGAGACCGTGGTGGTGCCGCCCAACAAGCCCAGCAAGCGCCAGGACCAGCTCGATCGCGTCTACAAGACCACCAAGGAAAAGTACGACGCGGCGATCAAGGATATCCGCGAGTGCTACGAGCGCGGCCAGCCCGTGCTGGTCGGCACGACCTCGATCGAGAACTCCGAAATCATCGACCAGCTGCTGACCCGCGAAAAGCTGCCCCATCAGGTGCTCAACGCCAAGCAGCATGAGCGTGAGGCCGACATCATTGCCCAGGCGGGCAGCGAAGGCATGATCACCATCGCCACCAATATGGCCGGCCGTGGTACCGACATCGTGCTGGGCGGCAATATCGACAAGCAGCTCAAGGCCATCGAGAGCAACGAGGCGCTGAGCGAGACCGAACGCCAGCAGCAGATCGAGCAGCTGCGTGCCGACTGGCAAGTGGCCCACGACAAGATCGTGGCGCTGGGCGGCCTGCGCATCATCGCCACCGAGCGTCATGAGTCGCGCCGTATCGACAACCAGCTGCGTGGCCGCTCGGGCCGCCAGGGCGACCCCGGTTCCTCGCGCTTCTATCTGAGCCTGGATGACCAGCTGATGCGCATCTTCGCGGGCGACCGCGTCAAGGCCATCATGGACCGCCTGAAGATGCCCGAAGGCGAAGCCATCGAGGCCGGCATCGTGACCCGCTCCATCGAGTCTGCACAGCGCAAGGTCGAAGCCCGCAACTTCGACATGCGCAAGCAGCTGCTCGAATACGACGATGTGGCGAACGACCAGCGCAAGGTGATCTACCAGCAGCGCAACGACATTCTGGACTCGACCGATCTGGGCGACATGCTGGCCGCCATGCGCGAGGACGTAATCACCGATCTGGTGCGTCAGTACGTGCCGGTCGATTCCATGGAAGAGCAGTGGGATGTGCCCGGCCTGGAGAAGGCGCTGGCCAGCGAATGGCAGATCGATCTTTCCTTGCAGCAGGACGTGGCGGGCTCGGAATCCATCACCGACGAAGACATTCTGGAAAAGGTCGTCAAGGCGGCCCACGATCTGTTCGACGCCAAGGTGGCCCTGATCGGCCAGGAAAACTTCACGCAATTCCAGCGTGCCGTGCTGCTGCAGAGCTTCGACACCAACTGGCGTGATCACCTGGCCGCGCTGGACTATCTGCGCCAGGGCATTCACCTGCGCGGCTATGCCCAGAAGCAGCCCAAGCAGGAATACAAGCGCGAGGCTTTCGAGCTGTTCCGCCAACTGATCGATCAGGTCAAGACCGAAGTCACCCGCGTGCTGATGACGGTCCAGGTCCGCTCGCGCGAAGAGATGGACGAAGCCGCCGTCGCCATGAACGAGCGCGGCGCGCAGAGCCTGGAGCACATGAGCTATGCCTCGCCCTCGGAGACCGAAGGCATGAGCATCGAAGACGACGTGATGCTGGCCGAGCCTCTGGCCATGCCCGAGGGCGTGCATGTGGGCCGCAACGACCCTTGCCCTTGCGGCAGCGGCAAGAAGTTCAAGCTTTGCCACGGCAAGCTGTCCTGACCCCTGAGGCGCTTTGCGCCTTGCCCCAAGGGGGACTCACGGCCCCGCCGTGAGGCGGCTCTGGCTTGGACAGTGCGTCTCAAGCTGCATTTACAACACGGGCTTTGGCCCGTGTTTGCATTGGGACTCAGCTTTTTGCGCAACAAAATCCGGCAAGTCCGATCAGGCCTCCGTTTGTTCCGATAATGGGGAACGTTTTGCTTGCAGTCCGAACTTGCCCCGCGGACTGTGAATCAGTGGCGTGCTCCAGGCGAGAGACATCGAGCAAGGGCCGCCCCGCAGCGAGGATGTCGTCCCCCTCCCGCCAGGCGAGAGAGGGGGAAGCCGCGCAGCGGCTCAGGGGGTGTCTTCTACTTTTCTAGGAACATACAGAAATGTCCGTGAATCTTTCCGCTCCCGTCGCCGCTGATCTGCTGGCGATCAATGGCGTTCGCATTGGTGTTACCGAAGCCGGCGTGCGCAAGGCCAATCGCAAGGACCTGACGGTGTTCCTGCTCGACGCAGGCGCCTCGGTGGCGGGCGTCTTCACCCAGAACCGTTTCTGCGCAGCTCCCGTGCAGATCTGCCGCGAGCATCTGGCGGCCGGTACCGGCATCCGCGCCATGGTCATCAACACCGGTAATGCCAATGCCGGCACCGGCGCAGCCGGTCTGGCCAATGCCCGTGCCACCTGCGCGGCTCTGGCCAAGGAGCTGGATCTGAACGCGGGCCAGATCCTGCCTTTTTCCACCGGCGTGATCATGGAAGAGCTGCCCGTGGACCGCATCGTGGCGGGCATGCCCAAGGCCATCGCTGCCGCCAAGGAAGATAACTGGGCCAGTGCTGCCGAAGGCATCATGACCACCGACACCTTGCCCAAGGCTTTCAGCCGCAGCGTCAGCATTGGCGGCAAGACGGTCTCCATCACCGGCATCAGCAAGGGCGCGGGCATGATCCGCCCCAATATGGCGACCATGCTGGGCTTTCTGGCTACCGATGCGGCGATCGCACCCGAGTTGCTGCAGCCCCTGGTCAAGGAGCTGGCCGACGGCTCCTTCAACCGCGTGACCATTGATGGCGACACCTCCACCAATGACTCGTTCGTGCTGATCGCCACCCACAAGGCAGGCAACGCCCAGATCAAGGAGCTCTCCAGCGCCGAAGGCGAGCAGCTCAAAGCCGCATTGCTGGAAGTGGCGCAAAAACTCGCGCAGGCCATTGTTCGCGATGGCGAGGGCGCCACCAAGTTCATCAGCGTCAAGGTCGAGGGCGGCAAGAATGAGGAGGAGTGCCGTCTGGTCGCTTACTCCATTGCCCACTCTCCCCTGGTCAAGACGGCCTTTTTTGCTTCCGACCCCAACCTGGGTCGCATCCTGGCTGCTGTAGGCTATGCCGGCATTGCCGATCTGGATCAGACCAAGATCGATCTGTTCCTGGACGATGTGCATGTGGTGGTCGACGGCGGCCGCAACCCTTCCTACAAGGAAGAAGACGGCCAGCGCGTGATGAAGCAGCAGGAGATCCTGGTGCGCGTGGTGCTGGGTCGTGGCGATGCCGCGCAGACGGTATGGACCTGCGATCTGAGTCACGAATATGTGACGATCAATGCGGATTACCGGTCGTAATTGAGCACCCCCTGAGGCGCTTTGCCTAGGCGGTCCCGCCTGGGCAACGCGCCTTCCCCCTCTCTCGATGCGTTGCATCGGGAGGGGGACGATACCTTCGCTGCGAGGCGGCTCTTGCTCGGTATCTCTGGCTTGGGCCGCGCCAGCTTATGCCTCGTTGGCGACTGCGTTTGCTGCAATTTAAGGAGCTGCCTACGTTCGCCCGTATTGATTTTCGATTGCTTTTCAATCTGAAATCAACATTGGGCTGACGCAAGAAGCTATAAAAATATGGAGATTTGGTCGTGCAAGATGTGATGAATCCTTTGGAGCGCTTGGTCGAGCGTGCCGAGCAATTGATGCAGCGCATCGAGTCCGTGCTGCCCCAGCCCCTGCAGGCGCCCGCCGATTGGAATGCGGCGATTGCCTGGCGCTACCGCAAGCGCGCGAACGGCTGCGGCGTGCTGGAGCCGGTGCGCCATGTGGGCGCCATGCAGTTGTCCGATCTGCAGAACATCGATGTGCAAAAGGAAAAGATTGCCCGCAATACCGAGCAGTTCGTCAGCGGTCGCACGGCCAACAACGTGCTGCTGACGGGCGCGCGCGGCACGGGCAAGTCCTCGCTGATCCGCGCCTGTCTGCACAGCTATGCGCCCCAGGGCCTGCGTCTGATCGAGGTGGACAAGGCTGATCTGACCGATCTTCCCGACATCGTCGATGTGGTTGCCGGCCGGAGCGAGAAATTCATCATCTATTGCGATGACCTGAGCTTTGAAGAGGGCGAGCCCGGCTACAAGGCCATGAAGTCCATGCTGGATGGCTCGGTTTCCGCGGCCACGCCCAATGTGCTTGTCTATGCCACCAGCAATCGCCGCCATCTGCTGCCCGAGTACATGACGGACAACCTGGCGCAGCAAAAAAGCGAGAACGGCGAGATCCATCCCGGCGAGGTGGTGGAGGAGAAAATCTCCCTGTCAGAGCGCTTCGGCCTCTGGGTGAGCTTCTACCCCTTCAGTCAGGACGAGTATCTGCGCGTGGTGGCGCAGTGGCTGTCTGCGCTGGGCATGGACCAGGCCACCATCGAGGCGGCCAGGCCCGAAGCCCTGGTCTGGGCGCTGGAGCGCGGCTCGCGCAGCGGCCGTGTGGCCCACCAGTTCGCGCGCGACTATGCGGGCCGCAACGAGCGCCCCGTGACGGTCAAGAAGCGCATTGAAGATGTGGACGGTCTGGCTGAAGAAGCAGACCTGGAATGAAGAAAGAGTTTTGTGGAAGTGACTGCTGAAACACAGGCGCAGCGCAAGCACACGGAAGTGGCCGTGGGCGTGCTGTTGCGCGAATCCGATGGGGCGCTGCTGATTTCAAGCCGCCCCGCAGGCAAGCCGTATGCGGGCTACTGGGAGTTTCCTGGTGGCAAGCTGGAAGCCGGCGAGAGCGTGGAGCAGGCCTTGCGCCGCGAGCTGATCGAAGAGCTGGGTGTGACCATTGGCCAGGCCCATGCCTGGAAGGTGACCGAGCATGACTACCCGCATGCACTGGTGCGTCTGCACTGGTGCAAGGTGACGGAATGGACGGGCGAGTTCGAGATGCGCGAGGGCCAGCAGATGGCCTGGCAGCAGCTGCCGCTCGATGTGCACCCCGTCCTGCCCGGCGCCTATCCCGTGCTGCAATGGCTGAGCGAGGAGCGCGGCCTGGTCTTTGATCAAAGCCATTACGAGGCGCAGCAGCCCGTGGAGTGAGGCAGTAAGCTCTTGAATGGAGAGTGCCTTGCGCCTGATGATTCTGGATTTACTTGGGTAGCCAAGCTGAAATCGGGAAATATAAGGCGCAAGTTGCTCCTGTTTTTGAGGCGTTCTTAGTTTTCTGTGCGTGGATCGCCAAACGGTGCATCTTCGGGAGGCGTCTGAGCCGGAACGCGGAACTCTTCATTGCCCCAGGCGCCCAGGTCGATATTGCGGCAACGCTCGCTGCAGAAGGGGCGGAATTTGTTGCTGGGCAAAAAAACGCTGGGGCCGCCGCAGGTCGGGCATTTCACCATGGTGGGGGATTGCTTGTCAGTGCTCATGGCGTAGATGTATCACAGCTGGAAAACACGGGTGGTCGACCCTGAAAGCCATTGAGCCGCAATGTGCGGCTCAATCGGGACGAGAAGACTGCCGGTGACTTATGCGCAGAGCGTGAGCTCGAAAGTGGCGTCGTCATTGCAGGGCTGGGGCTTGCTGCCATGGGCCAGCTTGAGCAGGCGCACCGACACCAGCAGGCGGTTGCCGCTGATCTCCGGCACCAGATTCAGATGTGGGTCTATGCGCAGGCGCAGCAGCTGGAAGCTGCGGCCAGCCGGCATGGCCTGCTGGAACACGCCTTGCTCGGCCACCACGCGCTGGGGAATGCCGGTTTCGCGCAGCAGCTGCAGGATCAGCTCAAGCGCCTGACCCAGCGGGGTCAGCTCGCCGGCCCAGTCTTCGAGATCGCGCTGGCGGTAGCGCGGATCGAGATTCTGCCAGGCGTGATAGGCCGGCAGGTCAAAGCTGCAGGTGCCGCCGGGTATGCCCACACGGCTGCGTATGGACATCAGCCATTCGTTCTCGGTCAGCGCCTGGCCGGTTTTGCCGGTCTGTGCATTGATGGTGGCAAAGCAGCTCTCCACCTGGCGCGCCACCTGGTGCAGCATGTGCTGGGAAATATCGGGGTTGTCGCGCAACACGTCCAGCAGGTGCTTCTGGCGCTCCAGATCCTTGATGACGTCGGCCCGCAGATCGCTGCGCGAGGCCACATCCATGATCTCGAAGATGGTGATCAGGGCGAAATGATGATCGACCGAATGCGCGCGGGTCAGCAGCTCGCGCAGACGGCGATACAGCTGCTCAAGGCGCAGATAAGTTCTCAGACGCTCGTTAAAAGGATATTCGTACAGGATCACGTTTGCTGGGCTCCTCGGGGTGCACAGGAATCAGCGGTCAACGTGCACATGCGGCGATCACACGCACAGGCCAAGCCATGGCCTGCATCATAGCCCGAACCATGCAGCGATTTGATCGGTATATGCGTGGAGAGTTTCGATTGTGACCTCGTCATCGTTATAGATGACCCAGTCGGCCGTGGCCAGACGCTGGGCGCGCGTGGCCTGGGCGTCGATGATGGCCTGCACGGCCTCGCGAGTGAGAGCGCTGCGCGCCATGACGCGCTCTGTCTGCGTGCTCTCGCGGCAGTCCACGACCAGCACGCCATCCAGGCGTGTTCGCCAGTGTCCGGACTCGACCAGCAGCGGAATGTCGTGCACGATGAGCTTGCTGCCTGCAACTACGGCCGCTTCATGCTGCCGGCGGGTCTGCTCGGCGATCAGGGGGTGGAGAATGGCTTCCAGGCGTTGCCGCGCGGACGGATCGGCGAAGACCAGCTCGCGCATGCGGGCGCGGTCGAGGGCGCCCTGTGCGTCGATCAGGTCGACACCAAAAGCCTGAGCGATGAGGGGCAGGGCCATGCCGCCGCTTGCCGTCAGGCTGCGCGAGATATGGTCGGCATCAATCAGCGTTGCGCCGCATGCCTGCAGCCTGGCTGCAACCGTGCTTTTGCCGCTGCCGATGCCGCCCGTCAGCCCCAGTCTGAATGGTGAGCGCTCAGGTGCGACTTTCATGGACTACAGGCCTGCAAAGCTGAGCACCGCCTGCGGGCCCCAGATCAGGCTGACGAAACCGCCGCCGGCGAGAAAGGGGCCGAAGGGTACATAGCCGCCTTCTCGCAGCTTGCTGTTGATCTTGAGTGCAATGCCGATGACGGCGCCCACGACCGAAGCCATGAGAATGATGGGTACCAGTGCCTGCCAACCAAACCAGGCACCGAGTGCGGCAAACAGCTTGAAGTCGCCGTAGCCCATGCCTTCCTTGCCTGTTGCCAGCTTGAAGGCCCAGAAGATCAGCCATAGCGACATATAGCCTGCGACGGCGCCCCACAGCGATTGTTGCAGAGGCACGCTGGTCCATTGCAGGGCGGACGCGATCAGGCCGGCCCAGAGCAGGGGCAGAGTGATGGAGTCCGGCAAGAACGTGGTGTCCCAGTCTATCAAGGCGAGCGCCAGCAGCGCCGCGCTGAAGCCGCACCAGGCAAAGCCGGTGGCGCTCAGGCCGTCGCGGCCCAGACAGAAGGCAAACAAAGCGGCGCAGACCAGTTCCACCAGGGGATAGCGCAGACTGATGGGCTTTTTGCACTGGGCGCAGCGTCCGCGCAGAAACAGATAGCTCAGCACGGGAATGTTCTCGTACCAGGCGATTTGATGGCCGCAATTCGGGCAGCGCGAACGAGGCTGGCTCAGCGTGATGGCAGGCTTGGCCGGCGGCAGCTCGATTCTGGCGCCCTGGTCCTTCTCCTTCTGTTCCTCGGCCCATTGCACGCCTTCGGCATGCCATTGCTGCTCCATCATCAGCGGCAGGCGGTGGATCACCACATTCAGAAAGCTGCCGATCAGCAAGCCCAGCACGCCGCCGGCAGCGGCATTCAACACCAGTTCGGAAATCATCAGACCACTTGACCCAGCTTGAAGATAGGCAGATACATGGACACCACGATGCCGCCGATCAAGGTACCCAGGAAGACGATGATGATGGGCTCCATCAGGCTGGAAAGACCCGCCACCATTTCGTCCACTTCGCTTTCATAGAAGTCGGCGGCCTTGCCCAGCATATGGTCGATGGCGCCCGATTCCTCGCCGATGGCGCACATCTGCAGCACCATGGAAGGGAAGATATTGGCATTGGCCATGGCCACGGTCAGGCTGGTGCCCGTGGAGACTTCCGACTGAATCCTGTCGGTGGCGTTTCTGTAGAGGTAGTTGCCCGAGGCGCCGCCCACGGAGTCCAGCGCCTCGACCAGCGGCACGCCGGCGGCAAACATGGTGGACAGCGTACGTGTCCAGCGGGCCACGCAGGACTTCTCGATCAGCACGCCGAAGACGGGTAGCTTGAGCATGGTGCGGTCCATGAACTGCTGCACGCGCTCGTTGCGCTTCCAGGCTTGCATGAAGAAATAGATGCCGCCGCCCAGCACGCCAAAGATCAGCCACCAGTACTGGACAAAGTAATCGCTGATGCCCATCACCAGCAGCGTGGGCGCGGGCAGGTCGGCGCCAAAGGAGGTGAAGACCTCCTTGAAGGCCGGAATCACGAAGATCATGATCACGGTCACCACGACGAAAGCCACGATCATGACCGAGGTGGGGTACATCAGCGCCGACTTGATCTTGGACTTGATGGCTTCCGTCTTTTCCATGTAGGTGGCAAGACGGTCCAGCAGCGATTCCAGAATACCGGCGGCCTCGCCGGCCTCCACCAAGTTGCAGTAGAGGCTGTTGAAATAGAGCGGAAACTTGCGAAAGGCGGCGCTCAGCGAGGTGCCGGTTTCCACATCGGAGCGGATGTCGTTGAGCAGCTTGGTGACGTTGGGATTGGTGTTGCCACGGCCCACGATGTCGAAAGACTGCAGCAGCGGCACGCCGGCCTTCATCATGGTGGCCAGCTGGCGCGTGAACAGTGCAATGTCCTTGGGCTTGATCTTCTTGCCGCCGCGGGTCTTGCGCTTCTTGATCTTGGACGGCGTCACACCCTGGCGGCGCAGCATGGCCTGGATCTGGTTTTCTCCGCCGGCACGAGTCTCGCCGCGAACGATCTTGCCGTTGCGATCCTTGCCTTCCCACTCGAAGAGAAATTCCTTGATTCCCTTGGACGCTGCGCTTGCCATGGCCTTCCCTCACTAATACTGGTTTTATTCGTTGGTGACCGCCAGCACTTCTTCGAGTGAGGTCAGACCCAGCTTGACTTTATGCAGGCCCGAGTCGCGCAGAGAGCGTACTCCTTCGGCCTTGGCCTGTGCGGCAATCTCCAGGGCGCTGCCGTCACGCAAGATGATGCGTTGAATTTCTTCGCTGATGGGCATCACCTGATAAATACCGACACGTCCCTTGTAGCCATTGTTGCAGGCCGGGCAGCCGACAGGCTTGTAGCTGACCCAGCTGCCGTTGAGTTCGGCTTCATCGTAGCCCGCCTCGATCAGGGCGTCGCGCGGTATGTCGGCAGGCTCCTTGCACTGCGCGCACAGGCGTCGAGCCAGACGCTGGGCGGTGATCAAAATCACGCTGGAGGCAATATTGAAAGGGGCGATGCCCATATTGCGCATGCGCGTCAGCGTGGTCGGAGCGTCATTGGTGTGCAGCGTGGACAGCACCAGGTGCCCGGTCTGGGCGGCCTTGATCGAGATGTCGGCGGTTTCCAGGTCGCGGATTTCGCCGACCATGATGATGTCCGGGTCCTGGCGCAGAAAGGATTTGAGCGCAGCGGCAAAGGTCAGGCCGGCCTTCTCGTTCACATTGACCTGGTTGACGCCGGGCATGTTGATTTCGGAGGGGTCTTCGGCGGTGGCAATGTTCACGCCCGGCTGGTTGAGCAGGTTCAGGCAGGTGTAGAGCGACACGGTCTTGCCCGAGCCCGTGGGGCCGGTGACCAGAATCATGCCGTAGGGGCGGTTGATGGCCTTGAGCAGGCGCTCTTTTTCCTCGGGCTCGTAGCCCAGGGCGTCGATGCCCATCTTGGCCGAGCTTGGGTCCAGGATACGGATCACGATCTTCTCGCCAAACAGCGTGGGCAAGGTGCTGACACGAAAGTCGATGACGCGGTCGGGGCCGACCTTGAGCTTCATGCGGCCGTCCTGCGGAACGCGTTTCTCCGAGATGTCCAGGCGCGAGATCACCTTGATGCGCGAGGCCAGCTTGTCCTTGATCGCGATAGGAGGAGAGGCTATCTCGCGCAGCTCGCCGTCGATGCGAAAGCGCACGCGGTAATTGTGTTCGTAGGGCTCGAAATGCAGGTCGGATGCGCGCATATTGAAGGCGTCCAGCAGCATCTTGTGCAGAAACTTGACGACCGGCGCATCCTCGACCTCGGCGCCGATGGCATTGTCTTTTTCCTCGGGGGCATCCTCGATCTTGACGTCGTCAAAGTCAAAGTCCCCGGAACTGGAATAGGAGTCCAGTGATTCGCTGGCGCTCTTGCCGGTCTGCTCGACGAGCTTTTGCAGCTTGTCGGCCTCGACAACCACCCAGTCCACCAGCAACTGGGTCGTGAATTTGATCTGTTCGGCAGCTTCCTGCTGAGTGGGGTCTGCCGTGGCAATGGTGAGGCGGTTGCCGCGCTTGCCGAGTGCCAGCACGCGATAGGCGTTGCTGATTTTCGGGTCCAGCAGTTCGCGCGGAAGTTGCTGGACGTCGATGGCGTTGAGGTCCAGCAGCGGAGTGCTGAACATCATGGAAATGGTTTCGGCAATTTCCAGCGCGCTGATTTCGCCAGACTGGCTGAGCTCGGTAATGAACGGGGTCTTGCCTGTGGCGGCTTTCTTGGCTGCGTTCTCGGCGGCTTGCTGCGAAACCTTTCCTGCAGAAATCAGGGCTCTGCCTATACCAGGGATGGCAATGGGCGCAGGGGCGTTCTTTTGCAGATTGTCGGCAGCAGCCATGTATCCAAGTCTGGGAGAGGTGGGAGAGGACCTATCCTACCATTCTTGTTGTGACAAACGGCAGGTCGCCAGAGGCGCATGCATGCGCCAATGCCGCGTCATTGAACATGGCGCAAGAAACTGCGACAAAAAATGAGATTGGTCGGGGTGAGAGGATTCGAACCTCCGGCCTCTACGTCCCGAACGTAGCGCTCTACCAGGCTAAGCTACACCCCGCAGGCTTTGTTTGTCGAGCACCTCAATGCACCTGGCGATTCAGGTGCGGCGCTCCAAAAGCTGAGAGGCCAATTGTAGCAAACTTGCGGTGTATGGATTGCTTGGCAGCGAGGCCAGTGCATCAATGGCGCGCTGGGCTTCCGCGTGCGCGGCGGCTCGGGCGACGTCCAGAGCGCCGGTGCTGCGCACGATTTCCACCACGGCATCCAGTTGATCCGTAGAGCCTTGCTCGATGGCGTTGCGCACGATGGCGGCCTGCTCGGCGCTGCCGCGCTGCATGGCGGCGATCAGGGGCAGGGTGCATTTGCCTTCGCGCAGGTCATCGCCCAGGTTCTTGCCCATTTCCTGAGTGTTGCCGGTGTAGTCCAGCACGTCGTCAATGATCTGGAATGCCGTTCCAAGTGCCTGCCCATAGGCGGCACAGGCCTGCTCCACTTCGGGCGTGGCACCCGCCAGCACGGCTGCCAGCTGTGCGCTGGCCTCGAAGAGCTGGGCGGTCTTGGAGCGGATGACGTGCAGATAGCCGGCCTCATTCAGCGAGGCATCATGAGTATTGATGAGCTGCTGGACTTCGCCTTCCGCGATCACGTTGGTGGCGTCGGACAGGATTTGCAGCACGCGCATGCTGCCCACTTCCACCATCATTTGGAAGGAGCGGGTATGCAGAAAGTCTCCGACCAGAACGCTGGCAGGGTTGCCAAAGGTCTCGTTGGCCGTGGCCCTGCCACGACGCAGCGTGGATTCGTCCACCACATCGTCGTGCAGCAGGGTTGCGGTATGAATCAGCTCCACCACGGCGGCCAGGATGTACTTGCTCTTGGCCTGGTGGCCAAGGGCTCCGGCGATCAGCAGCAGCAGCGCCGGGCGCAGGCGCTTGCCGCCGGCGGCAATGATGTATTGGGAGATCTGTGCGATCAGGGGGACGCTGGTTGTCAGTCGCTGAGCAATGACGATATCCACTTCGCGCATGTCATCTGCGATCAAGGCAAGCGGATTGGATGTGGAAATTTCTGTAGTCAAGGTGATGAACCGCCAAGTGGACTCACGATTATAGGAAGATGCAACAGGGTTTTGCGTGGTGCCCTCAGAGCCCGTTCAAGTGAACAGAGGCTTTGCGGGCGGTCTGTGGCATTGCGGTCGCTTGCAAGGAGCAAGCCTTGCCGCGAGCCTGCGCCTGGCATTCCATTTCGCGCGGGCTCCGTCGCGGCGTACGGAGATCCCAAAGCGCTTCCTGGGGGTATGAGAGCAGAAAAAATGCATGCGTGCTAGAATTGCCGGCTCCGTGGAAATCATTTCATGGAACTCTCAGACTTTAGAGGTTTTCAATGTACGCAGTCATAAAAACCGGCGGCAAGCAGTATCGCGTTGCAGCTGGCGAAAAGATCAAGGTAGAACAGATTGCTGCGGACGTAGGCCAGGAAATCGTGATCGACCAAGTTTTGGCCGTCGGCAACGGCGCTGAAATCAAGGTTGGTGCTCCCCTGGTGTCCGGTGCATCTGTAAAGGCAACTGTGGTTGCTCACGGCAAGCACGACAAGGTGCACATCTTCAAGATGCGCCGTCGTAAGCACTATCAAAAGCGCCAAGGCCATCGTCAGCAGTTCACCGAACTGCAAATCGTGGCAATCGCTGCTTAATTTTAGGAGCTAAGTCATGGCACAGAAAAAAGGCGGCGGCTCTACGCGTAACGGACGTGATTCCAAGCCAAAAATGCTGGGCGTGAAGGCCTTTGGTGGCGAGCTGGTGACAGCTGGTTCCATCATCGTGCGTCAGCGCGGCACCAAGTTCCACCCCGGTGAGAACGTTGGCGTGGGCAAGGATCACACCCTGTTTGCACTGGTTGACGGCCACGTGTCGTTCGGTGTGAAGGGCGCTCTGTCCAAGCAAACAGTCAACATCACGGCTGCATAAGTCGTCTTTGACTCAAACAAAGCCCCGACTTGTCGGGGCTTTGTTGTTTGAAAAGGCTCCAGGCAGCAGATTTCTGGCAGATGGGGCATGGTAATAGACCACTCAGGTGTGGCCCGGAGCTTCTGGTGCACACTGATTTTGTAGACTGGATGCCTCATGAAGTTCGTTGACGAAGCTTTTATCGACATTGCCGCCGGTGACGGCGGCAATGGTTGCGTGTCTTTCCGGCACGAAAAATACAAGGAATTTGGCGGCCCCGACGGTGGCGACGGCGGCCGTGGCGGTCATGTGTACGCCGTCGCCGATGTGAACCTGAACACGCTGGTGGATTACCGCTATTCGCGTCGCCACGAGGCCAAGCGTGGCCAGCACGGCATGGGTTCCGACATGTTCGGCGCCGCCGGTGACGACATCACGCTGAACATGCCCGTGGGCACCATCATCAGCGATGCGGATACCGGCGAGGTGCTGTTCGAGCTGCTCGAGCCCGGCCAGGTCATCACCATCGCCAAGGGCGGTGACGGCGGTTTCGGCAATCTGCGTTTCAAGAGCGCCATCAACCGGGCGCCGCGCCAGAAGACTCCCGGCTATCCCGGCGAGCGCCGCAACCTGAAGCTGGAGCTCAAGGTGCTGGCCGATGTGGGCCTGCTGGGCATGCCCAATGCCGGCAAGTCCACCTTCATCACGGCCGTCTCCAACGCCCGCCCCAAGATTGCCGACTACCCCTTCACCACCTTGCATCCCAATCTGGGCGTGGTGCGCGTGGCCGCCGAGCAGAGCTTTGTGGTGGCTGACATCCCGGGCCTGATCGAAGGAGCTTCCGAAGGTGCTGGCCTGGGTCACCAGTTCCTGCGCCACCTGCAGCGCACGCGTCTGTTGCTGCATATCGTGGACATTGCACCGTTCGATGAAGGCGTGGACCCGGTCGAGCAGGCCAGGGCCATCGTGGCCGAGCTCAAGAAGTACGACGCCGAGCTCTACGACAAGCCGCGCTGGCTGGTGCTCAACAAGCTGGACATGGTTCCCGAGGAAGAGCGTGCCGCCAAGGTCAAGGACTTCGTCAAGCGCTTCAAGTGGAAGGGCCCGGTCTTCGAGATCTCGGCGCTGACCCGTGAGGGCTGCGAGCCGCTGATCCGCAAGATCTTCGAGCATGTGCACAACCAGCAACTGGCGGAGCAGGCGCCCAAGGAAGTCGATCCTCGTTTTGCGGGAGGTGAGGATTCTGGTCTGGATATGACCGATCCGCGTTTCGCCTCTTACGATCCGGAATAAGCTAGAGGGTATAACCCAGCAGCGCACTTGGTGCGCTGTTTTGCTTTGAATTTAATAGCTCCTTGCGCTTTTTCCATAAGCGTTAGAGGCTTAAAACACTGTAAATTCTCATGTCTTCCAATGTGCTGCGTGATGCCCGTCGCATCGTCGTCAAAGTCGGCTCCAGCCTGGTTACGAATGAAGGTCGTGGTCTGGATGAGGCCGCCATTGAAGAGTGGAGCCGCCAGCTGGCGGCATTGGTGAATGGTGAAGATGGCGTCAAGCGCGAAGTCATCATGGTCTCCAGCGGCGCCATTGCCGAAGGCATGAAGCGACTGGGCTGGGCCACGCGTCCGACCGAGGTGCATGAGTTGCAGGCCGCTGCTGCCGTCGGTCAGATGGGGCTGGCCCAGATGTACGAGACCAAGCTGCGCGGCGAAGGCGTGCCCAGTGCCCAGGTGCTGCTGACCCATGCGGATCTGGCCGATCGCGAGCGCTATCTGAACGCCCGCACCACGCTGCTGACGCTGCTGCAATTGGGCGTGGTGCCCGTCATCAACGAGAACGACACGGTGGTGATCGACGAGATCCGTTTCGGCGACAACGACACCCTGGGCGCGCTGGTGGCCAATCTGGTCGAGGCTGATGCACTGGTCATCCTGACCGATCAGCGCGGCCTCTACAGCGCCGATCCGCGCAAGAACCCCGATGCCAGGTTCATCGACGTTGCCGAAGCCGGCAACCCCGAGCTGGAAGCCATGGCCGGTGGTGCGGGCCTGTCCATCGGCACGGGTGGGATGATCACCAAGATCCTGGCGGCCAAGCGTGCGGCGGGCTCCGGTGCTTCCACCGTGATCGCCTGGGGACGTGAGAAAGACGTGCTGCTGCGTCTGACGCGTGGCGAGTCCATTGGCACGCTGCTGGTTGCCAACACGCACAAGATGCAGGCGCGCAAGCAGTGGATTGCCGATCATCTGCAGCTGCGTGGTTCGGTGACCGTGGATGCGGGTGCCGTCTCCAAGCTGCGTGATGAAGGCAAGAGCCTGCTGCCCATAGGCATGATCACCGTGGAGGGCGATTTCTCGCGCGGCGAAGTGATTGCCGTGCGTGATGAGAACGGTGCCGAGATCGCCCGTGGTCTGGCCAGCTATGCCAGTGCCGAAGCGCGGCTGCTGTGTCGCAAGAGCTCCTCGGAGATTGAATCGCTGCTGGGCTACTCGGCCGGTCCCGAAATGATGCACCGCGACAATATGGTGGTTGCCGGACACTGAGTACCGGCGGTCACCAAAAAAAGCCGTAATGCTGTGAGGCATTACGGCTTTGCTCATTGCAGAGGCTTGTGATCGGGCGGATTGTCTATGCCGGTCTGCGGGTCGGGGTCAAAACTGGCACCAGGCGGCAGCTCTATGCCGGGGTTGATGCGAAAGCTCCCTGTGCGGGCAGGGTACATGACCTGATGGTGCTGCCCAGGATGGGGAGTGCCGCCGGCGCTCTGGCCTGCCTCTTGATCGCGTGGTCGCATGCCGCTGCGCAGATAGCGGTTGCGCTGCTGCTCGCCGCGCGGCAGAAAGCGCGCCAGCTCGGTCAGCGCCATTTCATAGACGCCGCGTTTGAATTCGACCACCACATCCAGAGGAACCCAGTAGTCATTCCAGCGCCAGGCATCGAACTCAGGGTGGTCGG